>NZ_PSRR01000417.1 GCF_004296405.1 Bradyrhizobium sp. Leo170
CGCCCCCGATCGCCCCGCCCAAGCCGCCGCCGGCGCCGACCGTCGACACGCGCCGATCCGACACTTACTACCAGGTCAAGGCCACCATCTTCGGCGCGCTGATCGAGGCGATCGACCTCGCTCAGCTCGCCAAGCTCGACGGCGATTCCGCGCGCGAGGAAATCCGCGACATCGTCAACGAGATCATCGCGATCAAGAACATCGTAATGTCGATCGCCGAGCAGGAAGACCTGCTCGACGACATCTGCAACGACGTGCTCGGCTACGGCCCGCTGGAGCCGCTGTTGTCGCGCGACGACATCGCCGACATCATGGTCAACGGCGCCGGCACGGTTTACATCGAGGTCGCCGGCAAGATCCAACGCACGGGCATCCGCTTTCGGGACAACCAGCAGCTTCTCAACATCTGCCAGCGCATCGTCAGCCAGGTCGGCCGCCGCGTCGACGAATCCTCGCCGATCTGCGACGCCCGCCTCGCCGACGGCTCGCGCGTCAACGCCATCGTACCGCCGCTCGCGATCGATGGACCCGCGCTCACCATCCGCAAATTCAAGAAGGACAAGCTGACACTGGAGCAGCTCGTCAAGTTCGGCGCGATCTCGCCGGATGGCGCGAGCATTCTGCAGATTATCGGCCGCGTCCGCTGCAACGTCTTGATCTCCGGCGGCACCGGCTCCGGCAAGACCACGCTGCTCAACTGCCTGACCAACTATATCGAGCACGACGAACGCATCATTACCTGCGAGGACGCCGCCGAGCTGCAGCTGCAGCAGCCGCATGTGGTGCGGCTGGAAACCAGGCCGCCTAATATCGAAGGCGAAGGCCAGGTCACGATGCGCGAACTGGTCCGCAACTGCCTGCGTATGCGCCCTGAGCGCATCATCGTCGGCGAAGTCCGCGGACCCGAGGCGTTCGACCTGTTGCAGGCGATGAACACCGGCCACGACGGCTCGATGGGCACGCTGCACGCCAACAACCCGCGCGAGGCACTGTCGCGCTGCGAATCCATGATCACGATGGGCGGCTTCTCGCTGCCCTCGCGCACCATCCGCGAGATGATCTGCGCCTCGATCGACGTCATCATCCAGGCGGCGCGCCTGCGCGACGGCTCCCGCCGCATCACCCACATCACCGAGGTGATGGGCATGGAGGGCGACACCATCATCACGCAGGACATCTTCCTGTACGACATCGTCGGCGAGGACGCCAACGGCAAGATCATCGGCCGGCATCGCTCGACTGGCATCGGCCGGCCGAAATTCTGGGAGCGCGCCCGCTACTATAACGAGGAGAATCGCCTCGCCGCCGCGCTCGACGCCGCCGAAGCGCCGCCGCCGGCATAAGGAAGCCGATGATGAACCTGCAATTGCTCGCCCTCGCCTTCCTCGCCGCAACCGCCGTCGGCGGCCTCGGCTGGGTCTTCCTCTATCCGTTGCTGTCGGGGGAGAAGCAGGCGGAAGTGCGCCGCGCCTCCATCGGCCGCTCCGAACCCGCAACCACGCGGCAGGCCGAACGCACCCAGCGTTCGCGCCGCGAGCAGGTCGAAGGGACCTTGCGCGAGCTCGACGCGCGCCGGCAGAAGGAGGCGAAGGTCTCGCTGAGCAAGCGCCTGACCCAGGCTGGCCTCGACTGGACGCCTCAGAAGTTCTGGATCGTTTCCGCCATCCTTGCAGCGATCGGCTTCGTGCTCTCCTACATGATCAGCGGCGGACTGTTGGGCTCAGTAGGCATTGCCTTCGCCGCCGGCTTCGGACTGCCGCGCTGGCTGCTCGGCTTCCTGAAAAAGCGCCGCGAAGCGGCATTCCTGAAGGCGCTCCCCGACGCCGTCGACGTGATCGTGCGCGGCATCAAGGCCGGCCTGCCGCTGTTTGAATCGCTCAAGGTGGTCGCCAGCGACTCGCCTGAGCCGCTCAAGAGCGAGTTCAAGGCAATCATCGAGACACAGACCATCGGCATGCCGCTTGGCGATGCCTGCGCCCGCCTCTACGAGAGCATGCCGGTGCCGGAAGCGAATTTCTTCGGCATCGTGGTCTCGATCCAGCAGAAATCCGGCGGCAATCTCTCGGAAGCGCTTGGCAACCTCTCCAGGGTGCTGCGCGACCGCAAGAAGATGAAAGAGAAGATCAAGGCGATGTCGATGGAAGCCAAGGCTTCCGCGGGTATCATCGGCGCACTGCCCCCGACCGTTATGCTGCTCGTCTATATCACGACGCCCCAATACATCTCGCTGCTGTGGACCCATCCGACCGGTCAATTGATGTTGGTAGCCTGTCTGGTCTGGATGAGCATCGGCATCTTCGTGATGAAGAAGATGATCAATTTCGATTTCTGACGGGTGAAGCATGATTGATCTTCTGGCCAGCAAGCTCCACGACGTCAGGTTCATGACCATGCTGCTCGCGGCGATCGCCGTGAGCGCGACCTGCTCCTCGCTGATCATGCCGTTGTTCGCCGGCGAGAACCTGCAGAAGCGAATGAAGGCAGTGGCGAGCGAACGCGAGCGCATCCGCCAGCGCGAGCGCGAGCGGCTGGCCAAATCGGAAAAGGCGTCGCTGCGGCAGGCGCCGAAGCAGATGGTCTCCAAGGTCGTGGAAGACTTCAACCTGAGCAAATGGGTGGCGCAGGAGAGCGCTCGCGAGAAGCTCGTCATGGCGGGCTATCGCGGCAACGCTCCTTATGTCACCTTTCTGTTCTTCCGCGCTCTGACGCCGATCGTGATTCTGGTCGGCGCCGCACTGTATGTTTTCGTAATCGCGCAACTGCAAACGTCACTGCTGACGAAGATCGGTATCTGCCTCGGCGCGGCGTATCTCGGGCTGCAGGCGCCCATGCTGTTCCTGAAGAACGCCATCACCAAGCGTCAGCTTTCGATCAGGCGCGCCTTTCCTGACGCGCTCGACCTGCTCTTGATCTGCGTCGAATCCGGCATGTCGGTCGAAGTCGCTTTCAGGAAAGTCGCAACCGAGATCGTCGGACAATCGGTGGCGCTGTCGGAAGAGTTCACGCTCACCACGGCGGAGCTCTCCTACCTGCAGGACCGCAAGACGGCCTATGAAAACCTCGCCACGCGCACCGGGCTCGAGAGCGTGAAATCGGTCTGCCTGGCGCTGCAGCAGTCCGAGCGTTACGGCACGCCGCTCGGCCAGAGCCTGCGCGTGATGGCGCAGGAGAATCGCGACATGCGTATGGCCGAGGCCGAGAAGAAAGCCGCCTCGCTGCCGCCGAAACTGACGGTGCCGATGATCCTGTTCTTCCTGCCCTGCCTCTTCATCGTCATTCTCGGCCCGGCCGTCATCAAAGTCATGGCGGCGATGCACTGAACCGATTGTGCGGCCCCCGAGAGGATCTTAAGCTACACCGCCTGAGACGGATCAGTCGTCGCGCGCGACGATCGGCACCGGTTTCGCCGCTGCGGTCCGCGGATTGTCCCGGCCCTTCAGCATGTCGCGGAGGTAGGCGACATTGGCGGCGGCTTCGTCGGCCGGCAGATCGGCCTTGACGATATTCTCGGCTTCCGCAAACCGCCCTTGCAGGCCGACCACCAGGGCAAGGTTCTGCCGCACCCGGCTGTCGGCGCGGCTGCTCGCATAGGCGCGGCGCAGATTCTCTTCGGCTTTGGGCAGGTCGCGGCTCAGCATGTAAGACAGGCCGAGATTGGACAGCACCGACGGCTCGTCTGGAGCGAGGCGCAGCGCGCTCGCATAATAGCGGCGCGCCTCGTCATGCCGGCCAAGCCTGTCGAGCGTGGTTCCCTGCACCGACAGGATGCGCCAATCGGGATTGTCGGGTGAGTGCGCGCGGCTCAGCACGTCGAACGCCGCCTGCGCATTGCCGTTGTCGGCAAGCGCCCGGCCATAGGCCGCGAGCAGCGGCCGGTTGCCGGGATTGGCGATGGTGGCCTGCTCCAGCATTGCGACCGCCTGCGCCCGTTGTCCGGTCGTACGCAGCGCCTGACCGTAGCCGATCGCGGCTTCGACATCCTTCGGGTTGGCGCGATAGCGCTCGCCATAGAATTCGACGGCGCGGCGCGGGTCATCCGGCGCAGCTGCGGCGGCGGTCCTCGTCCGTGGGGTCAGCGAGCCCGCGACATCGGAGAGCGTCTGGCAGCCGCCAAGACTTGCCGCCAGCAGCGCCGAAAGGGCAGCCGACGCGAGCGCGCGGGCAAGACTGGACTGTCGACGCATAGCGCTTTAACTCACAATATCGCGCGAAAAGATCGAGCCGAATGCACCAGCAATAGACTGTTAACCCTAACGTCTGGTTAACTGGCGTGCTCCGGAAAAGTGGAGACCGGTTTTCCGATAAGAGCACGCTCAAACAAGAATCAGCGCCCCTGCCATTTGATGAGAGTCGCATGCCATCCATCTTCGAAACTGCATCCGCATCGAACGCCATTCCCATCACTTTCGTCACGAAATCGAACTGGGAGCAGATCCGCGAGACGCTTCCCGCGCATGCGCGGCAGTTCGCGCAGGCCAATGGCTTTGCGGCCAAGCCCGGCAAATATCTGGCGCTGCCGGCGCCTGACGGTTCGCTCGCACAGGTGCTGTTCGGACTTGAGGATGAGGCAAGCCGGTCGCGTGATCCATTCCGGCCGGGCAGCCTGCCCGGGTTGCTGCCATCAGGCGTCTACCGCTTCGCCAATGCGCCGCACGATACGCGGCTCGCCGCACTCGCCTTTGCGCTCGGCAGCTACCGCTTCCGCCGCTATCGCAAGGCGGAAATGCCCGACGTGCGGCTGGTGCCGCCGGATGGCGTTGATGCGGCAGACCTGGCGCGCATGGTGGAGGCCGCATGCCTGGCGCGCGACCTCATCAACACGCCCTCGAACGACATGGGGCCGCAGGAGCTGGCGCAGGCGGCGGAACAGATAGCGTCGCGGTTCGGCGCCACGTTCAACTGCATCACGGGCGACGAGCTCGTGCGACAGAATTTTCCGCTGATCCACGCCGTCGGCATGGCCTCGAGCCGCGCGCCGCGGCTGATCGATCTCACCTGGGGCAACCCCGATCACCCCAAGGTGACGCTGGTCGGCAAGGGCGTCTGCTTCGATACCGGCGGGCTCGACCTGAAACCATCGAGCGGCAT
The DNA here is from genome assembly GCF_004296405.1 of Bradyrhizobium sp. Leo170. Lineage (GTDB taxonomy): Bacteria > Pseudomonadota > Alphaproteobacteria > Rhizobiales > Xanthobacteraceae > Bradyrhizobium. The sequence continues at coordinate 5,089 of NZ_PSRR01000417.1, forward strand.
GCTCATCATGAAGAAGGACATGGGCGGCGCCGCCAATGTGCTCGCGCTGGCGCAGATGGTGATGGATGCGAAGCTCAAGATAAGGCTGCGCGTGCTGATCCCCGCGGTCGAGAACGCTGTCGCGGGCAACGCTTTCCGCCCGCTCGACATCTTCACCTCGCGCAAGGGACTGACGGTCGAGATCGGCAACACCGACGCTGAGGGACGGCTGGTGCTCGCCGATGCGCTGGCACTCGCCGACGAGGCGAAGCCGGATCTCCTGATCGACCTCGGCACGCTCACGGGCGCCGCGCGCGTGGCGCTGGGGCCGGACCTGCCGCCCTTTTACACGCAGGATGATACGCTAGCCGCGGAAGTTGCGGCCCACGCCAAGTCCGAGCACGATCCGTTGTGGCGCATGCCGCTATGGCCTGCCTACGATGCCTGGCTGGATTCGAAGACCGCCGATATCACCAACGCCCCGTCGGGCACGTTCGCCGGTTCGGTCACCTGCGCGCTGTTCCTGCAACGCTTTGTCGAGCACGCCAAACGCTGGCTGCATGTCGATATCTACGGCTGGACTCCCAGCGCGAAACCGGCGCGGCCCGAAGGCGGCGAATGCCAGGCGGCGCGCGCGATCTACAAACTGTTGAGCCAGCGCTATGGATGATCCGCGCCTGACACCTTCCCGCGGCGACATCGCCGCGAAATACCTCGAAGGCAAGGTGATCGCTGAGCGCTTCGTTGCCGGCGAGGAGTTCGAGATCGCGCACGCACTCGCGCCGCTCCGCGAAGCGCCACGCTCCGACGCCACGCTGCTGACGCAGGCCCTGAAGGGCGAGCGCGTCACCATCTATGACCGCAACGGCGAGGGATTCGCCTGGGCCCAGCTTGGCAGCGACGGCTATGTCGGCTGGCTGCCCGATGCCGCGCTGGCAAAACCTTCCGCCGCGCCGACCCACAAGGTGACGGCGCTGCGGACCTTCGCCTTTCCCGGCCCCTCGATCAAGCTGCCGCCGGTCGAGACGCTGCCGCTCGGCGCCCGGCTGAACGTCGCGCGCGAAGACGGCGTGTTTGCGGTGACACGCGAAGGCTGGCACCTGCCGCGCCGCCATGTCGGCGGCATCGACGCGATCGAGGATGATTTCGTCACTGTGGCCGAACGTTTCATCGGGACGCCTTATCTCTGGGGCGGCAAGAGCAGCCTCGGCATCGATTGCTCCGGCCTGGTGCAGGTCGCGCTGACCGCCGCCGGCACCGGCTGTCCGCGCGACAGCGACATGCAGCAGGAGGGCCTCGGGCGCGAGCTGAGCGCGACGGAAGCAAGGAAGCTGCAGCGCGGCGACCTGATCTTCTGGAAGGGCCATGTCGCCATCGTACGCGATGCCACAACGATCGTGCACGCCAATGCGCATCACATGGCAACCGTGATCGAGCACGCCACGGAGGCCATCGCCCGCATCAAGGCGGCAGGCAGTGACGTGGTCGCGATCAAGCGGCTTTAACTCGTAGCCCGGGTGGAGCGCAGCGCAACCCGGGACAACTGCGTCAACATCCACTGA
>NZ_PSRR01000418.1 GCF_004296405.1 Bradyrhizobium sp. Leo170
GCGAGCCCGGGGGGCTGATCGAAGGCAATCGCTTTCTCGTCGAACGACATCATGCTTCCGCCGTTGGCGAACAGCAGGCTCTGGAACATCCAGTTGCCGGTGATGTCCCACTGGAAATAGAAGCCGATGATGTTGCGCGCGGGGTCGTCGATCTTCTTGCCGAGCGCGACGATATCTTCCCAGCGCGTCGGAAAGGCATCCATCTCGACGCCGGCCGCTCTCACCAGGTCGGCGTTCACGTAGAGGAGCGGCGTCGAGACCGCAAAGGGAATGCCGAAGGTCTTGCCGTTCACACTGCCAACCCGCAGCATGCCGGCGTCGTAGCCGAGTTTGTCGGCGCCGCCGTCACCTGCGATGAAAGGATCGAGCGGAACGGCGATGCCGCGGTCAACCAGGCCGCGCACAAGATTGAGACCCTGAAAGGTCACGTCCGGAAGATCGCCGATCATGGCGTTTCGGATGATGCTCTGCGAGGCATCCTCGTAGTTCGGCGCCGCGGCGAGAAACTCGACGGTAATACCCGGATTCTCCTTCTCGAAACGCTCCTTGATTTCCTGATGTGCCTGAGCCGTCGTCCGGTCGAAGGCATAGAGAACCTGCAGGTTGGTGGCCTGTGCACTGGTGGTGGCGAGACCGATCAGCCCACAGACGAAAGAGATTGCCAAAGAGATCCGCATCGCGCGCTCCGCCAGATCGTTATTTCAGGGAAGCCGAGGTCAGCCCTTCGATGAACCAGCGCTGGGCGACGACGAAAGCAAGCACAAGCGGCAGGATCACGAGCACGGCGCCGGCCATCAGCGGGCCGTATTCGGTGCTGGCTTCGCCGCCGTGGAAGATCGCAACGCCCAGCGCCGGAGGCATCAGGTTTGGCGACTTCACCGCTATCAGGGGCCAGAACAGGTCGTTCCAATGGGAGACGACGGAAAAGATCGAGAAGGCAATGACGGCCGGCATCGCCATCGGCAGCATGATACGCTAGACGATCGCGAACTCGGAGAGGCCGTCCAGTCGCGCGGCATGGACCACGTCGTCGGGAATCGATCTGAAGAACTGCCGGAACAGGAAGATGCCAAAGGGCGAAACGACAAAGGGGAAGACCAGCGCAGCATAGCTGTTGAGGAGGCGGAGGCTGTAGCCGAGCATAAAAAGCGGCACCGCCAGCACCTGGTGGGGTATCAAGAGGCCAACCAGGACGAGGCCGAACAGCAGGTCGCGCCCCCTGAATTCCAGCTTGGCGAGCGCGTAGGCGCAAGGCGCGCAAATCAGGATCTGCAGCGCCAGGATCGCGGCGCAGACAAGAGCGCCGTTTGCCATGTAGCGCGGCAGCGCCGCCGCCGTGAGCGCCCTCCCGTAATTCTCGATCGCGTACCAGTGCTCGGGCAATAACGAAAAGGAGGTTCGAAAAATCTCTGCCGGCGGCTTCAATGACAGGCTTGTCATCCAGACAAAGGGAAGGAGCATAAGCCCGCCGCTTGCGAGCAGGAGGGCATGGCGCGCGATGGCCGCAGGCCACGGCAGACGATAACCGGCCCGGCTCATTGGTAGTGTACCCTCTTGTCGATCAGGCGGGCCTGAATCAAGGTGAGCGTTACCGCGATGACGAGGAAGACGACGGTGATGGCGGCGCCATAGCCGGCGCGCAGGAATTCGAAGCTCTCGCGATAGAGCGTGTGAAGCAGCACCTCGGAGGCGTGACCGGGGCCGCCCCGGGTCAGGATCTGCACCGTATCGAAGACTTCAAAGGCCCTGAGCGCCACGACAATGACCACGAACATGGCAACCGGCCCCAGCATCGGCAGCGTCACGGTCATCAACCGATCGAGCCATCGGTCGGCGCCATCGATGTCAGCCGCGTCGTAGAGATCCTGCGGAATGCTCTTGAGGCCAGCGAGGAACAGCACCATGGCGAAGCCGAGATTCTGCCAGATGCCGATGACGGCGAGCACCGGCAGCACCGTCGCCTCATCACGCAGCCAGTTGGCGGTGGGGAGGCCGACCGCTGCGAATGTGCTGTTGACGAGGCCAATGGTGGGATGGAGCAGCGCTTCCCAGACGATCGCCATGGCCGCAAGCGTTGCCATGAATGGCAGGAAGTGGATGGCGCGATAGAAGTCACGCAGGGTGCTGCCGCTTTCGATCAAGAGCGCGATAGCAAGGCCCCCCAGCACGGTGCCCGGCATCACGATCGACACGTAGACGAGCGTGTTGCGCAGCGAGGCGACGAAAGCCTCATCAGCGAATATCCCCTCGAAATTGGTCAAGCCGACAAAATGCAAGCTCGTCGTCCCGAACTGCCAATCGGTCAGGGCGATGGCAACGATGGCGGCCACCGGCAAAATGAAAAGAATGAGCAGCAGCACTGTCGCGGGACCGGTGAGCGCGACGGCTGCAAGCGCCTCCCCTGGTCTGCGCGCCGGCAGTACCTTGGCCGGCGGATCGGTGTCCGATCGGCCTAATGAGGCGTCATACCGCGCGCCGATCACCATCCTCATCGCGCATGCCCGCGTCTGGCCGCAACGTTCGTGTCGACGACGGCGGCGGGAGGTCGGCGGTCGGCGTAGGTTCGGATTCGCTGTCCTTCGGGCGCAAACAGCAGCACCCGCTCGGCGCGCACCGCCAGATGAATTTGTTCGCCGGCAGCGACATGAGGCGCCCGCTCCGCATCCAGCCGCGCGATCACCGGTTCAGCTTGTCCCTCTGCGTCGAGATGGAGATAGAGGTCCGAACCCAGGTGTTCGACGAGCCGCACCCGTCCGGCGAGCAATTCTCCCCGTCCGCCCGAAGCGACCGGGGTGAAAGCTTCCGGCCGGATGCCGAGCACGACGGAACTGCCCGGCTGCCGGCCGGTTTCGATCGCCAGCATGTGGCCACCAACGTGGATCCCTCCACCCTCGCCGACGCGCGCCTCGACCATGGTGATCTTCGGAGAGCCGATGAACTCGGCCACGCGCCGTTCCGCCGGATCGGCATAGATCTCAAGCGGCCGGCCAACCTGCCGAAGCTTTCCGTCGAGCATCACGGCGACCCGGTCCGAGAGCGTCATCGCCTCGGCCTGGTCGTGCGTAACATAGACAAATGTCACGCCGAGTCTGCGATGCAGTTGCTTGATTTCCGCGCGCATGGTGACGCGCAGCTTGGCGTCGAGATTGGAGAGCGGCTCGTCCATCAGGAATACCGACGGACGGCGCACCATCGCGCGTCCGACGGCGACGCGCTGACGCTGGCCGCCGGAGAGCTCACCGGGCCTCCGGCCAAGGACATGCTCAATCTCGAGCGCGCTCGCGGTTTGGCGCACGTCCTCTTCGATCTGCCGGACCTTGGCTTGCGTTCCCGCAAGAAGACGGCCAACGATAGGCAAGCGCTGCAAGGGGCTCAGGCGACGCATCTTCAACGGCAGCGCCATATTCGCTGCGACCGTCATGTGCGGGTAGAGCGCGTAAGACTGAAAGACCATGGCGACGCCGCGCTGCTTCGGGCGCAGCCCGTCGACCGCGAGCCCGCCGATGACGACGTTGCCGGAATCCTGTGCCTCGAGGCCTGCGATGATCCGCAGAAGCGTGGACTTTCCGCAACCGGACGGCCCGAGCAGAGTGAGAAATTCACCGTCCTCGATGTCGAGAGAAACGGCATCCAGAACAGGAGGGCCGCCATAATCTTTCGATAGCCTGTCAAGGCTGATCGCTGCCATTCCTGTTCCATCCTGTCCGGCGCAAGCCCTCTCGACTTGCGGCCAAAATCTGTCTAGACAGATTTTGCTACAGTTGGATGACAATCTGACCTTCTTGCCCACAGGGTTCGGCAGGTGGCTTGTGGCTATGCGGGCCCTGTTAGGACAAGCATGGCCGGGAGCCCTGACCAACCCTGATTTCGAGTGGTAATCCGGATGCGGCCCAAACTATCTGCGGAGTCTCAAGAGCCCCGGTGGAAACAGCTGGAGCAAACGCTTCTGCAGGACATTCAGGGCGGACGATTTGACGGTGCCGGACGCTTGCCGTCCGAGCACGAATTGGCCGAGCGCTTCGGCGTCAACCGCCACACCGCGCGCCAGGCCATCGCGGGCCTCGTCCAGCGCGGCATCATCTTCAAGCGTAAGGGCGGCGGCTCCTATCTGGTCCCCGGCATGATCGACTACGAGATCGGAGAGCGCACGCGCTTCAGCACCAATGTCGCGCTCCAGGGTCGCGAGCCCAGCCGCACGCTTCTGGAGGTGAGCGAGCGCAAGGCTCACGCTCGGGCTTGCGCGGCACTGGAGATGGCCGAGGACGAGATGTCAGTCTTCATTCAGGTCATCGGAGAAGCGGACGGCATACCGATCAGCATTGGCGACACCTATCTTCCCGCCCGCCGGTTTCAGGGCTTCGGTGCGGTCTATCGCCAGACCATGTCGATCACGAAGACGCTCGCCCAGTTCGGCATCCACGACTACACCCGCGAAACGACCCGCGTCATTGCACGCAACCCCTCCCAGGACGAGGTCCGACACCTGCGACAGTCCGCGATGACGCCGATCCTCGCGGTCGAGAGTGTCGACGTCGATCGCGACAAGCGTCCGATCGTCTACCACGAGACCCGATTTGCGGGAGAACGCGTCCAGTTTGTCGTGAAGCGCGGCGATTGATCGATCGTGTCATCTGGTTCCAAGCATCAGCGTGGCCTCTTGCCGATCAGATGCTTGACGTCGTACATCGGGCCGGCTCTGGGTCTACGCCCGCAATCAGCGGCCATGGGGTGGACCTGAGCCTCCGGCTGCAGTCCATCTGTTCGCCCCGGACCCCAAGGCTGAGCGTCCGGTCGCGCATCTTGCCGACTTCAGAGGCATCCTGCATGTCGACGCATTCGCCGGCTTCGAGCAGCTGGCCGACAAGGAGCGCATCACTCCCGCCGCCTCTTGGAGTCCCTCCCGCCGCAAGTTCTACGACGTAGCCGAGGCCACCGGATCACCTGTGGCAACAGACGCCTTGCGTCAGATCGACGAGCTCTACGCGATCGAGCGCGCATCCTCGGACAATCCCCCGCCTCTGGATTTTTGCTGGTCAGGAAGATCCCTCGAAATGCCAGTTCCATGATTTCTCCTCATACGGCCTCGTTTTCCGCAGACAATGACCGCCGTCGCTCGACAGTTTAAACGTGGAGCATAACCGCCAGCGGTTGTAACGCCCCCGCTCCTCATGTTCATGCGCCGTTGTTTCGTCGATCGACTTTGACGCGCTGCTATACTGTCCCTGAAATCAAAGGATTCCGCAAATGTCGGTGCAGTTCCCGCCAATCGAACCATACGCGAGTGGTTTGCTCGATGTGGGAGACGGGCATGAGGTCTATTGGGAGAGTTGCGGTAATTCCGAGGCCAAGCCCGCGCTGTTCCTGCACGGTGGCCCAGGCTCGGGCTGCTCGGCGGGGCAGCGTCGCTTCTTTGATCCGAGCCTCTATCGCGCCGTGCTGTTCGATCAGCGCGGGTCTGGGCGGAGCCGACCGCTGGCGAGCGATCACAACGCTGACCTAAGTGCCAATACCACAATGCACTTGGTTGCCGACATTGAGATGTTGCGCGTGATGCTCGGCGTGGACCGCTGGACCATTCTCGGTCTGTCCTGGGGCACCACGCTCGGCCTAGCCTATGCCCAGACTCATCCCCATCGAGTGAATGCATTGGTTTTGGGATTCGTAACCACCACCTCGCGCCGTGAGGTGCAATGGATTACGGAGGATGTTGGGCGAATCTTCCCGCGGGAATGGGAGCGTTTCGCCGATGCAATTCCCCATCATCTGCGGCACCTGTCGCTGGTCGATGCCTATGCAACGATGCTCGCGGAAGGGGATCCGGCGCTCCGCGACCGTGCGGCAAGCGAGTGGTGCGCGTGGGAGAATGCGCATGTTTCGCTGACGCCCGGTCATGCACCAGACGCGCGCTATCAGGATCCGGAGTTCCGCCTGCGGTTTGCCCGGCTTGTTACACATTACTGGCGCCACGCGGCCTTTCTCGAAGAGGACCAATTGATCCGCGATGCTCCTAAACTGAAGGGCATCCCCGGCGTTCTGATCCACGGGCGGTACGATGTCAGCGGCCCATTGATCACCGCCTGGCAGCTGTCGCGTCGATGGACGACTAGCCGGCTACACATTCTCGATGACGCTGGACACGGCGGCGGCAACCGTTTTATGGCCCTGGTAGTCGATGCCTTGAACGAGTTTGCTGCACTGTAGCCGTCACTCTCCTGACCGTCGCCTGTTCTGCTAACAAGCGATGCGCCGTTGCGCTCGAACGCACGCGACTGCCGTCGCGATTCACCTACGCTTATCCACCAACAACGCAGGAGAACTCGGTTGTTAAGGCAGAACATCTCGTCCGGATATGCCTTTGAAGACACGTACGGATACTCGCGAGCCGTCCGAGTTGGAAACCAAGTATTTGTATCCGGTACAACGGCCCGCCCGCCGCAACTCGGCGGCGATGCGTATGGGCAGGCCAAGGCCGCACTGGCGATCATAGCCGACGCACTGGCCCAGACCGGCGCCGGAATGCACCACGTCGTTCGTACGGTGGTGTACGTTATCGACATGGCTGACACTCAACATATCGCCCGGGCCCATTCTGTCATTCGGCCTGCAATATTGACCCC
>NZ_PSRR01000419.1 GCF_004296405.1 Bradyrhizobium sp. Leo170
GGCCGGCTTCGCCGCGCTGACCTTGCTCGCCGCGCTCGCCTTGCTCGCCCTTCTCGCCGGGAGGCCCCGCCGGTCCGGGTGCGCCATCGGCGCCATTCGTCAGTTCGGCCAGCCGGATCGTGATGCGCTCCTGCAGCACGGCGACCTCGGCCTTCAGCGTCGCAATGATCGCCTCGGCCTTGGCTTCGATCAGTTCGCGCTCGCGCAGCCATTGCCGCCGCTCCTGATCGAGCGCGTGGGCGAGCGCCTCGCGCCACGCGTCAAGAAGACAGTCGGCGTCTTCCGATGCGGTCGGCGGTTCTAAAAAGGTTTCGGACTTCCCGTTGGACTGCATCGCGGTTGCCTTTCTCAGGCGGCGGCGGAGCTGGTGCTGGCGGAGCGGATGGCGGCGCCTGCGGTCCCGGCGCGGCCGGGATGGCGCCAGCAGCGGACAGCGGAACGACCTGCTGCTGCACGCGCGGCTCGTCGCCGAAGTCGACGGCGTCGAGGCCTTCCTGCGCGCGGGCCTCGTTGGGCGCATAGATGCCGCCCTGGACACCGCGCGCGAGCGCCTCGATCCGGTCCTTGAGCGCCGAGCGCAACAGCGCGGCGGTATCGAATTCGACGTATTCGTCGGGCTGGCCCTTGAGGCCGAACAGCAGCCCGAATGCTTCCTCGATGTGGTTGAGCGCAAAGCCCAACCCCATGGCGATCCAGCTCTGCATCAAAAGCTCGGTGGAGGCGTAGTTGGTGCCGCCAATGCCGAGGATTTGCAGCGGCACGCGAAACGCCAGCGCGATGTGCTCATTCGAGAGCTTGAGGATTTCCGCCGTTGCAGCATCGCGGCCGCCGACCGACCACGGCTGCACCTTGAGGCCCGCCGTCAGGATCGGGGTGCCGCCCTGATGCAGGTTCTTGGCTTGGTCGTTCCAGCGGTCGCGCAGCGCCTGGACCTGATCCTTGTCGAGCACCAGATCGGTCGACAGCACGGCGCTCGGCCGCGCCTCGTTGAGATAGAACGCCGCCTGCTGGCGCGAAATCGCGGCGCCGACGCCGACGTCCTCATAGGCGGCAACGATGGGGGACTCGCCGACCAGCGGCGTCGGCGCGCGACTATTGGTGTGCAGCCTGATATGCAGCACGTCGCGCTGTGGCACCAAGAGACCGGCTTCTCCGCCCAGGCGCTTGGCGATGACGTCATTGCCATGCAGCGCATAGAAAATCTCGCCGTTGTAGGCGAGACGCGGATGCGACTGCGCCGGATTCATCAGGTGCAGTTCATCGATCTCGTAACGGTCGTTCCTTAGCGCCAGCGCATAGGCGTTGCCCTCGGTGTAGAGCGAGCGCGTCGTGTTCAGCAGAAAATCGCTGATCGTCTGGTAGTCGTTGGGATGTCGCAGAATGCGGGCGAGCGCGGAGGTCTTGACCCGGTCGCGCCCGCCCTTGTCATTGAGCCGCCAATGGTCGCCGGGGCACATGGCGACCGTCTGCGAATAGGCCGAGACGCACGCCTCGACCATCGCAGACCGCGACAGGCTGATCGGGCTGTACCCGAGCTGCCACCAATTCCAGTTTTCGCCGACACCGACAGGCAGCCAGCCGCCAGTGACCGGCAAACGCCATGGACCGGGACGATAGTCGCCTTCGCCTTTGATGATCCGGCTTGCGATGCGCGACAGGAGGTCCCAAGCACCCATCAGCTCGTTCTGGTCTGATAGTTCCGGTCGCGTTGTCCCGCTTCCATGTGCCGGGTCTTGTGGTTGTGCTGCTCCGGCTTCGGCGCGTGCGGATCGGGTCCGCTGCCGTCCTCCTCGTGCTCCTGGATGTACTCGCCCATCTTGGTGCGGTCGTTCTCCTCCTGCGTCGGGGTCGGCTTGCCTTTCGACAGTTTCTCCTTGCCCTCGGCGCGGGTCTTTTCGCTTTGCTCATGCTCGCGGTCGTAGGCCTTCTTGGCCGCTTCTTTCGCATCAGTCATGACCTGATCTCCTCTGGTTATCGCCGCCGCCGGCCAGCGGCGGCACCGCCTTCCACCGGTTCGGTGAAAGTGAACTGCACGACGTTGCTGTCACCGGCCGCGTCGCGCACGAGCACGCCATAGCTGCCAGCCGCACCGGCAAAGCCGACGATCGATGTCGTCAGCCGGGTCGAGGCGACCAGCGTGGTTGTCTGCGGAGCGCCGTCGAACACGATCACCGCATCAGGCCTGAAGGTGTAGCCGTCGATCTGCAGGGTGACGTCGGGCAGCGGGCCGGTGGTTGGGGACATGGTCTCGATGACCGGCACGCCGCGTTCGGGTGGGTTCGGCAATTCCGGCGGATACGGCACCCCGGGATCGAGCGGACTGCCGTCCGGCTCTTTCTCGATGACGTGCTCGCCCATCGCAGCGAGATCGTTTTCTTCCTGCGTCGGGGTCGGCTTCGACCCCTCCGCGAGATTCTGACCCGCCGGGTGCGGCGGGTCTTTCCTGTCGGTGTCAGCCATGGCAGTCACCACGTCACGCCTTGCACCCACGCGACCATGCCCGGACGCCGCAGCGTCCAGTTGACCGGCAGGATCAGCCGCAGCGCCAGGCTGTCGGTCTGCCACAGCGAGCGCACCGGGTTGGCCGGCGTGCCCGGATCGGCACCACCCACGATCGGCTGCGGGTTGGTGTCCTCCATGTGCAGCGTCGCCTGATCGCTGATCTCGAAGCGAGGAGCCTCGCCCCTCGGCGCCGTCGCGATGTAGACCGCCGCCACGCCGAAGGCGATGAAATAGCCGCGCTCGGCGCCGCGCGCGAGATCGAACTCAATGACCATTGAGGCGCGCCTGCAAATCGAGATCGCACCGCGCGGTATCGAGCGCCTCGATGAACCAATCGTAAACCTCATCAGGCGCGCCGTTGAGCGGCAGAGCGGCACAGATCGCGAGCGCGTTCAACACGGTGAAACTGTTGATCGGATCGGGGCCGCGTTTGTCCTGCGCGTCCTGAAGATAATCGCGAATGATCGGCGCCAACTGCCGCAACAGGCCGTTGAATTCCTCCCTGTCGATCTCGGCTTCCCTCATCGTTTGCCTCCGCCCGCCCACGCGGCGGATCGGCTCGGCGACCATCCGCCCCGGCCGTCGCGATAGAGCCGCATCGTCGTGTGCGCGTTGCAATCGACCAGATCGACATAGGCGATGTCGGTGCGGTCGTGAAACACCATCAGCTTGATTTCCTTGCTGACGTCGCCCTGGTGCCACGTCTCCAGCGCCAGCTCGCCGTGATTCTTCGCCTCCGCTGGCCGGTTGGCGTAATAGGCCCGTATCCGCCAATCCTCTGCCATCAGAACACCGGCACGAATGCGGTGCCCAGACCGCGCGCGATGACCTCGCATCCCTTGTCGTGACGATCGCGCCAGGTGTCGGCGTAGCCGCCGCATTGCGCCGCAACCCATCCGGCATCGCGCTCCAGCGAATGCGCCAGCGCGACCATGTTGACCGCGCGCATCAGCCAGTCCGCCTTGCCGAGAAAGCGCGCGGGCCAATAGATCGCCGCCTCCATCCGCGTGACGTCGCTGTAGCTCGGCAACAGCCGGGCGCGGTTCTGCATGCGCTGCGTCTTCTCCAGCTCGCCTTGCTCGTGCTGTGCGAGAAGATCCTCGAATTCGTAGGCGTAGGCAGGCCAGGCGCCGCAGTAGCCCTGGACCGCGCGCATCGGCAGCATGCGCAGCGTTCGCATCGCTTCCGACAGCCGCTTGCCGACGTGCGGTCCGCTCCAGACCGACGGCGCGATGTCCTCCATCTCGATGTCCTCCAGCGGGTTGAACTTGAGCGGATCGTCCCGCCGGCTCAGCAGCATCTGATTCATGTGACCAACTCCAATTGCACGTTCTCGTCCAGTTGCGTGTAGCGCTGCGAGGCGATGTCGAATCTCATCTTGATCGCGCCGCGATATCCGGTCTCGTCGAATCTTACCTTGGCGATATGCACGGTCGCTTCGTTGGCGACCGCATCGCGTTCGATGACGATGCCGTGGTCCGGCTTGTTGAACCAGTGCGCCGAACCATCGATGTCGTACAGCGTCGGCGTCCTCTGCCTGCCGCGCTCCCAGATGTCCTTGGTCGGATGCGCCAGCACGATCACCACGACCCCGTACTGCCGCCCGAACTGCTTCAGCATGCGGATGGCACGGCCGATGTACTCCGCCGTGGTCTCGTCACGCTTACGTGCGTGCTCGACTTCGTTCCAGGGGTCGATGATCAAAAGCCGGATGCCGTCGCGCATCACGGCGTCGCGCGCCTTTTCGATGATCCATTCTAGCGTGATGTCGTCGTCTTCCGCATCGTTCGGATCGTGATCGATGAAGGTGCAGAACGATTCGATGAAGCGATCAGTCTCTACGTCCGGCACCATCGAGCCGGAGATGATGCGCCGCAGCTTGTCGCGAAGATGCGGCACCGTCGGCATTTCCGGCGAGAAGATCACGCGCGCCAGTGGTGATCGCGGGCCATGTTGTAGACGAGGTTGAGAACCCACGTCGATTTGCCGTGGCTCGGGATTCCGGTGATCACGATGAATTCGCCCGGGAAGATTTTCATCCAGCCGTTGCCCGGATAAATCCCGTCGAAGATACGCCAGCCGAGCGACAGCGGCTGCAGGGCTGGCAGCGCAGGATATTCCGACAACCGGTACAGCCCGCGCACCGGGTACTGCCTAGCGCCGCGCAGCACCTCGTGGACCGCATCCGCGCCGTGCCTGCTGCGGACCTCGTTGAGATCCTTGCAGCCCTTCGGGAAGGTGACGAACATGCACCGCACAACGCCTAGGCGGCGGACCAGCTCTGCGGCGAGGCGCTGCCCCGGACCGTCGTCATCGACTGCGAGGATAAACCGCTTGACGCGGCCCAAGCGCTCGCGGTTGATCCAGATAAATTCGAATTTGCCGCCGCTCGCCTCGGTCTGCGGATCGAGCGGTTGCAGGCGGCCATCTTTCGGCACTGGCGGTGCACCGTCGGGCACCGACACCGTCAGCGGCCAGCCGCAATCGATCGCGACCATGCCGTCCTCGATGCCCTCGGTGATGACCAGCGATTGCAGGCCGGACTCGAGCGCCGGATCGTCGAGCACGTCGGCATTCCAGAACGTGCGCTTGCCGCCCTTGCGGTGCCAGAACACTTTCTCGCCGTCGCGTTCGGCGCGATATTTTTCGTTCACGACGGCGCCGCCTTCGAGGAACGGATAGACGATGATGTTGCCGCGCTCATTCGCAACGACAGTCTTGTCCTTACCCCTACCGACGAGGGCACCAGTATAGACCTCGAACCTTGTAGCCAGCTCGGGCGATATCCCCCGGCGTTCGAAGAACTCGACGTGATGCGTCGCGAGCGTCGTCATAGCGATAGCTCCCATGGAAATCGCAGTGGAAACACCGGAAAAAGAATTCGTCGGCTTCGCAGCGGATCGACATGCACTTGAGCATCTTCTTTCGCCGCCATTGCGAGCAGCTCGGGCAGCGGATGTTCTTGGTGCCGCGGTGGCTGCGGGGATCGAATCCAACCTTCGCGAATCCGCGCAGCACCTGATCGAGCGTGACGTGGTCGGTCATATGATCACCCTCGGTTTGTCGTCGTCCTCTCTGCCGCGAATGATCGCGCCGATGTACTCGCGCGGGTTTTGCTTGATGGACGCTTGTTCGATCGCCGCTCTGGCCATCGGGATCTTGCCGTCCTTCGCCTGGAGCAATCGCTTGATCAGACCGCCTGCGTTCTCGCCGAGGACATCCTTGCCTCGACGGAACAGGTCGAATTCCGGATCGGTGCGGGGTGGCGGTCTCGCTGGCTCCGCGAGTCCAAGCTCAAGATCGCCAGAACGCGCGCCGCTAGGCGCGGCCTCTTGTTCTTTTCCTTTCCCTTCCTTTCCTTTCCTTTCCTTTCCAGGCGGTAGTGCTACGGGAGCACTACCGGAGCTGTGCGGGAGTGAGGGGCGATCGGAGCCAATATCGGCGGGGCCAATCGTCTGATGCTCGAAGCCCTGGCGCCTTGCATAAGTCACTGGTGTGTCGCCGCTTTTCCAATCTTTAAGCAGCGGCTTACTAGGCTTGTTGATGACCTGATGCCGGTGGAAATTCTTGATGAAGAGGTACCGTTTGGTTTCGTCCTCTTCATCGTTCGTGACTGCGAACAGGACGACCAGTCCGCGCGGCAAGAGGTCGTCGATCAGAGCTGCATTTACTGCTCCCGTAGTGGTGTCGGAGTGGTACGGGAATATCTTCGCCCGCCACTCGATCGGGTCGAAATCGAGCAAGCCATAATCGTCGGCATGGTTGAGCAGTCCGAGGAACAGGCATTTCGAAAATTCCGGCAGCGTGCCGGTCCGCGCGTCGGTCCAAAATTCAGGTTTGATCGTTCGGATACGCGCCATTATGCGATCCTCCGGCGAAAGAGGGGTGAGGTCTGCACGGCGAGCCTCGGCTCAAGCAGCGATGCCTGGTAGTGCCAGAGCGCGAGCGCATCGGCAGCGTTGTCATCGCACGGCGCCCAGCCCAGCCGATGGCATGCATCGATGGTGAACGCCTTCGCCTCTTTGCGCTTGTGCCGGTTGGTGCCGAGGAAATGCCCGCGCACATCGGAGACGCGCGCCTCGCGCACG
>NZ_PSRR01000420.1 GCF_004296405.1 Bradyrhizobium sp. Leo170
GTCGCGCATTTCATGCGCGCCACCTTCTCCCACAAGGGGAGAAGGGACGAATGCGGAGCACCGGCCTCAATACACCAGCCCGGTGCCGGGCGGCTTCTCCAGTGCGGCGGCGAGCGAGCGGTATTCCTCGCTGTTGGTGCCGGCGAGCTGGGCGATGCGGTTGAGATGATACTGCGCCTGGTCGCGGTTGCCCTGTTCGACCTGCCACAGACCGTAATACTGCCAGGTCTTGACGTGGTTCGGATCGGCCTTCAGCGCGCGCTCGTACCAGACTTGCGACAGCTTGTAGTCGCCGAGCTTGCGATAGGAATAACCGATCAGGTTGGCGACGGCGGCGGTGTCGTCGCGGTGCAGCGCCTTCAATTGCTCGATCGCGTTCGCATAATCGTGGCGGTCGTAGATCGTGGCATAGGCGGAACGATAGCCATTCTCGAAGGCGGCCTGTTCGACGCTCGGGCGGATCTCCGACCTCTTCTTGCCCTTGGGCGGCGGCGGCGGGGGCGGATCGTTATCCGGCGCGGCATAGACCGCGGTAACGACGGGCGCTGCCGCAAGCGTCAGCGACAACATGGCGAGCGTCAACAGCCTGATCGCGAATTTCTGCATGCCTCTCTCCTGATGGTCAGCCCGGCGATCCTATAACCGCGGCCCGCTTCCTTGAACACCCGGTGCTCCGAAACATTCCCGCTTCGGCACGCCATTTTGAAACTCACGCCTCGCAGACGTGAGGCGCCACGGACGTGACGGGTCACTGACGTGACGCAGTCACGGACATGAACAGGATGTCATGCAGATGAACGAATTCCGTCCGCGCGTTTCAGCGTGGGTTCAGCGCCGCCGACTTAAGGTCATCGTCACTGATCGGCGAGCCCGGCCATCCGACCGGAGGTCTCAGCGATCCCTGGAAGAGGAGACAACCATGCTCAAGACCATTTCCGCGGCGCTGCTTGCGGTTTCCGTGATGGCCGCGCCCGCGTTTGCCGGCAACTATGGCAAGACGACCCACGCGCCGGTGATCAAGTCCGAGCTGGCGAAGCCCAAGGCGCTGAATGCCAATGCCAAGATGGTGCGCCACCATCATAAGCACCAGCGCTACGTCCGCCATCATGGCCACCACAAGCACATCGGTGTGATCAAGACGCATGTCACGCCGAAGGTCGCGGTCAAGCACATCGTGCGGCCCGCCAAGCGCGGCTGAACCCTGGCTTTCACGACTGGTCCGTCCGCCGCGGTTTTGATCCACATTGCCCCACCGCGCCGGCGGATATCAGGCCCACCCACGGCCATTGCATCCCCAATGGCCGTGGGATGGTGCATTGAGCCGACGCCGAGATCCGAATTCCCTTTCGCCGCTAGCCAGTCTAAGAAACCGCCGGGACCGATGCAGTCGACTTTGGGGCGAAAGGAACTTGGGGAAGAAAGCAAGACTTACGGCGATCCTGCTGTTGCCGATCGCGCTCGCGGCCTGCTCCGCATTGAGCAGCGACGACAACAGGTCGATCAGTTTCACCGATGACCGCGGTGTCGCCGACCAGCCGTATCCGAAGAATTACCGCGTCGAGACCGTGGCGTTCATGCACACCTATCTCAATGATCCCACCGGCGTGCGGGACGCGGCCATGGCCGAGCCGGTGCAGCGGACGGTGGGCGGGCGGCTGCGCTACATCACCTGCCTGCGTTTCAGCGCCCGCGACTCGGACGGCGCCTATCGGCCGACGCGGGAGCGCGCGATCGTGTACGTCGATGGTCGGCTCGACCGTATGATGGAAAATGCCGCCGAGCCTTGCGCCGGCGCGACCTACGCGCCATTTCCAGAGCTAGAGAACATGTCGCGGTAGCGCCGGTTCGGTGGCCGGAGGGTTACCGGGATCCGATCACTTTTCGGCGAGGGTTGAACCTCGGCTTAGTCAGATTCGACATCCGTTCTGGTGGCCGGCTCCGGATTAACCGGAGGAAAATTCTTCCATGCAATGGAACCAACGGGTGATGTTGCGGCGCTGTCACGGTGACGAACACGTGATGCTCTGGCGGTGCCCCAAAGCAACCTAATTGAAGTCACGTTGTTTGGATGGATGTCGCGACGTGAGTAAATGGGGAACTACCATGAAGAAGTGTTTGCTTGGCGCAGTCGCCCTGGCCGCATTCGCCGGCCCGGCTTTTGCGGCTGATATGCCGGCACGGCCCTATACCAAGGCACCGCCGGCCTATACGGCGCCGGCGTTGGTTTACAATTGGACCGGTTTCTATATCGGCGGACATATCGGCGGCGGCTTCACCGACGGCAACAATCTGCTGGGCAGCGACGCGCGCTTCCTGGGCGGCGTGCAGGGCGGTTTTGACTATCAGTTCGCGCCGAACTGGGTGGCGGGCGTCGAGGCGCAATACAGCTGGCTGACGGGCGCCAGCAATAATGGCTTCGTGTTCCCCGCTGGAACGGTGGTAACGGGCAACACCGACCAGCTCGGCTCAGTGACCGGCCGGATCGGCTACACCTGGGGCCCGGCGCTGCTCTACGCCAAGGGCGGTTATGCCTGGCGTGAGAACAGCAACATCGGCGTCGCCTTCGCCGGCGTGCCGCAGCCCTTCACGACCGACGGTAACCGCAAGAATGGCTACACCGTGGGCGCCGGTCTCGAATACATGTTTGCGCCGAACTGGTCGGCCAAGGCCGAGTACCAGTATTACAATTTCGGCCACACGACCTTCACCTCCGGTCCGGCCGAGATCGTCGGCTCCCGCTTCCGGGACGACGAGCATACGGTCAAGGTCGGCGTGAACTACCGCTTCGGCTGGGGCGGGCCGGTCGCTTCCAAATACTGATCGCGGGTTTCCGCGGGGGCGAGGGCCGGCTTCCCCGCCGGCCCTTTTGCTGCAGGGCTACCGGCACCGCGAAAAATAATTTTTGCAGTGCACGGAACTTTCACCCTCGATGGTTTATTATGCCGGCCGCCGGGCCAGGTGGACATACGAACATGCGTGCTTTTGCGTTAGGGTTGATTTTCTCTGCGGCGATATCGCCATGCCTTGCCCAGACCGTGCTGAAATCCGAGCCGCTGATTCTCGCGCCCTACGAAGTCGCCTTTGTTCAGGATCCGGCCTGCGGGGTTGGCAAGGTGCTCAAGGTCACCGGCGCGATCAGGGGATTGCACCGGCGCAAGGCGTGCGTGACGCTGGCCTCGGAGCAGGCCTCACTGGTGAGCGCGACGCCGTAAGGGTTCTTCCTGCGGCGGCTCGGGCGGCGAGAGCTGTGGCTCGATCCGCGCCTCGCGTTCGGCATCGGCCTTGTTCTTGGCGGGGTCTTCGTTCGGCTCCGCCTGGCAGGGCCTGATCTCGTAATCATTGTCCAGGACCGGCCGCGGGGCGGCCTTGTCGTCCTCTGTCGCCACGTCGACGACCAGGCCGCTTTTCCTGGCGACCTTCCAGACATCCGCCTCGGTCGGATAGGCCTTGCTCAGCTTGGCCTCCTTGGAAAACAGCGCGTAGGGCATCCTTATTCTTGGCTCCGCAAAGGCAGTCAACGCCAACCCCGCCCCCCGAGTTTCAGCATCGCCAACCGTCTTGTTTCACGCCCAGGTGAGGGCGTCCGTCACCCCGTCTTGAGTCCCTAATAAGTGGTGAATCCCGCAAAAAAGAATCCGCAAGACTCCGGTGCTAGAATCGCCGGATGGTCCAGGCCATGACAACGGTTCTGCACACATCCAGCGAACGCGTGCATGTCACGCTCACTGTGGCGCTATTGGTCGCCTCCGTGGCCAATATGCTGCTGGTATGGGCCTGGCTCTGACCGCCAAGACGTTAGCGGGACAGTCGGGGGACTACTCTATTCGGTGGAGCGGGGCGGCTAGGTGCCCTCGCCGAGGCTGGCGCGGACCTTGGCCATGGTGGCACGGCAATATTCCTCGCGCTCGCGGGTGAACCGCTCCTGGTGCGCGCGGAAGCTTGCCACCCGGGCACGGATTTCGGACTGGAAATCGGCGGGGAGGTCGAGACCCGCGATCTGAGGCGGCTTCGCCTGAGATGGCCTTGCCTCAGGGTGCATTGTCCGAGCGGGCATCGTCTGAGCGGGCTTGGGCGGGACGGCGACCGGGATCGCTGTCGGCTCGGCGAGCACGGCTTCGACGTTAACCACGGCGGTGGTTATGGTCGCGCGGACGGTCGTTTCGGTGGCCGGCGACAACAACTCGGCGTCGGGCTTCTTGCCGGTCACCGATTGCACGAACGCCATTGTCTGAGCGATCAGGAGATCGCGTTCTTTCATCCATTTCATGGCACACCTCGGCCTCATTCGACTGCAGCAAAGGTTGCCTCCGGAATCAAGCATCTCAAGTTATGGCAGTCCCAATTTCCACCGAGGTGACAAAAGAGTAACACCGCGTCAATCGGAAGAGATCGTTTACCATAACAGGCCGAAGCCGCCGTCCTCACGGGCGCGGTGGAAACGGTAGCAATTCCTTGCCGATCGCTCTGATCAGAAACTTCGAGCCGGCGTCGGAGAGGTGCACGATATCGGTTATCAGCACCTGGTTGGCGTTGGTCCCGATTCCGGTCAGACAGCCCGCAGCATTGCACAGCGTATGCCAGGCCGAGATGTACTCGATTCCTTCGGCTTTGCTGAAAGCCTCCATCCGCTGATCATTGTCCAAGCCCGATACACCCACCGCGATCCTCTCCGGAATCTCGTGCCAAGCCCGGTAGTGATTGACGAGCGTATGGGGAAGCGTTCGCTTCCAGACCGGCAGTGGACCCAGGATCACGATGCGCCGGACCTTGCTGGCGCGCAGCCGTGCGATCGTCTCGCGCAACTTGTCGAGATCGTTGTTCGTGCCCCACATGGCATGTAGCAGCACGATATCCGGATGCGCGGACTGAAGAAGGCCGAACGCGATGCGATGAACCTCGTCGCAGCGCGCATTCGCGCCCGAATCCAGGATCGGCGCGCAGCCCGGTGCGCTGAACCTCGCCAGCCGGAACGATCCGCTCGCGGCCTCTGCTTCCTTCAAGCCCGGATAGAGCGCGGCCGCGGTGGAATCGCCCCACAAGAATACGAGCGGCTGCGTTCCTTGCTCGATGCAGTCAGCGTTGAATTCAGCGCCCGGCGTTTCGAGGAAACACTTATCGCTAAATCCCGCATTGTCCTTGGCCTGGGTCCGCGCGATCGCCTGCACCTCCACAGGAAAACGAAAATCGAATCCGGCCGCGGCGATGGTCACGAGACCGGCAATGCCCACCAGGGCGAGACCGAGCGCTAGTCTCTTGACTGCCCGGTCGTAGTGGCGAAGCGGAATTTCGACAAAGCGGAATGTCAGCCAGGAAAGAATCACGGAGACGGCGACCGCCGCCCAGATCTCCATGACGTTCGGCACGCCGTTGCGCAGAATGCCGAGATAGGACAGGACCGGCCAATGCCAGAGATAAAGCGGATAGCTGATCAGGCCGATCCATACCATTGGTCGGTTCGACAGCAGCATCTTGTTCACGGCCGAATTCGGCGTGGCGATCAGCAATACCGCGCCGAACACCGGCAGCAGGGCGTAGAGGCCCGGGAACGCGCTGGTGCGATCCAGCAGCAGCGCCGGACCAAGGATCGCGGCAAGGCCCACCAGGGCAAGATACTCGCCGATCCGCTTGTCCCAGCTAACGCTCTTCCGTACGACCAGGTGGGCAAGAAGTCCGCCCGCGAGCAACTCCCAGGCGCGTGTGAGCGGTGAGTAGAACGCGGCGGTCTGGTAGCCGAAGAAGATGCTCAGGCTGAACGCAAACGAGACCAGCGCGATGACCGCGATCCATCGGCCGCGGATTGCGGTTGCGGAGAGAAGAAGGATCAGCGGCGGCCAGAAGATATAGAACTGCTCTTCGACGCCCAGCGACCAGAGATGCAGCAGCGGATTGTCCGCGGCGGCAGGCGCGAAATACCCGGTTTGCCTGAGCTGGAACAGATTGGCCGCAAAGGCGACGCCGGCGGCAATGTTCTCGCCGAGCAGCACGAATTGATCGGGCAGCAGCGCGAACCATCCGGCCAGATAGGTCGCGGTGAGCACGACGACGAGGGCTGGAAAAATGCGGCGAACGCGCCGCGCATAGAAATCGGCGAAAGAGAAGGTGCCGACATCGACCCTCGTCAGGATGATCCGCGTGATCAGGAAGCCGGAGATGACGAAGAAGACGTCAACACCGATGAAGCCGCCTGGCACCAGCCAAGGCTGTGCATGATAAGCGACGACCAGCAGAATGGAGATTGCCCTCAGCCCGTCGATATCGGGCCGATAAGCCGTTTCGTGATGCGCCATTGTGCGGATGATGTACCCGGTCCACGGCGACGCCGCCAGAGCGGGCAGGGGGCCGCTTCATCACGCATCAAATGTTTGTGGCCCGCTTACGGCTTCATGACCGGCGTCTAGAGCATTTTCGGTTCTGATGGAATCAGAACCGAAGCTCTAGATTCTTGTTTTGACGCGTTTTCTTCACGCGAACCGGTGTCCACTTCGCTCGAAAACGCTCTAGGCCG
>NZ_PSRR01000421.1 GCF_004296405.1 Bradyrhizobium sp. Leo170
TACTGTGCGTGCGTTTTCTGCATACCGGCGTAACGCATCTTCCCAGACCCGAATGCGTGAGGCTGCCGAGATGAGCCCGTCGAGATCAAAATCGTTTGCGTCGGTTCCAAACGGCTTGGCCACTCGCGCCAGTGCATAACGGAGTACGTTTGGCCCCACCTCGCGCGCCACTTCATCGGCCCAAACAGCATGATCACGACTGGTGGAAAACTTTTCGCCTTCCAGCTTGTAGAAATCCTGGACGGAGTGATTTTTGGGAATTGGGTAGCCGCGCGCGAGCAGAGCGCCGGCCACACCTAGCGTGTAATAGAAGCGGTTATCTTGCCCCATGAAGAAAAGAAGCTCGGTGTTCTGGTCGTGCAACGTCGCGTTTGCGTCCAGACCGGCGCGGGCGCATTGCTCGCGAATTCCGGTGTCGAAGCACCAGAGGCCCTCAAACCATGTAAGCAGCGTTTGGCCGATCAGAGAGTCAGGCTGTTTTACCTCCACACCGTGCCTGAAATGGCGGGTCATCGGCAAGCCGCGCACCTCCCGGTGTAGCCAAGCGCGCGCCTTGGCGCGTATCGGCTCGGGCCATGTGCTTTCTCCAATGGCTTCGTGCAGTGGGCGAGCGAGACGTGGCATGTCGAACACGGCCTGCGTGATGGGTCTTAGCACAAGATCGCGGCCGCAGGTGACGTGCCGTGCGTCACGGATTGTGTCGTGCTGAAGAGCCAGCCCGCAGTTCTCACACAGATTGCTGTCGCAAGGCGATGAGCAAGCCGGGCAACGGCCAGTTGCGAGCGAGTCCGTAACGAGCTCATCGCAATGGTCGCAATACAGTTGGACGCCCTGCCGTACGTCGACGTAGCCGGCCCCTTGCAGCTCGCGGAATATAGCTAGCGCATTTTCCTTGTGAATCGCGCTAGATGTGCGCACGAACACATCGGGAGTAATTTGCACGGCGCGCAAACACTGTAAGATCTGGTGAATGTATCGTTCTGCGACCTCGCTAAAGGATTGGCCGAGCTTTCGTGCCGTTTCGAGCGTATATGTGCCGTGCTCGTCTGAGCCAGTGATGTAGTAGGCCCGATGGCCGGTCATGCGTTGAAAGCGGACGAAAATATCAGCGAGTAAATACACGCCGCCGATGTGACCCAGATGTAGTTTGCCGTTAGGGCAAGGCGGCGCGGGACAGACAAAATAGGTGCGCACGTCAATCCCACCAAATCGAGATAAACTTGAGAGCGCTGTCTTGGCTGATATTACGGATAGTGTGCGTCTGATGTGGCGACATGTAACACAAGGTCGTTTCGCTAACCTCACGGACCTGACCGTCGACTTCGAATTCTCCACGACCAGAGATCAGCACCCAAAGTTCGTGCTCCTGATGATCGTGCGGGTCGACCGCATCGCCTGGAGCGAGCTCCACGACTGAAGCGCCAAATGCTGGGCTGAGACCCTCCGGGAGATGCTCCAAAAGGCGCCAGACCAGAACGCCGTATTCGGTTCGCATCAGAGAATGATCGGCCTGCTTCGTGTACACGTTGGTCTTCCTCAAACGTGGCTATCAGTCGCGATAGAATATGCCATTGGGAATCTTCAGGTTTTCAAGATCCGCCACCGCTTCCTCTGGTGGGTTGTAGGCGCGCTTCATGCGGTTGTATTCGGTGCGTGTCGGACCTCCAGTGGATGCGCGCTGGAACACCAAGTGAATCGCACGACGCGACCGATCGCTCTTGTTTGGCAGTGAGTAATGGGGCGCATAATCGTCGAAAATGAAAGCATCGCCAGCCTTCAAGTGCACCGGCTCCCATGTGAAGGTTTCGGCGATCTCCGGGCGAATCACGCCGCCGGCATCCATCGGAAACACTCCTTCCTTATGGCGAGCTGGCGTGAAGAAAAGCCCACCGTTACCCGGGTCCGAGTCGTCCACGGCAATGGATGCAATTGCGTGCACCATGCGTTCGGGTATCTTGTGCGGGATATGATAGATGTCCTGATGTGGGCGGTATCCGCCGCTGTCCGGATACTTGAAGATCAGAAGTTCCTTCAACATCCGTGTTTCCTCATTCAAGAGTGTCTCGACCGCTGTACGAATGCGGCCATCGGCCAGGAGCGCCTCCCGTAGAGGGGCATGGTAGTCTAAGAAGTTCTCGGCCTTGGAGATAATCTTGCGGCTGTCACTCGTCTTCTCGAACCACAACATCCACTTGTCGGAGCTTACATCCCAACGTGCGACTTCCTCAACGAAACGAGAAATCTTGTCGCGCGTGGCTGGATCGAAGAACTGTTCCAATCGAAGATATCCATCCTTATGCCATTTCGATTGTTGTGCCTCAGTCAGCATGTGTGAGCTCCTTCGTAAGATGAGACGGATCAGTTGTGCTTTACCCCAGGCGGCTTGCTAGCACCGCATTAAGAGCGGTCGCGCTCAATAGGCTCAGCAACATCACGTCAGGGCCGAATCCACGGACCAACTGCCCTCCGACCAGGGGAAAGCCGAAGAGCCCGAGGAAGTATGCGAGCGTAAAGATCTGCGAGGTAGTGGGCACGGAGACGCCGTGCTCGCCGGCAAGATTGACGGCTATCGTGTTCAAGGTTGAATAACTTAACCCATAGCCGGCGGCAAAGAGGACGGTGGCCGCGATATAGAGTGAGGTGCTGCCACCATTGAGAAGGAACAACACCAGAGACGCAGCGGTCAGTAGGATGAGCGTGAGCGCCAGTCGCTGTAACGGCAGGCTGCCCATGAGGTGAGCGACCGAGAAGCGTAGTACCACGCTCGTAGCAGTAAAAACGAGAAAGAACAGATCGGAATTCAAGTGACGTGATGCGGAATACGCGCTCTGATATGTGGACAGCCCCGCGAACATGCAGGCTGAAATCGCAATCATGGCGATGGGGAGTGCTGTGCACTTCTGAAGCAGTGTCGTAGTCGCGGCCAGTGTAATTTCGACATCCGGCATCGGCACTGCCGATAGCCTCGACATCGCGCGTCTTGTAAGGTCTACGCAGGCGGCTGCGATCACGCACGCAATCGCAAGCACCGCATAAATCGTGGCCAGCGAACCAGTGTATTTTGCAAGCAAGTGACCAAGTGGAGCCGCTAGGCCGAGCCCAGCCATTTGTGATCCGGATAAGACAGTCAAATACTGAATACGTGCTGAGGGACGTAGATGGCGGATGATCTGCAGCGGTGCCAGAATGAAGAACACTGACCAAGAAGAGCCCACCAGTAATCCTCCACCGTACGCCGCTCGCCTATCGAGGGCAGCGCCGGCAAAGGCCAGCATGGCTAAGGCCATAAATAGCGAGGCGACAGTCAACGTGGGCAATAGGCCTATCCGCTTTGCCAGCCAGCCTGCCAAGCAACAGGAAACGAGAGTCGCAGCCATGCCGCTGGAAATAATAAGACCCGCGGCTCCACTATCCGTTCCGAGCGCATGCATGTAGTCCGGCAATAGAAAGCTAGTGCCGTAAGCTGCTGCAATGATAATGGAGGCAATCAAAAATGGTGCAAAGGCGCGGTAGTCGAGCGTGCCTGAAAGCTGGTCGGCGGCTTTAGCCGTTCCATCCGCAATCCGGCCCCGCAGCGGTGAGGTCGAACCGCCGTTCATATGCTACCCAGTCGGGTTGATGGCATCGCAACCACACCGGCGTCTCGTTCAGACGTGTCCGAAGGTGCGTAAACCTCAATCATCTGCCTGTCGGATGTATTCAAATAGAACGGTCGGCCGAGGAGGCTATTAATAATCAGGCTGTTGCGGTACGCGACCAAAGATAGATTGGCGCTCTGCAATCCGTGCTGCACGCGGCTTTGATTTTGTAGATATATTGGTCCTGGCATGTGCCGACTGAAGCGGACTGCGTAGTCCGGGCCGAGTACGGGCAGGCCGTCTTCCATACACGCGCCTTCGAGGAGGGCCTGCAAGAAGGGCGGCGTACGTGGCTGGAAGCCTGTAGCAAGCACTATACGATCGACGAGGATGCAGCTATTTCGCTGCGTTGCGATCTCATTTAGATCTACTCGCCAGCGCTTGTTGTGGGACGTGACGTCTTTCACGACTACGCTGGACAACACACGAAATCGGTCGGCCAGCGTGCCATCCAGGCTGCGTTCGTACAGCATTTCATATAGGCGGTTGCACAAATCGACAGAAATACCATCGCTCGTAAGCATCTCGCCCTCGACTATGTTCCGGCGTTGCTGAAGCGGTAGAGCGTGAAAGCGACGGCTATAGGCGGGCGTGTAAGCCTCATTCACGAAACTGTTGTCGTCGATGGCAAACAAGTTCGAACGCGACGTTGCCCACGTGATCTGGGTGGATACAGAACGAGTAAGAATATCCTCGATGATCTCAGCCCCGCTCTGACCGCCTCCCACAACGAGCACATGCTCGGCTGCATACGGTAGCTGCCGCTCGAGATAGTCGGCTGCATGGTAGACGGTGTCACATAGCAAAGATCTGGCACAGGCCGGGATCTTGGGCTCTACGCCAACGCCGACAACAACGGCGCGCGCCAAGTATGTGGTTGTATTCGTGCTGATGCGGTAGCCATCCCTAAAAGGAACAACATCCTTGACTTCCTCGGAGAAGCGGAGCGTATTGAGTCGCCCTGCGACCCACCGGTAATACTCAATGAACTCCCGCCGGGACGTTGAAGCATTGCGCTTGTTGACAAAGCTGTAGAGCCGACCATGCAGTGCCAAATAGTTGAGGAATGAATATGGGCTAGTAGGATCGACCAGGGTCACGCAATCCTTGAGCGGCGACACCTGTAGGCGACTGTTCGGCAGCGCAAGGCCTGGATGCCAAAAGAGTGCGTCTCGCTTCTCCAGGAAAAGTGCGCGGAGCGGAGTAGGTTCAATAAGCGCTGCGAGGCTAAGGTTAAATGGGCCGATGCCAATTCCGATGAGGTCCAGCATTTCCATAGAAGTCTCTTTGAGCTCGTGTAAGTTCTTGACGTTGGCGCTCGTGTAAATTCTGCTCGGGTCCGGGCGCGTCGCTTCATTACTGAAGCACGTTTGTGTGACTTGGGATGGGGCAGCGGCTTGGCCCGCAATGGCGCGTCTTGCAAGCCGTCTGCTGAAACCTCTCATTCGTGGGAACACTAAAGTCCGGCTGCGACCATCTTCACCCACCCATCCGGTGGTCTCTGCTCATCAGCAATCGCCGTGCCAGCCACAAAATCTCGACTGCGCCTCGTTGGACGAGAAGAACATGCCCACCTACAGCATTTCGTGCGGAATTGCCCCGGCAGCTCCGTCGGATTTACGACATTGAGGCGGCAATCGGACATCCACATACGGAATACCGAGCGCACGGATCCATGGCTGAGAAACGAACACACTGTGAATGCTCATCTACGCCGACAGTGCTCAAACCATCATGATCTTTCCACGCATTGTCAGCCCTTCAGGCCTCGCAGACCGCTCGTCTGTGGTGTCGCACCAGGAGAGCTGCGTCGCACTACGCGGGCAGCAGACATCTTCGGCTCCGCAATGTTGGCAGTTTCTCAGGTAATGGCGGTGGACAGTTCCGCTTTGGCTGATTGCGGCGGCCTTTTTTGGGCTTAGCCAAGAGGCCGGTGAGCGTAAACAACAAACAGCGCCGCCAAGCGCGAGGAGTTTCTGGTGACGGAGCCTTGCCGACGCGCGCCCGTGCGGGCGATCTTCTGATTGGCTAACGTGCGGCACACACCGGCTTGTGCGCTTTCGAAACGTGAGTAGCCTCAAAGCATGTCCTGTTCTAGTAAAAACCTCCGGCCGCAGCGCGCGACCGGAGGCTTGCGTTGGAACGTTAGCACATCGTTGTCCAGCGTTAACTGCTCCTTGCCAGCGCCGTTAACACGCCAGGTTATGGTCCCCCTGGCATTTTCTTTAAGCCACGCACTCAGCGCACGCAGACGTGTAGCTCGCTTCTGCGCAGACTGCCCGAGCTCCGCAGTCGGGTTTCTAAGGTCCTTCAAGGCTTGGCCGAGCGTGGCCTTGAACCGCCCCGGGTTTGCCGGAGGCTCCAGCTCCTGAGAGGATGGAGCCATGACGAGCAAGACGACGAACAGATTTTCACCCGAGGTCCGGGCCCGTGCGGTTCGGATGGTTCTGGATCACGCGAGCGAGCATCCGTCCCGCTGGGCGGCGGTGACCTCGATTGCGGCCAAGATCGGCTGCACGCCGCAGACGCTGCATGACTGGGTCAAGAAGGCCGAGGTCGACAGCGGGCAGGCGTTCCGACCGACATGGCTGAGAAGCTGAAGGCCCTGGAACGGGAAGAACCGTGAGCTTCGGCACGCCAATGAGATCCTGCGCAAGGCGAGCGCCTATTTTGCGACGGCGGAGCTCGACCGCCGGTCCAAGCCATGATCGCCTTCATCGACGATCAACGTGGGACGTATGGGGTCGAGCCGATCTGCAGGGTCTTGCCGATCGCCCCTTCGACCTACCCCGCCCATGTGGCCAAGCGGCGCGATCCGACCAAGCTGTCGGCGCGCGCCAGGCAGGA
>NZ_PSRR01000422.1 GCF_004296405.1 Bradyrhizobium sp. Leo170
CCACCCCATCAACCACAGGGAGTTGTTGTGGCGCGAGCAAGCGGTTGCAGCGAAGCACGCCACCAAAGCCTGTGGTTATGGGTCGCGGGTCGTGCTTCGCTTGCCCGGGACGACAGCTCAATTCGTCGAAGCTTCGTAGCCCGGATGGAGCGCAGCGCAATCCGGGACAGTCTCGCGGGGCGGTTAGAGCCACCCCGGGTTGCGCTGCGCTCCACCCGGGCTACGGATCGTCAATTCGTCGGCAGCGGCACCTGGTCGTCGATCAGCGAATTCAGCACCGCCTTCACGTCGACCTTGGCATCGACTACGCCGGCCTGCTGCAGCGCAAGCCCTGCGGCGAGGATCGAATCGCGCTGCGGGGCGCCGATTCGGCTGTGGGTCAACTCGGTGCGCTCCTTGAGCTGCTTGTCGACCACGGCCTCCGGCAGCTTGGTCGCGGCAATGAAGGTCTTCTTCAGCTCGTCGTAGTTCGCCAGCGAATATTTGCGGGCCTCTTCGTAAACGGCGAGGACGCGGCGGACGACGTCCGGGTGATCCTTCAGGAACTGCTCGCGCACGTTGAGGATGCCCCAGGTGTTGGCGTCCGCTTTGCGGAAGAACAGTTTTGCGCCGTCCTCGACTTCCGCCTGCGCCATCATCTGGTCGAGGCCGGCCCAGGCGTCGACGTCGCCGCGGATCAGCGCGGTCTTGCCGTCGGCGTGCTGGAGCAGCACCGGCGTGATGTCCTTTTCAGAGAGGCCGGCATCAAGCAGCGCGCGCACCAGGAAGATGTGCGGATCTGTGCCGCGGGTCACCGCGACGCGCTTGCCCTTGAGGTCGGCGACCGAGGCGATCTTGGAATCCTTGCCCGTGACCAGCGCGGTCCATTCCGGACGCGAATAGACATAGATCGACTTGATCGGGTTGCCGTTGATCTTGGCGACCAGCGCGGCCGAGCCCGCCGTCGAGCCGAAATCGATCGAGCCCGCGTTGAGGAATTCGAGCGCCTTGTTGGAGCCGGCGGATTGCACCCAGACGATGCTGATGCCGTCCCTGGCGAACTCCTTTTCCAGGAGCCCTTTCTGCTTCAGGACCAGCGAGACCGGATTGTAGGTCGCCCAGTCGATACGTATCTCCTTGAGCGGCTCCGCCGCAAAACTTGCCGCGGGCGCAAGCGTCAAACCTGCGATTATCGCAGCCACAGCGCGCCGTGAAATCCGGACCATCCTCAGCCTCCAGGTGTTGGAAAAATCTTGGTAAAACGTCTTTTTATCTCAATGAGTTATGCTGAAGGTCAATGAGAAAATCCACACCCTGAAGGCGGCAACGTGAGAATGGCTTTGCTCAAATCAACGGGAATTCAGCACAGAGTGATCGCGGGTCCACAATGTCCCGTGACAGCGCAGGCGCCGTCCTTTATCGGGATAGACCATGGATAGTGTCGTGGCCGAACCCCACCCGGAAGTGGGTGACCGTTTCGATACCGCGCGGATCACCGCCGCGGTCGACGCGCTCGCCGAGAAGCACGCGGGCCGCGAGGACCAATTCCGCTCGGCCATGGCGCAACTGCTCAAGGCGGAACTGATCGGGGCACGCGCCACGGCGCAGGCCGTGCTGCTCAAGGACCGCCACGGCCGGCGCTGCGCGGAGCGGCTCTGCTTCGTGCAGGACGAGATCATCCGCATCCTCTATGCGGCGGCGACCAAGCACCTCTATCACTCGCCGATCCCCTCCGGCGAGGAGCGCATGGCGGTCGTCGCCACCGGCGGCTATGGCCGCGGCCTGATGGCGCCGGAGTCCGACATCGATCTGTTGTTCATCCTGCCCTACAAGCAGACCGCCTGGGGCGAGCAGGTCGCCGAAGCGATCCTTTACTGCCTGTGGGACATGGGACTGAAGGTCGGCCATGCCACGCGCTCGGTCGATGAATCGATCCGCCAGGCGCGCGGCGACATGACGATCCGCACCGCGATCCTGGAAACGCGGTTCCTGACCGGCGACCGGCCGCTCTATGACGAACTGGTCGACCGCTTTGACAAGGACGTCGTGCAGGGCACCGCCGCCGAATTCGTCACCGCCAAACTGGCCGAGCGCGAGGAGCGGCACCGCCGCGCCGGACAGTCGCGCTATCTGGTCGAGCCCAACGTCAAGGACGGCAAGGGCGGCCTGCGCGACCTGCACACGCTGTTCTGGATCGCGAAATACGTCTACCGCGTGCGCGAGACCGATGAATTGCTCGAACGCGGCGTGTTCGATGCGCAGGAATACCGCACCTTCCGCCGCTGTGCCGATTTCCTGTGGTCGGTGCGCTGCAACATCCATTTCTTCGCCGGCCGCGCCGAGGAGCGGCTGTCGTTCGACGTCCAGCGCGAGATCGCGGTCAGGCTCGGCTACACTTCGCATCCCGGCATGCAGGACGTCGAACGCTTCATGAAGCATTACTTCCTGATCGCCAAGGACGTCGGCGATCTCACCGCAATTCTGTGCGCCAAGCTGGAGGAAGAGCAGAAGAAGCCGGCGCCGGTGCTGAGCCGCATGGTAGCGCGCTTGCGGCCGGGCAGCACCAAGCGGCGCGTGCCCGAGAGCGACGACTTCATCGTCGACAACAACCGCATCAACCTGGCCGCGCCCGACGTCTTCAAGCACGATCCGGTCAACCTGATCCGCATCTTCCGTTTGGCGCAGAAGAACAACCTCGCCTTCCATCCCGACGCGATGCGCACCGTGACACGCTCGCTCAAGCTCGTGAACACGCAGCTTCGCGAAGATACCGAAGCTAACCGGCTGTTCATGGAGATCCTGACATCAGACAATGCCGAGATCGTGCTGCGGCGGATGAACGAGACCGGCGTGCTCGGTCACTTCATCCGCGCCTTCGGCAAGATCGTGTCGATGATGCAGTTCAACATGTACCACCACTACACGGTGGACGAGCACCTGATCCGCTGCATCGGCTTCCTGCAGGAGATCGAGCGCGGCGGCAATGACGAGTTCATTGTCGCCAGCGACCTGTTCCGCAAGATCCGCCCTGAGCATCGTCCGGTGCTCTATATCGCGACCCTGCTGCACGATATCGCCAAGGGCCGGCCCGAGGATCATTCGGTCGCCGGAGCGAAGGTGGCGCGGCGGCTATGCCCGCGGCTCGGCTTCAGCAACGCCGACACCGAACTCGTCGCATGGCTGATCGAGGATCATCTGACGATGTCGACGGTCGCGCAGTCGCGCGATCTCTCCGACCGCAAGACCATCGAGAATTTCGCCGCGGTCGTGCAATCGGTCGAGCAGATGAAACTGCTGACGATCCTCACCACCGCCGACATCCGCGGCGTCGGCCCCGGCGTCTGGAACGGCTGGAAGGCGCAGCTCCTGCGCACGCTCTATTACGAGACTGAGCCGGTGTTGACCGGCGGCTTCTCGGAAGTGAACCGCGCCCGCCGCATCGCGGTGGCGCAGGCCGAATTCCGTGCCGCCTTCACCGAATGGCCAGAGGCGGAGCTCAACGCCTACATCGAGCGGCATTATCCGGCGTACTGGCTCAAGGTCGAATTGCCGCGCAAGATCCGGCAGGCACGCTTCATCCGCGCCAGCGAGCAGGCCGGGCACAAGCTTGCGATCAATGTCGGATTCGACGAGGCGCGCGGCGTCACCGAACTGACGATCTGGGCGACCGACCATCCCTGGCTATTGTCGATCATCGCCGGCGCCTGCGCTTCCGCAGGGGCCAATATCGTCGACGCCCAGATCTACACCACGACCGACGGCCGCGCGCTCGACACCATCGCGATCTCCCGGGAATACGACCGCGACGAGGATGAAGGCCGGCGCGCCACCCGGATCGGCGAGATGATCGAGGACGTGCTGGAAGGCAAGTTGCGCCTGCCGGAGGCGATGGCGCGCCGCGCCGTCCATCGCAGCAGCGGCAGCAAGGTGAAGGCGTTCACCGTCGAGCCCGAAGTCACCATTAATAACCAGTGGTCGGACCGCTACACCGTGATCGAGGTTTCCGGCCTCGACCGGCCCGGCCTGCTGTACCAGCTCACCACCGCGATCTCGAAGCTCAACCTCAATATCGCCTCCGCCCATGTCGCGACCTTCGGCGAGCGCGCC
Organism: Bradyrhizobium sp. Leo170; assembly: GCF_004296405.1. Classification (GTDB taxonomy): domain Bacteria; phylum Pseudomonadota; class Alphaproteobacteria; order Rhizobiales; family Xanthobacteraceae; genus Bradyrhizobium. The sequence goes on from NZ_PSRR01000422.1 coordinate 4,087, forward strand.
CGCGACGTGTTCTATGTCACCGACCTCCTGGGCGCGCAGATCACTGCGCCGACCCGGCAGGCCGCGATCAAGAGCGCCCTGTTGCACCTGCTCGCTGATGAGAACGCAGCCGCCCAGCCGGCGGCCTGAACCTTCGCCGTGGTTTTACGGAGCCGGCAACCGGCTGACAGTTAAGCCTTTTATCCGGTCAGCCAGCTTCAGGGTTGCCGCATCGGCGCCGCTGCCTTACCTAGAGCCTCGGTAAACCGAGGCTCTAGCCTTTTGTTTCGACGCGTTTTCTGGCGCGAACCGGTATCCACTTCGCTCGAAAACGCTATGGTAGGCTCATGAAATTCCTCGATGAAGCAAAGGTCTATATTCGCTCCGGCGACGGCGGCAACGGCTGCGTTGCGTTCCGGCGCGAGAAGTTCATCGAGTTTGGCGGGCCCTCAGGCGGCAATGGCGGCCGCGGCGGCGACGTCATCATCCAGGCGGTCGACGGGCTGAACACGCTGATCGACTACCGCTACCAGCAGCATTTCAAGGCCCAAAAAGGCACCAATGGCATGGGCAAGGACCGCCATGGCGCCGCCGGCAAATCGATCATACTGAAGGTGCCGGTGGGAACCCAGGTCTTCGACGAGGATCGCGAGACGCTGATCCACGATTTCACCAAACTCGGCGAGAAATTCGTGCTGGCCGAGGGCGGCAATGGCGGTTTCGGCAACGCGCATTTCAAATCGTCCACCAACCGCGCCCCGCGCAACGCCAATCCCGGCCTGCCGGGCGAGGAGCGCTGGATCTGGCTCCGCCTGAAACTGATCGCGGATGCCGGCCTGGTCGGACTGCCGAACGCCGGCAAGTCGACCTTCCTCTCGGTGGTCAGCGCTGCCAAGCCGAAGATCGCGGACTATCCCTTTACGACGCTGCACCCGCAGCTTGGCGTCGTGAGCGCGCAGGGCCGCGAATTCGTGCTCGCCGACATCCCCGGGCTGATCGAGGGCGCACATGAGGGCGCCGGCCTCGGCGACCGTTTTTTGGGCCATGTCGAGCGCTGCCGCGTGCTGTTGCACCTGATCGACGCCACCTGCGAGCATGCGGGTAAGGCCTACAAGACGGTCCGCACCGAACTCGAGGCCTATGAGGGCCATCTTGCCGAGAAGATCGAGATCGTCGCGCTGAACAAGATCGACGCGGTCACGCCGGATGAATTGAAGAAGCAGAGGGACCGGCTGAAACGGGCGGCAAAGAAGACGCCGCTGCTTGTCTCCGCCGCCACCGGCGAGGGCATCCCGGAAGCGTTGAAGGCGCTGGTCGAGGTGATCGGCGAGGCGCCGGTATCGGCCAAGGCCAAAAGCAGCACTGATGCCGAACCCTGGGCGCAACCGACGCCGCAGGGCTGATTCCAAGGCCTGTTCGGCCCGCAGGGTTGATGTTCCCTTAACGCTCTTTCCCGTGCGCCGCTTCCAAAGTAAGGGGGTGGCGCGTATTGCTTCGCAAACGCCGCTCCGTCTCTGATCAAACCATGAAACGCCCCGCGCTCAACCGTTTTCGCCGCATCGTCGTCAAGGTCGGCTCATCGCTCCTGATCGATTCCGAGGCTGGCGAGGTCAAGGCGTCATGGCTGTCGGCGCTGGCTGCCGATATCGCCAAGCTGCACGGGGAAGGCCGGGAGGTGTTGATCGTCTCGTCCGGCTCGATCGCGCTCGGGCGCAGCCGGTTGAGGCTTCCGCGCGGGCCGCTCAAGCTCGATGAGAGCCAAGGTGCGGCCGCCGTAGGCCAGATCGCGCTGGCACGGATCTGGTCCGAAGTGCTTGGCGATCACGAGATTCGCGCCGGGCAGATCCTGGTCACGCTGCAGGATACCGAGGAGCGCCGCCGCTATCTGAACGCGCGATCGACCATCGCAAAGCTCCTGGAATGGCGCGCGGTGCCGGTGATCAACGAGAACGATACGGTCGCCACCAACGAGATCCGCTATGGCGACAACGACCGCCTCGCCGCCCGCGTCGCCACCATGGCGAGCGCGGATCTCCTGGTCCTGCTGTCTGATATCGACGGCCTCTATGACGCGCCGCCGGCCAATAACCCCAACGCAAAACTGATCCCGGTGGTCGAAAGCATCAGCGCGGAGATCGAGGCGATGGCGGGTGAAGCCGGATCCGAGCTGTCGCGCGGCGGCATGCGCACCAAGATCGAGGCCGCGAAGATCGCGACCACCGGCGGCACCCATATGCTGATCGCCTCTGGCAAGATCGAGCATCCCTTGCAGGCGATCACGGACGGCGGCCGCTGCACCTGGTTCCTGACGCCGGCCAACCCGATCACCGCGCGCAAGCGCTGGATCGCGGGCTCGCTGGAACCGAAGGGCACGCTGACCATCGACGCCGGC
>NZ_PSRR01000423.1 GCF_004296405.1 Bradyrhizobium sp. Leo170
GGCCGAAACCCGAAGGACACGCTGCGCGTGTTGGATGCTCTGCAGACCGACGAGCTCTGCCCCTGCAACCGCGAGATCGGCGGCGAAACGCTGAAGGTTGCTTGAGGCATCATGTCAATTGAGCAGTTGATGGACCAGATCCCCGATTTCGCCAAGGACGTCAGACTGAACCTGGCGTCGATGATATCAGATGAGACGCTATCACCGCAGAGGAAACACGGGCTGTTGCTCGCCACCGCAATTGCCGCCCGCAATCCTGTAGTGATCGCCGCAATGGAATCTGCGGTAGCTGTCGTGATGACGCCGGCCGCGGTCGCGGCGGCGAAATCCGCAGCCTCGGTGATGGCGATGAACAACGTCTACTACCGCTTCGTTCACCTCTCCGCCAACCCGGAATACAAGACGATGCCGACGCGGCTACGCATGAACGTCATCGGCAATCCCGGCGTGGACAAGGCCGATTTCGAGCTGTGGTCGCTGGCGGTAAGCGCCATCAACGGCTGCGGGGCCTGCATGGACGCGCATGAGAAGGCGCTGCGGGAGGCCGGCATCAGCACGGCGGTCATCCAGACCGCGGTCGGTCCCGCTCCGCGGGTCCATTTCAGCGGTGGTCGGCGACAAAGAGCGCTTCGTCCGCGCGGTCCCGTATCGACCCGGTGGCGAACACGCTCTCGATGGGATTGGTGGTGCGCAAGTGATCCCAACGTTCGGGAAGAAAATCGAAGGCCAGCAGTGCGTCGCGATCCTTCACCAGGCATTCGACCGCCCAGCCGTACTGGCGCAATACTTCTCGGCGAAGACGTCGATCACCGCTTCGGCGGACGCTCGGTTCGCGCCCAATGGACCTCGCAGAACTCTTCTTGCATGGTGGCCTGCACGGAGAGTGGGACCATGTCCAGGACGTTCACGGTGTTGTGCACCCAGCCTCGCTGGTGGCGTGTGCCGGGAAAGACCTCGTCGAGCGCCTTGTAGAAGTCGCGCTCGCCGGCGCCGATATTGGCCAAACTCGTTGTTATTGATGACGTCATCTGGATTGTTTTGCCAAGCCACGCCTCCCTTAAGGTAGGTCAGCGTGTGGCCCTGCGCGCCAAAAGCGTAACCGAGATGACCGGCGCCAGTTACAAAGACATTTGGGTTTGCCTTGCAGTTTGCGCTCACTATCGTGCCGGAGCCGGCGAGGCAGGTATTTGTGCCGTTGCAGACTGCACCGCTAGCAGTGGGGCCAAACACCGACCTATTCCTCTGCCAGTTGTAGCCGATCCGGCCGCCTGCCAGGAACACAGGAGTATTGACGACGCCATAAACGGACGGACCGTAGGGATTGCTGAAGGGTTTTTGGCCGTAACCACCGTCGACGTGCCCGCCAATACATCCTCCGGACCAGCTCCGCAGGGTCGGTGGCACTTGTGCTGCTGGCCCAAGGGTTCGCCGAATTGGCTGCACCGTTTTCGACCAGCGCAACCGTTGTCGCTCTCCAAGATCGCATCAAACACTCCGCGGCGCTTTCCCGATCCACAACCAAGCGCCTTCGAGCTGGCAATCGGTGATGGCACCGCGAATGAAGCAAGCAGCGTGCCGCTTGGAAATTGGGGTCTCCAGTTACTTGGCGCGCGATGATGTGCGCCGGACCTGATACGAGCGAGCACGCGGATCCTGCTTGCGGCGATCGAGGGCAGCGGCCGGAGTTTCGCAAATCGGATCGTCGGACGGCCGCGCTCCACTCAGCAGGCGCCGGCCACAGCGCGCGGCCTCGGTCTGAGGCTGCAACGACTGCTCCTCGGCCCAGTCGAACAATCCTCAATGCACCACTCCCCGCCGCGCTTGTCGAACGAGCCGCAACAGCGTCGCCCGATCGGAACTGCCGCACGGGCCCATCCTTGCCGCCGCGCTGCATGACAAGGAAGCACGTCGCAGAGCGGCGCGCGTCGGGCCGACCAGTTCTGTCATAACTGGCCGAACTGGTGGATACTGCGGGCGCGCTTTTGAGCACCTCTCGCGCGGGGAGGCAGGAGCCCTCCGCAGGCCCGGAATAGATGCCATGCCGATCGTGGGGTCGATAGGAGCGGCGCAGCATGGCCTTGCTGGCCCGGGCCATGCAGCGGCAGTACCGATAGATGCAGTTGCGGATCGCCAACCGGTCCAAAGGTTCCATCAGGATCGCTTCATTCAATCACCAACTATCCCGTCTCCGTAGCTAACACTCCAGTCGGAAAACATTGGTGAGAATGTTCCCTCTAGTGTTCTGCCCCGGAAATTCGCTGACAAAGTCGCGCGAGTTTTTGGAGGATGGAGTCGGCGGCAGCGGTCCACATGAAGGGGCGTGAATTTGCATTGTGGCTGCGGATAAAGCGGTCGATTTTTTTGACGAGATCGGCGGTGGAATCGAACGATCCCCGCCGGATGGCGCGTTGGGTGATGAGCGCGAAGAAGCGTTCGACCTGGTTGAGCCAGGAGGCGTAGGTTGGCGTGAAGTGAATGTGCCAACGCGGACGGCGGGCGAGCCGGGCCCTGACTTTGGGATGCTTGTGAGTGGCGTAGTTGTCGACGATGAGATGGATGTCCAGTTGGGCCGGCACGTTAGCTTCGATATGACGCAGGAAGGCGAGGAACTCCGGGTGGCGATGGCGGGGTTTGCATTGAGCGATGATTGCGCCGTCGAGCACGTTGAGGGCGGCAAACAGGGTGGTCGTGCCATGACGCTGGTAGTCGTCGGTGACGCCTTCGATGTAGCCGAACCCCAACTGCTGGCGCGAACCGCCCGCCTAAATAGTGGCAATTGCGCAGCGTGCTCCTCGCGTGTTGGCCCCATCCGTGCGCCTGCCGCCGACCAGTTCGAAGGTGCCTGCGACCCAGCAAGTGTGGCCCACGCTGGAGCCCAGTTAGCACACGAGAACCCACGGCGCGCATTACGCTATGCCATCCACAAAGCGCTGGTTCGTCGCCTTGTTCAACAAGCGCGCAGTTCTCAATGCTCTTCTCGTCGAGCGTCGTCCCGCTCCCGCGCAGGCAGAACCTGGTCTTCTCGCTCGCTTCACCCAAATGCGGCGCCCGCAAGAGCTCCTTCTGCTCCAGCTGCAAGCACTCTTCGCGCTTTGCGGGCGCCTCCGCTGCTGCTGGCGCCAACTGCGATCCGCCGGAGACGTTACCGTTGGCCATACGGTCCGAAGATCCCGAGAGCTGAGACGGCGAACCGCAGCTTTTTGTTGCCCTGGCTTAGACTGTCAGTTGGTATTCATCAAAAGATATTCTCGGCTGCCTGCCATCTGTGCGGAACGCCGATCGTCAAACCGCCATCGACGACGATCTCGGAACCGGTAAAATAGCTGGACTCGTCGCTGAGTAGGAATAAGGCTGCATGCGACACGTCCTGCGGGCAGCCTGCCCGGCCCAGAGGAATAGGGAAAAGAGAGGGATCGAAACGCTCGGTAGTGGGCGTGGTAATGAAGCCGGGATGAATCGAGTTGACGCGGACGCCAGAGGCGGCTGCCTCCAGCGCAGCAGACTTTGTTATGCCCCGCACGCCGAACTTAGAAGCCGCATAGGCATGAAGCCCGGCAGTGCCCCGCAGCCCCTCGACCGATGAGATGTTGACGATCGAACCGCCGCCCGCGCGCCGAATTGCCGGCAGGGCCGCCTGCATTCCGAGGAACACACCGGTTAAATTGACGGCAATGGTTCTATTCCACTGATCGAGCGAGAGCTGCTCGATGGGGGCCATGCTGGCGATCCCAGCATTGTTGACCAACCCATGCAGCGCGCCGAAGCTGCTTTCGGCGACCGCGACCGCCCTGGCCCACTCCGCCGGCTGGGTGACGTCCTGGCGCACGTAGATGGCGGAAGTGCCTAGTTCAGCAGCGAGAGTTTCCCCTTCTGCGTGAAGAATATCAGTAATTACGACCTTAGCGCTCTCGGCTACTAGTCACGTGAATCTAAAGTTCGCCGCATAAAGTCTGTTGAGCTTTGTGGCAGAAGCGTTTGACGGAAGCCAAGATCTGATCGGCTGACTTGGTCCATTTGAAGGGCTTCGGGTTTCTGTTGTGCAGGTCGATGAAGGTACGGATGTCGGCCTCGAGCTGCCTGACGGAGGTGTGAACACCTCGCTGGATCTTCTTTCTGGTGAGTTCAGCGAACCAGCGCTCGACCTGATTGATCCATGACGCGGAAGTTGGTGTGAAGTGGACATGATAGTGCGGCCGGCGAGCAAGCCACGCTTTGATCCTGGGTGTCTTGTGGGTGGCGTAGTTATCCATGACGATATGGACATCGAGGCCTTCAGGGACCTGGGCATCGATCTCTTTTAAAAACTTCAAGAATTCGACTGCCCTTTGCCGCTTGTAGCATTTGCCGATGACGAACCCCGAGGCGACGTCGAGCGCGGCAAACAGCGAGGTCGTACCGTGCCGCACATAGCCGTGCGTGCGCCGTTCCGGCACGCCAGGCATCATCGGCAAGACCGGCTGCTCGCGATCGAGCGCCTGAATCTGGCTTTTCTCATCGATGCTGAGGACGAGCGCACGGTTCGGTGGGGATAGATAAAGGCCGACGATATCGCGCACCTTGTCGACGAACAGCGGATCGCTCGACAGCTTGAATGTCTGGCTGCGGTGCGGCTGCAAGCCGAACGCCGTCCACATTCGGCGGATCGTGGTGTGAGAAAAGCCGGTTTCCGCCGCCATCGAGCGGATCGACCAGTGCCTCGCGTCGGCTGGCGTCGTCCGCAGCGTCCGCTCGATCACGGCGGCAACCTGATCGTCGTTGATGGTGCGAGCACGGCCAGGTCGCGCTTCGTCAAGCAGGCCATCACAGCGATCCTTCAAAAACCGGCGACGCCACTTACCAACGGTATGTTCGTGAAGGCCGAGTTCGGCAGCTACGGACTTGCTTGGCAAGCCATCCGCACACCGCAGGATCGCACGGCATCGCTCAGATAGCGACCGGGCTACGCGATGACGACGAACTTGTCTCTCCAAGTACGCCCGCTCCTGCGCACTCAGCACTAACGGCGCGATCGGCCCCGGCCTCGCTCACCTGCATTCGCCACTCGCACTCTCCTCTGTAGAGATTCGAGCTATCAACTAATGTGACGAACTTGCGTTCCAGATGACTAGCAGGCGCGCATGAGCTGCACCCAGCCCGCGAGCTCCGCCGGTCACCAGAATGACCTTCTCGTTCATACGTCCCATGGCCTGATGTCCTTGCTCGCTCATTGATTGATGCGCTGTCAGTAGGGAGATCAGCTCGAGCCCATCTTTCTCCCGACCCATCCTATGCCATGTGCATGGCGGCTTCCCCAAAGCCTTCGTCTCGTCCAAACGGACGATCTTCCTGCCCGACCGTCCGCCGTCGTTGAGGAGATAGGGCGCTGCTTTCAACCGGCAATGCAGGCTCGCAGCGAAAAGGCGTTCGCCCTGCTGCGTTGGATTAAGCTTTGACGAGAGGAGAGCAAAGCACATAAGTTCTCCGGCGTGCAGCGGCTGGAGATTGAATGTTTCGAATCGGCGCGCCGATGATGGCGCGCGGAAATCCAGCTAGATCTGATTGTGAGGTAAAGCTCCCGCGATCGTTAGGTGCTGGATCAATGACGCAAGCCCCTCAGGAGCGCAGCCACCCGGTCGATCTCGCCTCCTTGCGTTTCTGATCATAAATAGCACAGCACGGCATTGATGTGAATCAATCGAGCAAGTCATACGCACGCGCTCGCGGAAGAGAAAAAAATGCGCCCGATCAGGACGGGGTGCACGAGGGTTGCAGCGTTGGTCGCCGCCAGGGAAGCCGACATCTAGTGCGCGCTTGGTCTGCCCGCCCTTCATCGAACCAGAGTTGCGCGAGGTCATCATCCGGATCGTAGGTTGATCATCATCCGGTATCCACGAAATGCCATCCTGCCGTATCCTTATGGTCGGCACGGTACTCGTCAGCCCAACTGGCGATCGAAGCAAGTGTTACGTTGGGGTGATCAAGAGCAGGAGCTTCCTGCGCAAGCAGGCCCTCGATTTTGCCGAGCGTGGCGGGATCGAGCCGTCGCCGTGCGATCTCGCGACAATTGCATGGCCTTCCTGCCCCAGGACCAGGCCTGCGAGACCGACACAACGAGCACGAGCCACGCGAGCCAGACAGCTCTCATAGCCTTTGCCCACAGCCTTCAGCTCGATCTACCACAAGTCGTGCGCCTTCATGATTGCAACTACATCCGGGCGAGAGGTCGAAATACCATGCGCAAGACCAAACATCGCGGCATCGGTCGCGTCGCCGCCGATTTCCTGCTCAATCTGATCGCCTATAATCTGATCCGCATCCCCAAACTGGCTGCAGCCTAGCCAGCCCAGACCTAGCCTCCCGGACGCGCCAGCCCAACGAGGCCTCCGCAACAGAAAAAAAACGCTTCATTCCTCACGTTTTTCAGCAGACTGCTAGCG
>NZ_PSRR01000424.1 GCF_004296405.1 Bradyrhizobium sp. Leo170
CCACCTTCTCCCACAAGGGGAGAAGGTGAAATCAGCATCGCCAGCACGCGCCAGCGGAATAGCGGCGAATCCGGTGGCGGCGAGAGTTCTGGGGTGTAGCCGGTGAGCTTTTCCAGCGAAAAGCTGTCCATCACCATGCCGCGCCAGACGCGCTCGACGCGTTCGAGCGGCTGGCGCGCGGCGCCCGCCGAATCCAAGAATGGCATCTGGCTGTCGAGCTCGCGCACGACATAGATGCCGGCGTGATCCCTGATGCGGTCCATGCCGGGATCGCGGAAGCCCTGGAATCGGCCGCGCTCGTTGAGCTGGATCACGGGCACGCGGCCATTGAAGAACAAGCGCAGCATCGCATAGGTGCGGTAGTCAGTGGTCGCGATCCAGGTCGCGCCCTGCTTCTGCAATTGATCTTCGACGCGCGCGGCGAGCTGCTCGTAGCCGGCTTCGCCGCCGATCGGATCGGTGCGGCCGATCAAATTGAAGGGCGTCGCGACATAATACAAGAACACACAGACGACGAAGACGAGACCTGACATCACCGCGATCCGCGCCCAGGAGATGGTCGCGCGGATCATCCATTTCGGAAAACCTTCGCGCGGCAGCATCGCGATGTTGATGGCGGTGGCGGCAAAGCCGGCGGGCCACAGGAACATCGGCCAGGTGTCGCCGACCCGAAGCGTCAGCGACTTCCACAGGAAATAGAAGAACGGCACGATCACCGCGGTCGAGAGCAGGATCGCCACCGGCTCGCGGGTGCGATAGCCGCGCCATGCGGTGAGCGTCACGCCCGACAGCACCACCGGCAGCACCACGAATCCGACCAAGCCGAGTTGCAGCGCGAAAAACTCACCCAAGGTGCGGAGCGAGAACGGATGATCCGCGGTGGCGCGCACCGCCTGGAAGCGGAACGAGGCCCAATCATGCTGGTCATTCCAGATCAGCACCGGCGAGAACACGAGGATTGCGGCCACGATGGCCAGATAAGGATAGGGGCTGGAGAGCCAGCGCCACCGCCAGGACGGCACCAGAATGAACGCCACGACTGCCGGCACCAGCATGATCGCGGTGAATTTCGACAGCAGCGCGAGCCCACCGAACAGGCCGGCGGCGAGCCACCAGCGCCCGTCGCCGCTTTCGGTGAGCCGCACCAGCGACCACAACATCGCGACCGCAAACGGGATCATCGCGATGTCGGGCGCGACCTTCGCCATCAAGAGGCCGTAATAGAGCGCCGCCTCCGGCAACAGCAGCGCCAGCACGATCGCCCTGAAATCATGGGTGACGCGGCGGACGATGTCCGCGAGCAGGAGCTGGGTCGCCAGCATCGCCAGAACGCCGGCAAAGCGCGCGCCGAGATTGGTGTCGCCGAAGATCGCGGTGCCGAAGCGGACGAACCAGGCGATCATGGGGGGATGATCGAGGAACGACAGCACGTTCTCCTTCGACCAGGTCCAGTAATAGGCCTCGTCCGTGCGCAGGTCGAGCACGGCCGCATAGATCAGGCGCAGAACCGTCATCGCCGCGATCAGGGCGATCACGACGGGCCATGATGGCGCGGAAGGATAGTCGTCCGGCGTTGCGCGGCCGGCTTTGAGCGGGATCTTCGTCACGGCCGCGCTTTTCCTAGACTCCCAGCGGGGTGTCAACGTGTCGCGGGAAAAGAATGATAGGCGGGCGTTCCGGCAGGCCGGCCATGGACTGGTGCGCAAACCTGGGCGTGGCGGGCGTGAAATGCGGCCTCTTCCACGAGGGAGCGGCGGATTTGAGAATTCGGAAGCATTATACGATTTGGCTATAATGGAGCGGCACGGGGCCAGGACGGCGTACGAGGCCAGGACGGCGACAGTGTTCGGCAGGGAATAAGGCATTAGATTTGACGATAGTAGCTACGGATCACATGGCCTCCTCTGCGCGCCAGCAATTACGAGAATTTTTCCGCGGCATCGGCTTGCGGCAGGTTCGGCTCGCCTGCGGCACTATTCTGTTCGCTTATCTGGTCAGCCATTTCCTCAATCACGCGCTCGGCAATATCTCGCTGGACGCGCTGGCCTGGGGCGTCAACTGGCACACCGCCTTCTGGCAATTCCGGCCCGTTGCCTTCATTTTCTACGGCGCATGCCTCGTGCATTCCGGGCTCGGCATCTGGGCGCTGTATCAGCGCCGACAGTTCGGCTGGAAGGCGATCGAGCCGCTGCAACTGCTGTTGGGCTTGAGCATTCCTTTCCTGATCATCGCCCATATCGTCGGCGTGCGCCTCGGCCAGACGCTGTACGGGCACGAGAAGCTCTATCCGCAGGAACTCTATATATTCTTCATCGGCGCGAGACAGAGGCTGTTGCCGATGCTCGCGGTGCTCGTCATCGCCTGGGTACACGGCTGCATCGGGCTTTATTTCTGGCTGAGGATGCGCCGCTTCTTCAAGCGCGCGGCGCCGTTTCTGCTGGCGGCCGCCGTGCTGATCCCGACGCTGGCGCTACTCGGCGTCTACCAGGGCGGACGCACCGTGATCGCCGACAGCACCGATCCCGCGTGGCGGCACGACAACCTGTCCGCGCAACATGTCGGCACGCTGGAGCAGGCTGATATGCTCGATCGCATCACCAGCGGTATGACGATCGGCTATGTCGGCCTGCTTGTCCTGGTGCTGCTCGCGCGCGGCGGACGCGCCATCCTCGAGCGGCGCGGCGGCATGATCAGCCTGTCCTACGGCAATGGCCGCATCGTCCGGGTGCCCAAGGGATTGAGCGTGCTGGAGGCGAGCCTGCGCCACAACGTGCCGCATGCCTCCGTCTGCGGCGGCCGCGCGCGCTGCTCGACCTGCCGCATCCGCATCATCGGCGACTGCAGCATGCTGCCCGAACCTTCGCCGCGCGAGGCCTTCGTGCTCAGCCGCGTCGGATCGACCGATCCCTCGATCCGGCTCGCCTGCCAGCTCAAGCCGACCACCGACCTCTCCTTCTTCCAACTCTTCACGCCGCACACGATGTCGGCCACTGCGCATGCGTCGAACCCGACGCGGATCGGGCAAGAGCGCTATCTCGTCAGCCTGTTCGTCGACATCCGCGGCTCGACGCAGCTTGCGGAGACGCGGCTGCCGTTCGACACCGTCTTCATCGTCAACCGCTTCCTCAGCGCGGTGTCGCAGGCGGTGATCGAGAGCGGCGGCCAGCCCAACCAGTTCGTCGGCGACGGCATGCTGGCGCTGTTTGGCCTCGCGAGCAGCCGGCAACAGGCCTGCCTGCAGGCGCTGCGCGCGGCGGCACAGATCGGCAAGAACATCGACGAATTGAACCAGTTCCTGAGCCATGACCTGCCCGAGCCGATCCGCTTCGGCATCGGCATCCATGGCGGCGAGGTGATCGTCGGCGACATCGGCTATCGCGACCACATGGTGTTCACCGCGCTCGGCGACGCCGTCAATGTCGCGGCGCGATTGCAGGACATGACCAAGACGCTTGGCTGCGAAGCCATCTTCTCCGAGGAGGTGCGCATCACCGCGGGCCTCACCGCCGATGCGCTTCCCGAACAGGAAGTCGCGATCCGCGGCCGCAACGAGCCGATGACCGTGCGCACCGTCGACGACACGCGCACACTGTCCGCGCTGGTCAACGGCGATCAGGTCGTTGCGGCCTGATTATCATCTGTTAGTCGCACCGTTCGGCGATCGCTGCCGCATCGTCAACGTCGGCGTGCGCTGATCGTGAGCGCTGACTTACCAAGCTCCGGCCGTGACAGATGCCCGAGACTTGCCGCGATTGGCCGATCTTTTCCACGGGAATGAATGGGAAATAGGCAAAACGGCGCAAAAGCGCCGCGAAACGGCGTGTTTCCGCCAAAATCACGCGTGAGCTTTGCGCTACCAAGCGCGACGCAATCTGCGTTATCCTGCGCCTTGCGAACATGCCGGGGTGTGCGGGGACCGGCCCGTTCGTTTTATTATTTGATTTTCCGCCGGAGACGACGTGAATGGCTAAAGGTACTGTAAAATGGTTCAACCCGACCAAGGGCTACGGGTTCATTCAACCCGCATCGGGTGGCAAGGACATATTCGTTCATATCTCAGCGGTTCAGAAGGCCGGCCTTACGACGCTCAATGAAGGGCAGTCGGTCGAGTACGACGAGATCGCCAACCGCGGCCGGACATCGGCGGAGAATTTGAAGGTCTAGCATCATCGACGAAGGCCGCACTCTCGGGGATGCGTCCGGGAGTGACGCCCAAACAAATTGCAACAGAGGGAAACGTTCACAAGGAGCTGAGCGCGCGCATCCGCGCGTCGGCCACTTTCAGTCCTCCGTCACCCATTTGGCGACGGGCATGACATCCGGCGGCTGCAGATAGCCGCGTGGCCACAGATCGACGGCCCATTCCACCTTGGTGGCGCGCTCGACCAGCACCGCTGTATTGTGCGGCGTCTGCAGCACCAGCGTGTTGCCGCGGTAATGCGGATCGCCAACGACGTGGTGCTTCAGCAGATTCCATTGCTGCAGTACCAAGAGCAGGCTCGTGGTGTTGCGGGTGGTGTCCCAGCAATCGTAATTGTGCTTGTCGTCGAAATAGCGGAAATCGGCTTTCGCTACCCGCTTCTCGGTGCCGATGATCGGACCCATGCGACGGTCGAACCACATCACCGCTTTTTGCACCGCAGCACGCTCGGCGGCCGCGGAGGCGCGGCCCGCATTCATGATCTGCGTCAGCGCGGCGCGGTCGGCGGCGCTGAAATCCAGGATCTCGCGGCGGCGGCAGACGAAGCCGTAGCAGACCGTCATCGCGTTCGCCGAGGGCGGATAGATCGACACCGACGTGTAGAGCGCCTCGACCGCCGCGCTGATCTCGGCGGAAGCCGCAGGATATGCAAAGAGCGCCAGCAGGCCCGCGCAGAAGCCTGCGAGCGTTGAGCGTGGGCCGTGCTGCATCGATCGATCGGTGTCGCTCATGAAACCTGCACCCCAGAAGCGTTTTCGAGCGAAGTGGATACCGGTTCGCTTGAAGAAAACGCAACAAAACAAGAATCCAGAGCTTGGGTTCTGATTCCATCAGGACCAGAGCTCCAGGAGGGGTTTGAGGATTAGCGTGGCCTCTCGATCCTGCCAATATGCCGGATAAGAGCCTGTGGATCACATCGCGCGTGGCAGACCTTCCAAATTTTAGCATGTCAATTTGAACATGATCTCCGCGCAAACGCTTCGCGTTTGTCGCGAGGGAAACCGCCCCCCACTTTTCCGGATCATGCTTTAGTCCAACCCGATCTTGCCCTGCGCCCAATAGGCCTTGGTCTTCACCCGCGATGATGCGACGCCGGCTGCTTTCAAGGCCCGGCTTACGCGCTGGATCGACGATGCCTTGCCTGTAAGAATGAAATGCGCGCCGCTTGCGGCAAGGCGCAACACCTCAGTTTCGGCCGCGGCAAGATGGGCGTCGTCGGCGGTGCGCTCCATCAACGTTGCTTGGCCGAGGCCGATCGCCTCCAGCACCGGCCGCGACTCCGCGACATCCGAGGCCTCGAACACATGGATTGCAGCGTCAGCCTGCGGGCTGTCGCGGAGTGCCGCCGCCAGGCCGAACGAGGTTTCATCGCCGAACAGGACCACCGGCGATTCAAGGCCGGATAGATCGAGCGAGCGGCGCGGACCGAAGAACTGGCAGATGTCGCCTTCGCGCAGGCCGCTTGCCCATCGGCTGCCGGGACCGTCGCCATGCGCGAAGGTGAGCATTCGTGTCCTGCCGCTGTCGGCGTCCCACGATATCGGCGTGTAGGTCCGCGCGCTAAGGCCCGAGCCCATCGAGACCTGGACCTTTTGGCCAGCCGTCCAGGCGACGTTCCTGAGCGCTTCGCTTTCGAGGTCGACCAGCCGAAAGTGCGGCGAGAGCGTCTCGACTGCGGCAACGCGCGCAGGACGCATCAGCCATCGCAGCAACATCCGCGTGACTCGACCCGGCGGGGCGAGCGGCGGCGCAGAATTTTCCGGCCCGTGGGCGGGTTGGGTCAAAGGTTGGCTCCTTGCACCGAAATTTCGACGTCGCTGCCGCGCGGATTACTTCGTCCTGACCGTGAATTCATTGCCGCGCCCGGGGTCGAACGGCAGCGGCAGTGAGAGATAGCCGTTTTGCGGATCGCGCACGTAGTCGATATAGCCGGAGCCTTCCTCGAACGCGTTCTCGCCGATGATCATCGCGCCGGGCTTCAGGTGGGGCTCCAGCAGCTTGAGAATGGGAAGATAGAGGATGAAGGCGCCGTCGAGCATCACCATGTCGATGTCGCCGCCGACGCCCGGTCTGAGGGTTTCCTGCGCATCGCCGACCCGAAACTCGACCAGGTCGGCCAGCCCGGCGGCGGCGACGTTCGCCTGCGCCCGTTCGGCCTTGCTGGGCTCGAGTTCGGTCC
>NZ_PSRR01000425.1 GCF_004296405.1 Bradyrhizobium sp. Leo170
GCCCAAGCTCAGCCGCCTGCCCAGGGCGCTCCAGCCGCGCAAGCCCAGCCGCAGCCGCCGCCGCCCCAGGATCAGCAGGTCCAGCTCATCTACGCGCCCTGGACCAAGTTCTGCCTCAAGGGCCAGGATGCCAACGCCAAGCAGGTCTGCTTCACGGGCAAGGACGGCCGTATCGAGTCCGGCCAGCCGGTGATCGCCGCCGTGATCATCGAGCCCGAGGGTGAGCCGAAGAAGATCCTGCGCGTGACGCTGCCGCTCGGCATGCAGCTCGTGCACGGCACCCGCATCATCGTCGACAACAACCCGCCGCAGCAGTCGCCCTATGTGATCTGCTTCGCCAATGGCTGCATGTCGGACTATGAGGCGACCCCCGAGCTGCTCAACAGCATGAAGAAGGGCCAGAACCTGGTGGTTCAGGCGATCAACGCCAACGGCGCGCCGCTGACGCTGCCGCTGCCGCTCGTCAACGAATTCGCCAAAGCCTATGACGGCCCGCCGACCGACCCGAAGGTGTTCGAGGAAAACCAGAAGAAGCTGCAGGAAGAGCTGCAGAAGCGCGCGGAAGAGGCCCGCAAGAAGCTTGAGGCCAATCCGCCGGCAACGGGCGTCTCCAGCCCGCCACCCGCGAAGTAACGGCGGGAAGCTTCCCGATACATCAAAGGCGCTCCGGCAGGAGCGCCTTTTTTGCTACGGGAGCGATCCGATCCGCGCCGCCACGATGCAGTGCAGCATCCGTGTCGCGTGCGAGCTAATTCAGCGAGGGATTGCGCGGACGGTAGCCGCCGGACTTGTCCTGGATAAATATCTCGGCCACCTGGGAGTGCCGGACCGGTTCGCCGGAATTGTCGGGCAGCAAGTTCTGCTCGGAGACGTAGGCGACGTATTCGGTCTCGGCGTTTTCGGCGAGCAGATGATAGAAGGGCTGATCCTTGTCCGGCCGCACCTCTTCCGGGATCGACAACCACCACTCCTCGGTGTTGTTGAATTCCGGATCGATGTCGAAGATCACCCCCCGGAAGGAAAACACCCGGTGGCGGACGATCTGCCCTATCTGGAACTTAGCGGTACGCGCTTTTATCATAGCTCGTCGATAGACCATGATGGCGGCGGATGCTAGGGGCAAGCGCGCGAATTAACCTTTCGCCTCCTGCCGGATTTTCCGGCATTTCCCTTGGAAAATCCCCAAAAAGACGCCTTCCGTGGTCGATATCCTTAATCTTGCGCTGCCTTACTTCGGGCTGATCTTCATCGGTTTCGCCTGCGGTAAGGCCAAGGGCCTGCCCGAGTCCGGGCTCGCCTGGATGAATTTTTTCCTGCTCTACGTCTCTCTGCCGGCGCTTCTGTTTGGCATCATGTCAAAGACGCCGTTCTCGGAACTCAACAATCCGCCGTTCCTGGTGGCGACCACGCTCGGAACGATGATCGCCTTCTTCCTGGCGATGCTGGTCGCCAAGCTCCTTGGGCGGCTGTCGCTGCGCGAGGCGACGCTC
Organism: Bradyrhizobium sp. Leo170; assembly: GCF_004296405.1. Lineage (GTDB taxonomy): Bacteria > Pseudomonadota > Alphaproteobacteria > Rhizobiales > Xanthobacteraceae > Bradyrhizobium. The sequence continues at coordinate 1,491 of NZ_PSRR01000425.1, forward strand.
GCGGGGCTCTCCGGCGCCTATGGAAATATCGGCTACATGGGTCCTGGTCTGGCGCTCGCGGTGCTGGGGCCGAAGGCTGCGGCGCCGACCGCGCTGATCTTCTGCTGCGACAGCATCTTCCTGTTCTCGATCGTGCCGCTCCTGGTGGAGTTGACGGACCGCGACCATCCCTCGCTGTTGCACGCGCTCGGCGTGGTGGCGCGCCAGATCGTGCTGAACCCGCTGATCATGGCGGCGTGCTTCGGCGCACTTGCCGCGGCCCTGCACCTGCGTTTTCCGGTTGCGCTGGATAATACGCTATTGTTCCTGCAGAACGCGGCGGCGCCGGTGGCGCTGTTCGTGCTCGGCGTCACCGTCGCGCTGCGCCCGCTCGATCGGATTCCGTGGGACGTGCCGGGCGTGATTGCCGTCAAGCTTCTGGTCCATCCACTGCTTGCGTTCGGACTGATGCTGGCGTTCGGCCCCTTCGCGCAGCCTTGGGCCGCGACCGCGGTGCTGATGGCCTCATTGCCGCCGGCGCTGAACGTGTTCGTGATCGCGCGGCAGAACGACACCTGGGTCAAGCCGGCCTCGGTCGCCGTGCTGGTCGGCACGTTTGCCTCCGTCGTGACGCTGACCAGCGTGATGTTTGTGTTGCAAACCGGACGGCTGAGTTTTCCGTGAGGCGCTCTCAGCTCGCACGTCGCCATGACGGCGCGAGCCCCTCGCGCATGGCGAGCCGCCGGAGCGGGCCGATCGATCCGATCAGGTGCAGGCCCGCGGCGCGGATCGACTGCATGGGGAGGAAGTCGCTGAGCAGCGAACGGTTGGCGAGGTCGATGACGAAGGTCCGGCTCATGACATCGCCGCGCCGCGCCGACTGGTAGCGCGCCAATACCTGCGGCGAGCCGGGGTCTTCGCCATGCGAGAGCGCTTCGCCGGCGAGCCTGGCGATATCGGTCGCATCCCGCAGCCCGAGGTTGAGGCCCTGCGCGCCGATCGGCGGCACCACATGGGCGGACTCGCCGACCAGCGCGATCCGGTTCCTGGCAAACTGCCTGGGCTGTTCGATCGCCAGAGGAAACAGATTGCGCCCCGGCTCGACCTCGACGCGCCCGAAAATCGAATGCGACTGCTTCTCGGCGGCGTCAGACAGTTCCGCATCGGAGAGCGCCGTCAGCCGCTCCGCTTCCGACGCGGAGGAAACCCAGACCACGCTGCAGCGGTTGCCGGGCAGGGGCACGAACACGACGGGGCCGTGCGGCGTGTGGAATTCGGTCGAGATGTTCTTGTGCGGGCGCGAGTGGGCGATGTTGAAGGTCAGGGCCGACTGCTTCAGGTCGCGGCGGCTGATTTCGATGCCGGCGGCCTCGCGAGACTGCGACTGCCGGCCATCGGCGCCGATCACCAGCCGCGCCGCCAGCGGCTCGCCGCTGCCGGTCCGGATCGTGACGATGGCTTCTTCCGGATTGATGATCTCGGCTTCATCGTCGACCCGCGTCAGACCAGGCAGTTCCGCCGCACGTTGTTCCAGCGCCGCGATCAACGAGCGGTTGTCGACATTGAAGCCGAACTGCTCAAGATCGATCTCGTCGGACGAGAACCTCACTTCCGGGGCGCGGATCAGCCGCCCGGTGTCATCGACCAGCCGCATCACCTTCAGCGCCGCGGCCTTCTCCGCCAGACGCCGCCAGACATCCAGCCGCTCGAGCAGGTCGATCGAGGCGCCGAGCAGCGCCGTGGTGCGGTTGTCGGCATAGGGCGCGCGGCGGGCGAGCAGGGCGGTCTTCGCCCCGGCATCCGCAAGCGCGATGGCGGCGGTCAGCCCAGCAGGGCCACCGCCGATGACCACTGCGTCATAGACATGCGGTGTATCACTCATATCGGGACATTTGACGGGATTGGCGGCATTTTCAAGCCATCAAATTCGATAAAATCTTTCCACCGGTTTGCGCGGCGGAACGCCGCAAGCGCGGATATGCAAACACAGGCGATTCCTGATAGCACTGCCCGGCGATGGAAATCGACCAGACCAGCCAGCCAGCTACGTTTCGGGCATCGCTGCGGATGCGGATGGCGGCATTCTCCGTGCACATCTTCACGGCGATGGGGGCGGGCGTCGCGCTGCTCGCGCTGATGGAGGCCGTGCGCGAGCACTGGGCCAATATGTTCGGCTGGCTCGGGGTGGCCCTGGTCATCGATGCGATCGACGGTCCGATTGCGCGCAAGCTCGACGTGGTTCGGCTGCAGCCGAACTGGTCCGGCGAGGTGCTCGACCTCGTCGTCGATTTCGTCACCTATGTCTTCGTTCCCGCCTATGCGATTACTGCCAGTCATTTGCTGCTGCCGCTGGCGGCGCCGATCCTCGGCATCGGCATCGTGATATCGAGCGCGCTGTATTTCGCGGACCGCAGGATGAAGTCCGCCGACAATCATTTCCGCGGCTTTCCGGGGCTTTGGAATGCAGCGGCCTTCTATCTGTTCCTGCTGCATCCGCCGCCGGCATGGTCGAGCCTTGCCGTGGCGGTCCTGATCGCGCTCACCTTCGCGCCGATTCACGTGCTGCATCCCCTGCGCGTGACGCGGCTGCGCTGGCTGACACTGTGGGTGATGTCGGCCGGAGCGGTGCTGGCGCTCTACACGCTCGCCCGCGACTTTGACGTCGGCACGCCGATCATCGTGGCACTCTGCGTGATCGCCGCCTATGTCGCCGGCAGCGACGCCGTCATCCGGTTGATGAGGTCACTCAGAACATGATCGAACTGTTGGCCAGCCCGGAAGCGTGGGCGGCGCTACTTACGTTGACGGCGCTGGAGATCGTGCTCGGCATCGACAACGTGATCTTCCTGTCGGTGCTGGTCTCCCGCATCCCGCCGCACCAGGCAAAGCGCGCGCGGCAGATCGGCTTGTTCCTGGCGCTCGTGTTCCGCATCCTGCTGCTCAGCCTGCTGGTGTGGCTGATCGGGTTGACGGAGCCGGTGATCACGGTGAGGGGGCTCGCGCTGTCCTGGCGCGACATCATCCTGATCGGCGGCGGGCTGTTCCTGATCGCAAAGGCGACCCACGAAATTCATGGCGAAGTGGAAGCGCCGGAAGGTGAGGAAGAGGCGGCGTCGGGCGGCAGCGCGTTCTTCTGGGTGATCGTCCAGATCATCATCATCGACATGGTGTTCTCGCTGGACTCGATCATCACCGCGATCGGCATGGCGCAGGATTTGGAGGTTATGGTCGCGGCCGTCGTGATCGCCTGCATCGTCATGTACGTCTCGTCGGGGCCGGTGGCGCGTTTTGTCGCAGAGCATCCCACCACCAAGATGCTGGCGCTGGCGTTCCTGGTGCTGATCGGCGTGGCGCTGGTCGCCGACGGCTTCAGCTTCCACATCCCGCGCGGCTACATCTATTTTGCGATGGCGTTCGCCGCCGCTGTGGAGATGTTCAACGTGCTGGCGAGGCGCAACCGGAAGAAGGCGGTCAAGTAGCCGATCCGGCCCCGCGAGTTGACAACAAGGCGCCGATGGCATTCGGTTCGGTGGCTACGAGATAAGTTGAGGAGAGCCCGACATGACCAAGGCCGTGCGCGTGCACAAGGTGGGAGGCCCGGAAGTCCTCACTTACGAGGACGTCGAGGTGCCGGCGCCGGCCGCGGGCGAGGTGCGGATTCGCCAGCACGCGATCGGGCTCAACTTCATCGACACCTATTTTCGCACCGGCCTCTACAAGGCGCCTGGTCTTCCCTTCATCGCCGGCAACGAGGCGGCAGGCGAAGTGGTCGCGGTCGGTCCCGGCGTGACGAATTTCCATCTGGGCGACCGCGTCGCCTATTATTTCAACCTCGGCGGCTATGCCACCGAGCGCGTCATCCCCGCCGACAAGGTGGTGAAGCTGCCCGACCATATCACCTATGAGCAGGGCGCCGTGCTGATGCTGAAGGGGCTGACGGTCTGGTATCTGCTGCACAAGACCTTCAAGGTGGAGCCGCACCACCGCGTGCTGATCCACGCGGCCGCCGGCGGCATCGGATTGCTCGCCTGCCAATGGGCGCGCGCGATGGGTGCCCACGTCATCGGCACCGTCGGCTCGAAGGAGAAGGCCGATCTCGCGCTCGCCAACGGCTGCGATCACGTCATCCTCTACAATGAGGAGGATTTTGTCGCGCGGGTGAAGCAGATCAGTCGCGGGGAGCTTTGCGACGTCGTCTATGACGGCGTCGGCAAGACCACCTTCCCGGGCTCACTGTCGTGCCTGAAGCCGCGCGGCCTGTTCGTGAGCTTCGGCAACGCGTCCGGTCCCGTGCCGCCATTCGCGCTCGCCGAGCTCAACAACCACGGCTCGCTGTTTGCGACCCGGCCGAAGCTCAACGACTACGTCGCCACCCGGAACGAATTGCTCGAAGGCGCTGACACGCTGTTTGCCGCCGTGATCAACGGCAAGCTGCACGTGCCGATCAATCACGCCTACGCGCTGAAGGATGCCGCGCGGGCGCATATCGATCTGGAGAGCCGCGCGACCACGGGGGCGTCGATTTTGAGGCCGTAGTTCTCTTGCGTCATTGCTTCGCTGCGCTCGCAATGACGGGTGGAGTGTCTCTGATTCAAATGTCAAACAGCGTCTCCGCTGTCATCGTCCGGCTTGACCGGACGATCCAGTATTCCAGAGGCAGCTGAGCCTGAGCCGAAAGGCCGCCGGGTAGTGGATGCCCCGCCTTCGCGGGGCATGACGGTGGAGTGAGGGTGAGCGCTTACGTTCTCGCGACGCTTTGCGTCCGAGCTTTGCTTCATTTTCCACCCTCTCAATCAGCAGAGGGCGCAGGGAAAGCCGGGTGCTGGTTGCACCCGTGGGCCCCGTGCAGCAAAAAGCACGGGGGTAGGACCACAGGTCAACCGGAGCAACGCCGGCTTTCCCTGCGCGA
>NZ_PSRR01000426.1 GCF_004296405.1 Bradyrhizobium sp. Leo170
CCGACGCTGCCGGCTGCGGCGCCGGTGGAGGCGGCGTGCTTACAGGCGGCTGTTGGAGCGCGGACAGATCGATTGACGGCGACGGAGAAGGCGACGGCGATGGGGTCGGTTCGGGCTTTTTCTCGATGTCCTTCTCGATGTCCTGCGGCGTGACGATGTCGACCGGGACGGTGTCGGCCGCCACGACGTCAAACGGATGGACTTCGGACAGCAGCAGCACCAGGGCCAGCACGGACACGTGCGCAACCGCCGACGCCGTCACGTCCACAGGAATGAGCTCCCGCAGGTTCATTCGCAACTGATCAGGTTTGACAGCCCCCTGCCCGTCATCAGCATAGCGGGCAATCGAGGGGTGTCTCAATCCCATTTCGGCGCGAAGCCGAAATCAGTGAGGCGGCTTGAGGCGCTGCCCATGGCCGAGATCAGGCTCATGTCGTCCTCCGACAATTCGAAATCGAAGACGTTGATGTTCTCAGACAGCCGTTCGAGCTTCGATGTCCGCGGGATCGCGGCAACATTCTGCTGCACCAGCCAGCGCAGGCAAACCTGGGCCGCCGTCTTGCGATAGCAGTCGCCGATCCGCGCCAATGCACGGTCGTTCCGGATGCGGCCCTTCGCGATCGGGCTATAGGCGACCAGCGCCATGCCGTGCCGGGCGCAGGCAGCCTTCACCTTCGCCTGATCGAGATAGGGATGATACTCGACCTGGTCGCACACCAACGGCTCCGCGCAAGCCGCCACCGCCTCCTCGATCAAGGCGATCGTGAAGTTGGACACCCCGATATGGCGTGCGAGCCCAAGCTGTTTGGCATGCGCCAGCGCACCCATCGTTTCCGCGAGCGGCACCTGCGGGTTCGGCCAGTGCAGCAACAAGAGATCGATTTCGGTCAGCCGCAGCCGCGCCAGGCTTTCCTTGGCCGAACGCTCCAGGTCGTTGGGCCTGAAATGGGTGGTCCAGACCTTGGTCGTGATGAAGACGTCGTCGCGCCTCACGCCGGACGCGCGCAACCCCTCGCCGACCTCGCGCTCGTTGTCGTACATCTGCGCGGTGTCGATGTGGCGATAGCCGAGCCTGAGCGCCTGCTCGACGATCCGCGCGCAGGTGCGTCCGCGCAATTCCCAGGTGCCGAGCCCGATCGCCGGGATCCTGGCGCCGTTGGCTTCGATGATGTTCATGCGCCCATTATGGGCCGCCGCAGCTCCGCTGCCAACTCACGCCGCAGAGGCCTCTGTCGCCAGCGCCGCGAATACCGTTTCCGGCGAATGGGCGATGACCGCCAGAAGCGCCCGTGCCGGTCCGCGTGGGGCGCGCTTGCCCTGCTCCCAGTTGCGGATCGTTTCCACTGGCACGCCGAGCTTGGCGGCGAATTCGAGCTGGGTCAGGTGCGATCGACGGCGGAGATCGCGGACCGTGAGCGGCCCGGTCGGTGTCTCGGGCGCGAGCGGGAACTCCTGCCCGTCGCGCAGCTCGACGATCCGTCCATCCGCTTTCAGCCGCAAACGCTTCATGGTCTGCTCCGGAAAGCCGCATTGTGGGCGAACCGACTTAAGGGCCGCTTAACGCTAAGCAAGGTGCTAATTCAGGCCGAACCACAAAGTGGCGATGCCGAGGAAGCAGAAGAAGCCGACCACATCCGTGATCGTGGTAACGAAGGTGCCGGACGCAACCGCCGGATCGGCGCGCACGCGCTCCAGCACCATCGGGATCAAAATCCCGCCGAGCGCACCGGCAACCAGGTTGCAGACGATGGCGAGCCCGATTACCACGCCAAGGCCCGGAATCTTGAACCAGGCGACCGCGGCGATGCCGGTGATGACGGCAAAGGCAAGGCCGTTGACGAGGCCAACCATGACCTCGCGCAGGATGACGCGAACGGCGTTGTAGGATCCGAGCTCGCGGGTGGCCAGCGCACGCACGGCGACCGTCATGGTCTGGGTCGCGGCATTGCCGCCCTGACTGGCGACGATCGGCGCCAACACCGCAAGCGCCACCATCTTTTCGAGCTGGCCTTCGAACAGGCCGAGCACGGAGGACGCAAGAAAGGCGGTCGCGAGGTTGACCAGCAGCCAATTGAAGCGCCCTCGCGCGATCGTCCAGACATTGTCCGACAACTCTTCGTGGCTGGTGACACCACCGAGCGCCTTGAGGTCTTCGTCAGCCTTCTCCTCGATGACGTCGACGACGTCGTCGATCGTGATGACGCCGACCAGCCGGTTTGTGGTGTCGACCACGGGCGCGGCCACCAGATTGTACTTGCCGAACATCCGTGCGACCTCTTCCTGGTCCTCCAGGGCGGAAACGCGGCGGCGATCTTCGTCGATCAGATCGGTGAGCGGCACCGGGCGGCGCGAGCGCAGCAGCACGTCGAGCGGTACGGCGCCCATCCAGTGCCTGTCGCTGTCGACTACGTAAATCTCGTAGAACCGGTGCGGCAGGTCGGGCGTCTCGCGCATGTAGTCGATGGTCTGCTCCACCGTCCAATCTCGCGGCACCGCGATGAACTCGGTCTGCATCCGCCGGCCGGCGGAATTGTCCGGATACAGCAGGCTGCGCTCGAGCTCTGCGCGCTCCGACGGCGGCAGCCTGTCGAGGATCTCCTCCTTGTCCTCCTCGTCGAGACCTTCGAGAAGCTCGATGGCGTCATCGGATTCCAGCTCGCGAACGCCTTCCGCAACGGTCTCCGGCTCGAGCTCTTCGAGGATTTCCTCGCGAACAGCATCGTCAACCTCGTTCAGTGCCGAGAAGTCGAAATCGGTGCCGGTGATCTCGACAAGGCTGACGCGGTCTTCCGGCGCGAGCGCTGCGATGAGATCGCCGAGATCCGCCTCATGCAGTTCGGCCACGACCTCGCACAGGAACGGCCGGTCGGCCGCGTGGATCGCGCTCGCAATATTTTCGACGAATTCGTGGCGGAGCTGCCCCTCCTCGTCCCGCATGGGCAGCCGCTCGAGGACGGACGCTTCGGCGGGATTGGCAGCGTCGATATTCTCGGCCATGCCGCGCCTCACCGTTTGACAGAAGGAAGGAACTCGTCTGAGTTATCGTTGCACGCATTACCCAATCGGCCGCGTCACGCGCAATGCCAAATATCGCCAATCGCGAAGAACAGGTGTGCTTATGAGAACGTTCGGTGCAGCCATTCTTGCCCTGCTCGCGTGGACCGGCGCGGCGCACGCCGCCGACGAATGCCCGCGCAAGGATGCGCTTGGAACGTCGCGCGTCCTGACCGTCGATCCCGCGACCTATCCGCGCGTCGGCACCAAGAGCTTTCCGGACACATTGCCCCTGCAGGATCACGAGGTGGTGTTGACGTTCGACGATGGGCCATGGCCGTCAACCGATCGGAAGATTCTCGCGGCACTCGCCCATGAATGCGTGCGCGCCACCTTCTTCATGATTGGAAAGCCGGCCTCCGAGCATCCGGAGTTGGTCCGCCAGATCGCCGCACTCGGCCACACGGTCGCCCACCACACATGGACGCATCACAACCTCAAATACATGAAACCGGACGACGCCATTGGCGAGATCGACAAGGGCATCGCCGCGGTCGAAACGGCGCTGCATGGGCGCGCGACCACGACGCCGAGCACGCCGTTCTTCCGCTTCCCCTATTTCGAGATGTCGCCGGAGACGCTCGCGAACCTGGAGAAGCGCGGGATCGCGGTGTTCGGCGCCGACCTCTGGGCAAGCGACTGGAACAAGATGACGCCGGAGGAGGAGCTGAAGATTCTGACTGGGCGCCTGAACGCCGCCGGCAAGGGAATCATCCTGCTGCACGATCCCAAGACGCACACCGCGGCGATGCTTCCGGCCTTCTTGCGCTATCTGCGCGATCACAATTACAGGATTGTGCATATCGTGCCGCCGGGCCCGAAAACCGTGTCGGATCAAACACATTGAACCAAAGGACGGCTGTGGGTTACAAAGCATTAAGGTGGCGTTCATGACGCCGCCTGTAAGGATTTGGCGTCGGACAAAGAGAATGCAGCCAGGGTGTTATGATCGCTAGCGTTGGCGAGGGATTTTGGAAGCGGTCGTGGACTGCCCTCCCCCTGCTGATTCTAATCGGCACGAGCAGCCAGTCCGCAGTCGCGGCTGACTGTCCCGGCCATCCCGACGCGCTCGGCACCTCGCGCACGCTGGTGGTCGATCCCCGCGAGCATCCCCGGATCGGCACCATGCAATATGCCGAGACCCTGCCGCTGGACGATCACGAAGTGGTGCTGACATTTGATGACGGCCCGCTGCCGAAATACAGCAACCAGGTGCTGGACATTCTTGCCAGCCAGTGCGTGAAGGCGACCTTCTTCATCATCGGCAGCCAGGCCAAAGCCAATCCGCAAGGTGTCCGCAAGCTCGTCGCCGCCGGCCACACCGTCGGCACGCACAGCCAGAACCATCCGCTGACCTTCAACAAGATGTCGATGGAGCAGGCCAAGCAGGAGGTCGATGCCGGCATCGCCTCGACGGTGGCCGCGCTTGGCGACGCGAGCAAGCTCGCGCCCTTCTTCCGCATTCCAGGGCTGCTGCGCGCCGAAGCGGTCGAGAACTATCTGGCGTCGCGTGAGATCCAGAACTGGAGCGCCGATTTCGTTGCCGACGATTGGCGCCATATCCCTCCGGCGCGCGTCTACGAGCTCGCAATCCAGCGGCTGGAAGCGAAGGGCAAGGGCATCCTGCTGTTGCACGACATCCAGCCACGCACGGTGGCGGCGCTGCCGAAAATCCTGCAGGAGCTAAAGGCGCGCGGCTATCGGATCGTCCATGTGGTGCCGGCGACGCCGGAGCGGCCGGCCACGCCGACCGAACCCGTGCAATGGCTGTTGCATCCGCCGTCCGAGACCGTCGCAACGGTGCGCTGGCCGAAGATTCCGAATTTCGTGTTCGTCCAGACGCAGGAACTGCCCGCACCCGGGCTCTCGAATCTGGATTGGCGTGATCCAGGCCTGTTCGATCGACTGCGCCGCCCGCGCGCCGCGATCGCCTCGCAGACGGCATGGCCGGAGCCATTGCGGGTCTCCGAGAACAGCCGCCCGGCCCTGCCGGTCCCGGCCTCCTCCGTCTTCAGGATGCCCGAAGGCGTGCGTGTGACGCTGCTCGCGTCGCATTTACCCGCCAAACGTCCGCAACAGGTGGCAGCATCTCCTGAAGCCGCCAATGCGATGGGGCCGATCTCCGCGAGAGCCCGCACCATCGGTGCGCGTCAGGCGCCGCATTCCCGGCATGCCGTGCATCAGAACCCACAAGGAGGCCATGCGGGTCGTGGCGTGCCCAAGCATGCCGTGCAGGCGAAGCCGAACAGACGCGCACTTCAGGTCGCGAAGCGCTGAAGACCGCGGCGGAGATTGCCGCGCCATCCGCTCAATTCGTCACGATCTTGGCGATGCAGAGCAGGATGACGAGCGCCAGGAACAGCAGGTCGATATAGGACTTGATCTCGCCGGCATGACGCAGCTCGGTAACGGCACCGACGATCTGCTTGCGTGAGGCTGTCGAACTTGGTCCCTCGACCACCGCCGTCCCGAGCCGACGCGCCTCCCCTTCCAGGCGTTCGATTCGCTGGAAGAAATAGAACGAGCGCAAGGCGGACGCCGCATGCATCGCGGCATAAACCAGCACCAGAAGCGCGACGAGCGCGCGATGCTCGTATTTCTCCATGAAGTTGAGGCTGAAATAGACCAGCGCCAGGAACACGAAGTTGGAGACGAAGCGATAGATGTAGCTGAGCAGGATCATCCTGTTTTCCGGATTTCCGCATCGGGCGTGCGATCGGTGAGTGACGGCGCTCGTCGGGTTCGGAATCGCCGGCCGACGAGCTTTCAGACCCTTAGCGTACGCGAAGGGTGTTACGGAAAGCCATCGACCGACTTCGGTCCGGAAAATTTGCCGCCGCGCCAGCGCGGACAACGTACAGATTATCCAGCCGCGTCAGCTCAACCTGTACGATGCAAACGGTGCGTCCGGCCAGAGCTGACCCATGTCGGGCGCGACGTCGCTTCAGGACGCCGCGCCACAACCCGACTATGGCCGCATCTGACGGCGGCGTTCGGCGATCAGTTGCTTCGCCTCGTCCATCGTCATCTCGCCCGCGCCGAGCACCTGGTAGGCGCTATCAGGGTTTTGGGCTCGTTGGTCGTCACCGCTCCGTTTCTTTTCGGGGCTCGGATTCGGGGCGGGAGAGCCGTCGCCACCGCCAAAGCCGACAAACTCGACGATGATCACCGATGGCCGATCGTTGTTCGACTGCGTCGGAGCCGCGCTTTGCTGAGTGGCGGCAGTGGCGTTCCCGGCCGAACTCAGCGCGGCAACCGGCGGGGCTTGCACGACCGGAATTCCGGTAGCGCTGCCCTGCACCTGGATATTC
>NZ_PSRR01000427.1 GCF_004296405.1 Bradyrhizobium sp. Leo170
GACCGCGTCAGCCAGCGTTCGAGCGCGCCGTCCCGCGGCCGGCTGTGATGCGCCACGACGAGCGCCGCGCCCGGCTTGAGCCGTTGCCGCATCTCGCACAGCGTGCGCAGGCGCCCTGGCTTCGAAAGGAAATGCAGCGTCAACAGGCAGGTCGCGCCATCGAAGGGGCCGGCAGGCGCGTCTTCGATCAACCCTTGCACCAACCGGACCCTCGAGGCGAGCGGCCCCAGCACGTTGCGCGCGAGATCGAGCATCTCCGCCGAGGGATCTATCCCCGTGAAGCCCCAGCGCGGCCTTGCCTCGGCGAACGCCTTCAGCTCCAGACCGCCGCCGGCACCGAGGACGAGGATATCAGCCGCTTCCGGCGCGCGTTCGGCGAGCAGCACCGACGCCATGCGCTGAAGATCGGTGAAGCCCGGCACCTTGCGCGGCGTATCCTCGGCGTAGCGGGCGACTGCTGCAGGATCGCTGAAGTGGCGCAAGATCTCGGAAACCGGCGCGACAGCGGTGGACGCGTCATTCTTCATGCGCGCTCTCCAGGGTGACGCGTTTCATGGCTCGATCGAAATCCCGGTCTGCGTCATCAGATGACGCGCGAGCGCGTGCTGATGGGGAGGAAAGTCGTGGGCCGGCACGCTCGGCCGCGACGAGAAGCGCGCGTACCAATCGGAGAGCCGGGAGCAATCGGACGGGATCGGGACGTCGTAGAAGCCGTCGGCGAAACGAAGCGTCGCCATCGCCACGCAATCGGCGATGGTCACTGCATCGCCGGCCAGGAATCCGGCATCGCCGATCATCCGCTCGGCGAGCCGCAGTTTCTGGAAATAGCTGGGAGCGCAGATCTCGGCGATGTCGCGGCTTTCGCGATCGATGCCGCGGCTCAGATGGCTGCCGTGCCGGGCCCACAGGGCGAAGGACGAAAGCGCGTCGTCGAAGACGGTGACGAGCTCCCGCGTGCGCGCCCGGTCCGCCGGCGTCCTGCCGCGCATGTCTGGGCCGGGACGGGTGTCCTCGAGATATTCGAGGATCGCCAGCGACTGCCCGACCACCGTCCCGTCGTCGTCTACGACGATCGGCAACGAACCGGCGGGCGTGAGACCTTGGAGGAAGGCCGGCGGCCAATTCGTCTTGTCGATCGGCGGATACAAACGGATCAGTTCGATATCCGTGAGGCCCTTTTCGGCGACGTAGATGGTCAACCGCTGCGGATAGGGGCCGAAGGCGAAGTTGTAGAGTTTCATGACTCCCGATCGTCGGTGGCAGCGCAGCGCGCCCGGCTGCGCGACGATATAACGCCTCTTCATATTTGTCGCAACTTCAATTGTTACATGATGGACGTTCAGCGTTTTGATGGTTTGCGGACGAGCTAGGGCGTGGACTCACTAACGCGCAGCCACAGTCTGATTGTCCGTCTAGATGGCTGCCATCCTGGCGCCCCGTTCCTCCCCGACGGTGACCGAAACCAAGTCGTGTCGCCGCGCGTTCGTCCCGCGCGCAAGAGGAGAAGCCCGTCATGTCAAGACCAGCAATCGCGTTTGTGTTGGCTCTGGCCGCGACCGCGGCCAACGCGCAAGATACTAAGTCTGGACAATCGCACACGCCGGCCGTTGCCGGCGCGAATGGAACACGGCCGTTCCTATTTGATGGACGAATGCGAGGTGATGGCGTCCGGCAGGGAGCGCTCGCCGACGATCGTCACCCTAACGCTGGCGCCATCGTCGTGCCACCGAAAGCAAGCCAGCCTGGGCAGGAACGATGAGTCCGCGCACCCTCGGTGCTGCAGCGAGTGGGCTTCATCGTTCCGATCGCGCGAATTCCCGCAGTGCCTGCAACAGCATTGGCGGCGCTTCCTGCGCCACGCAGTGGCCGATGCCCTCAAAATTCCACGTGCTGACATCGGGAATGAGCGAGACGGCTCGTGACGCCATCTCCTTGTAGATCGGCCAGGATTTTTCGGCCGTGGCCACGCGCACGGGGCAATCGATTTCACTGAGCCAGCCGAAAGGATTGCCGCGCGCATCTCCGGCGTAGACCTGCTCCATCGCCTCGAAGATCGGGCGCAGGATCGCCGACTCGATTTGGGGCGTGCAACGGAGCCGTACCCTTCCGTTCTCCAGGGGCGCGAAGCCGTGCCTGACATAGGCCCAGAGCGAAGTCTCGGACCAATCCGCAAATGCCGGCGCGGCGCGATAACGGGTGAACACCGCGTCAAAACTGTCGAACTCGGCCTGGCGGCGCAGGGCGCCTTGCACGGAGGAGGTTGCTCGTTCGCTCAATCCCGTCACGCCGTCGCGCGCGGCGCACGGATCCATGACGGTCGGCTCCATCACGAACAGGCGTGCGAAACGTCCGGGCAGTAGTTTTGCGGCAAGCAGCAGGTCGGTTGCGCCTGCGCTGTGGCCGATGCCGTAGATGTCGTGCAGGCCGAGCTCCTCGACGACGCTGCACACGTCCTGCGCGTAGTCCTGAAAGTGATAGAAGTTCGCCGCGGGCTTGTGGCTGTCGCCGTGGCCGCGGCGATCGAGTGCATACACCGTATAGTCGGATGCAAGATCGCACGCGACGTCATCCCAGACATTGGCCACAAAACCGGTGCCGTGAAGCAGAAGTGCAGGCGGCCGGTGCGAGCCTTCCCCGGCCCATTGCACCAGCGCAATGTGCTTATCTGCAGACCCGATCGAGAGGCGGCGCTGACTGACCATGCATTCTACGCCGCAGAAACAAGCGTGATCCGGCCTGCCTCGCCGCGCTTACGATGCGGCTTCAACCTGATTTCCACGTCCTGGTCGAAAGCAGTGAGCATCCGCATCAGTTTTTCCACGGACGCGAGCCTGAGGTGACCCCGCAGGAGTTTCGACAGGTCGGGTTGTTTCATTTCGACCAGCTTGGCGGCCTCCGTTTGAGTCAACTTCCGTTCGGCCATCAGCCGCTTGAGCTGAACGACCAATACCGCCTTCAACTGATGCTCCTCGGCATTCGGCAGGCCAAGATCAGCGAAAATGTTGCCGGACCCCTTGGTATGGGCGGGCACTTTTTTCTTGACGTTCATCGCTGATCTCCCTCGGTTGCTTTGGGAACGTAGCAGCAACGTAGCCCGGATGGAGCGTAGCGCAATCCGGGGTTGCCGCCACGTGCGAATTGCTCCCGGATTACGCTGCGCTTCATCCGGGCTACGGGCTTTGTTACTTGGCGTCCTCCAAAATCATCGCAGCAGCCTTCTCCGCGATCATCGCGGTCGGTGTGTTGGTATTGCCCGACGTGATCGTCGGCATCACGGACGCATCGGCGACGCGGAGGCCGGCGATGCCGTAGAAGCGCAGGCGTTCGTCGACCACGGCCATCGGGTCGTTGGCCGTGCCCATCTTGGCGGTGCCGACGGGGTGGAAGATCGTGGTGCCGATATCGCCGGCGGCCTTGGCGAGCGATGCATCGTCATCGCCGACGGAAGGGCCGGGCAGATATTCTTCTGGCCGGTATTGCGCGAGCGTTTTCTGCTTCATCAGGCGCCGCGTTGTGCGGATCGCATCGGCGGCGACCTGGCGGTCCTCGTCGGTCGAGAGATAATTCGGCGCGATCGACGGTTTCTCGTCCGGCTGCCTGGAGCGGATGCGCACGGTGCCGCGCGAGGTCGGTTGCAGATTGCAGGCGCTCACCGTGATCGCGGGGAAGCGGTGCAGGGGATCGCCGAACTTGTCGAGCGACAGCGGCTGCACGTGGAACTGGATGTTGGCGCGCTCGCGGCGCGGATCCGAGCGCGTGAAGATGCCGAGTTGCGACGGCGCCATGGTCAGCGGCCCGCGGCGGCGCAGCGCGTAGTCGAGGCCCATCAGGCCGCGGCGGAACAGCGAGTAATAGGTCTCGTTCAGCGTACGCACGCCGGTCACCTTGTAGATCGCGCGCTGCTGCAGATGATCCTGCAGGTTGCGCCCGACGCCCTGCTTGTCGAGTACGACGTCGATGCCGAGCGGTGCGAGCCAGTCGGCGGGCCCGATGCCGGAGCGCTGCAGCACCTGCACCGATCCGATCGCGCCGGCGGTCAGGATCACTTCGCCCTTGGTGCGGGCCTCGATGATCTCATTGCCACGGAAAAAGCGCACGCCGACGGCGCGGCCTTGTTCCACGATCAGGCGATCGACCAGCACGTTCTTTTCCAGCAGCAGATTCGGCCGGTGCAATGCGGGCTTCAGGAAGCCGCGCGCGGAAGACCAGCGGCGGCCGCGCTTCTGGTTGACGTGGAAATAGCTCACGCCTTCGTTGTCACCGGTGTTGAAATCGGGAATGCGCTTGATGCCCATTTCTTCCGCGGCATCGCCGACGGCGTCCAGCACTTTCCAGGATAGCCGCGGCGCCTCGATGCGCCATCCGCCGCCCGAGCCATGGTCCTCGCTCGGCCCAAGGAAATGATCCTCGAGCCCACGGAACACCGGCCGCACGTCGTCATAGCCCCAGCCGGTGAGGCCGAGCTGGCGCCAGTGATCGTAATCGGCGGCCTGTCCGCGCATCGAGATCATGGCGTTGATCGCTGAGCAGCCGCCGATCACCTTGCCGCGGGGATAGGCCAGCGCGCGGCCGTTGAGGCCGGGCTCCGCCTCGGTCTTGAACATCCAGTCGGAACGCGGATTGCCGATCGCGAAGAGATAGCCGACCGGGATGTGAAACCAGATCCAGTTATCGTCGCCGCCGGCTTCCAGCACCAGCACGCGCTTTGCCGGATCGGCCGAGAGCCGGTTGGCCATGATGCAGCCGGCGGTGCCGGCGCCCACGACGATATAGTCGAAATCACCCTCGAGCTTTCCAGGCATTCTCTTGCTTTCCACCCGTCCGCGTCAGCGTTGCCCGAAAATGTTCCAGGCGTCCGTGCGATTTTCTGCTGTCCTAATAGTCAGAGGTGGGTGGGCGGTACAAGTCCAGCCATGACGGCTGGGCATGGGCAGCCAGCCGCGCCTGTTGGGTGGACCGCAGCTTGCATGGTAGAAAGATCACGGACGTTTGAATCACAGATCTGAGAAGTGCCATGCCCATCGTCAACCGCGTCGCCGACCTGCAGCCCGCCATCCAGGCCTGGCGGCGGGATATCCATGAACATCCCGAGCTGATGTACGATACCCACCGCACTGCAGCATTCGTTGCGGAGCGGCTGCGCGAGTTCGGCTGCGATGAGGTCGCCACGGGGCTCGGCCGCACCGGCGTGGTCGGCGTCATCAAGGGCAAGAAACCCGCTGGCAATGGCGAGATCAGGGTGATCGGGCTGCGCGCCGACATGGATGCGCTGCCGATCGAGGAGGAGACCAGTCTGCCTTATGCCTCCAAAACGCCGGGCAAGATGCACGCCTGCGGCCATGATGGGCACACCGCGATGCTGCTGGGCGCCGCCCGCTACCTCGCCGAGACCCGCAATTTTGCCGGCAACGCGGTCGTGATCTTCCAGCCGGCGGAGGAGGGCGGCGCGGGTGCCGCCGCGATGATCAAGGACGGGCTGATGGAGCGGTTCGGCATTGAGCAGGTCTACGGCATGCATAACGGCCCTGGGATCCCCGTCGGCTCGTTTGCCATCCGGACCGGCCCGATCATGGCGGCAACGGACGCGATCGACATCAGGATCGAAGGCCACGGCGGCCACGCCGCGCGGCCGCACAAATGCATCGACAGCGTGCTGGTCGGCTCGCAATTGATCACGGCGCTGCAGTCGATCGTCTCGCGCACCGTCGATCCCCTGGATTCGGCCGTGATCTCGATCTGCGAATTCCACGCCGGCAATGCGCGCAACGTGATCCCGCAGACCGCGGAGCTGCGCGGCACGGTGCGCACGCTGACGCCGGAGGTGAGAGCGCTGGTCGAGAAGCGCATCCATGAGGTGGTCGCCGGCGTCGCGCAGATGACCGGCGCCAAAATGGATCTTACTTACGAACGCGGCTATCCCGTCACCGTCAACCACCGCTCGCAGACCGAGTTCGCGACCAGGATCGCCAAGGAAATCGCCGGCGAGAATAACGTCCACGAAATGCCGCCGATGATGGGCGCGGAAGATTTCGCCTACATGCTGGAAGCGCGCCCCGGCGCCTTCATCTTCTGCGGCAACGGCGACAGCGCCGGCCTGCATCACCCCGCCTACAATTTCAACGACGAGGCGATCGTCTACGGCACGTCCTACTGGATCAAGCTGGTGGAGAACACGCTGGCGGCGTGACTGCAGCCGTGGGCAAAGTTGGTCCCCTACCTGAAACACGTGAAGCCCCGCCAGCAATGGCGGGGCTTTTCATTCGGATGTCGCAGGTCGAGGACCAGCATCGATCGATCGGACCTATGTCCGCTTTACCTCGACGAGCCGGCTTCCAGGATGGACGACGGGATCTTCAGTTACGGT
>NZ_PSRR01000428.1 GCF_004296405.1 Bradyrhizobium sp. Leo170
CCTGCCACGCTGGCGCGGCCGCTCCGCCAGTTCACGGCGAGCGACGGTAGCGCGCCGCGCTCGGCAAGCGTCGCCGGCGCCTTGAATTCGGCGATCACGCGTGTGGGGTCGTAAACCTGCGCCACCACCAGGATCTCGCCGAGCCGCGCGGTGAATGGCGTCTGCGCGCCGGCCGTCTGCGAGATCAAGGTCACGCTGGCGTCCTCGCAGCGGATTTCGAGGCGGAAGGGGTAACCTGCCACCGATCGCTTGCCGCAATCGTAGACCCGGCCCGCCTTCGCCTCCTGCGCGCGCCAGGCATCGGCCTGCACCCACACCTGGGACGAGGCATAGAACCAGAACGCGCTCCACGCGATGGCGAGGATCAGCACGAGGACGGGGGCGGCAAAGAGACGCCAACGCGAGCGCCGGCGCGGCGCGGGGGTCATATCAGGCATGCGGTGACCTCTGACTGTCAATTTTGGCAAATCTAAGCGGGAAACCGCGGGCTTGTTTGAGCATGATCTCCGCGCAAACGCTTCGCGTTTGTCGCGAGGGAAAACCGGTTCCCACTTTTCCGGATCATGCTGTAAAGCCCACGAAACCGCTTCGCTTCGCGTCGCGCTTTTGCTAGCCCTTGCGGCGATGTCCGCGCAACTCCTCTCCCCGCCCGAATCAGGTGACAACGACCTCTGGGTATTCGGTTACGGCTCCCTGATGTGGAAGCCGGGTTTCGATTTCGAGGAACAAATGGCGGCGCGGCTGATCGGCGAGCATCGCGCGCTCTGCGTGTATTCCTTCGACCATCGCGGCACGCCGGAAAAGCCGGGACTGGTGCTCGGGCTCGACCGCGGCGGCGCCTGCCGCGGCATCGCGTTCCGCGTCGCGGCGAAGCGGCGCACCGAGACGATCGCTTATCTGCGCGGCCGCGAGCAGACCACCAACGTCTATCGCGAGGTGCACCGCTCGGTGTGGCTCGAGGACGACCCGCGCTCGCGGGTGGCCGCGCTGACCTATGTGGTGGACCGCAGCCATGTGCAGTACGCCGGACGGCTGACGCTGGCCGACCAGCTCCGCTACGTGCAGCAGGGCCACGGACGCTCGGGCAACAACCGCGACTATGTGCTCTCCACGGTGCTCGCGATCGAGAAGCAGGGTTTTCGCGATCCGCAACTGCACAAGCTGGCGACGATGCTGCACGACGCGCATCCGATCGAGCTGCCGCTGCAGGAGGGAACGTAGCTAGAGCTTCTTGTTTTGACGCATTTTCTTCACGCGAACCGGTGTCCACTTCGCTCGAAAACGCTCTAGACCTTCGCCTTCGCGGTATCGGGCACGACGCCGAACAACTGCGCCTGCTCGGCGCGCGCAGCCTCGACAATGCGGTCGGTGGCGCCCTCGATCGACTCGCGCAGCCGCGTCATGAACTCCGCGCGCGGCAAACCTGGCGGCAGCGGATCGAGGAATTCGACCACCAGCGTCCCCGGATAGCGCATGAAGGTGCGGCGCGGCCAGAACAGGCCGGAGTTGAGCGCGACCGGCAGGCACGGCACACCGCTCTCGGCATAGATCTGCGCCACCCCGGTCTTGTAGTTTGGCGGCGCGCCGACCGGCCGGCGCGTACCTTCCGGGAAGATCACGAGCTGGCGGCCGCGCTTCACTTCAGCGGCCGCGCGGCGCAGCGTCTTCACCAGCGAGCGCGGTCCGCCGCCGCGGTCGATCGCGATCATGCCGGCCTTGAGCAGGAACTGGCCGAACACCGGAATCCAGGTCAGCTCGCGCTTGAGCATGTAGAGCGGGTGGTCGAAGAAGCGCAAAAGCTGGAACGTCTCCCACATCGACTGGTGCTTGGCGGCGACGATCAGGGGCCCTTTCGGAATCTTCTCCAGCCCGCGGAATTCGACCCGGATGTTGCAGACGACGCGCATCAGGAACAGCGTCGCGTTCGCCCACCATGCGGCCAGCGTCATCATCGCCCGGCGCGGCAACACGACGGTCGGGATCGCGACGATGCTTAAGCTCACCAGCACGAGATAGAACAGCACGTTGAAGATGAGCGAGCGCACGAAGATCGAAGACATCGAATTCCCGACTTAAAGAGTTGGTCTGGTCAGTTCACCTGCGCGGTCGCCGGCCGGCGCGGCGCCGGCGCGCCGCCAGGCTGCTCCAGGAAATCGGGCGTCAGGTCGAGACCGATCCTGGCCAGCCGCACCCGCACCTCCGCTGCGACATATTTGACGTATTCCGATAGCAGGAGGCGCAGCGTTCCGCCACTCATCCACCAAGGTTCGTCGCGCCATTTGTCGCCGATCACCACGAACGGGATCAGTTCGACATCCGGCATCGCGTGCGACAGTTCGACGATCGCGCGCGGCATGTGGTAGTTCGAGGTCACCACGATCAGCGACTTGAAGCCGCGCTCATGCGCCCAGCGCCGCGTCTCAGCGGCATTGCTCCTCGTATTGACGGCGGAGCGGTCGAGATCGACGCAGCACCTCAAGAGCGCCTGATTGTTCTCGGGCAGCGAGCGGGAAATATCGCTCGCCGCATTGGTCGGGTGCACCCCCGAGATCAGCAGCCGCTTGCCGTAGCCGGCCGCCAGCAATTCCACCGCGTCGGAGATGCGCGAGGAACCGCCGGTCAACACCACGATGCCATCGGCATTGCGCTCGGGCTGGGTTTCGACGCCGCGCAACTGCGACAGGAACGCGAGGAAGCCGACCCCCGCGGCGACGAACAGCACCGCCAGCGGCGCGACGATCAGCGCGCGCAGCGATCCGTGCGGCCGCGCTGGCCGGCGCTTTTGCGATCGGTCGTCGAGATCAGAGCTCATCGGATAAGGCTGTCCCTTCCCCGGACGCAATTATAGAGCGTTTTTGGGCGAAGTGGAGTCCGGCCGTTCCATCAGTCGACGTCATCGAGCGTGGCGAACAGCGTCCGCCGTGAGGCCCAGGCCGTGATCGCGGCGATCAATACCGCCTGCAGCGCCAGCACCAGATAGCCGGACGGGCGCAGCGAGAAGGTCCCGAGCAAGGCCGCGAACTGGTCGCCGACCGGAGTGCCCGAGAACCAGCTCGCGATCGATTCGGAGAAGCCGAAGAACAGCATCGCGACGCCACCGCCGATCAGGCCGCCCTCGAGTCCCAGCATCAGGAAATGCCGCAGGAAACGGTTGGCGATGTAACTGTCGGAGGCGCCGACGAAATGCAGCACCTCGACGATCGGCCGGTTGGCGGCCATCGCGCCGCGCGTGGCGAAGGAGACCGAGATGATCGTCGCGACGATCACGAGGGCGAGAATGCCGATGCCGGCAAACACGGTGGCGCCGCTCATCGAGCGCATGCGCTCGATCCAGGCGCGGTGATCGTCGACGCTGGCACCGGGGGCGACCTGCGTGACCCGCGCCCGCAGCGCGGTGAGGTCGGGCGTGCTGCCGGGCTGCACCCGCGCCACGATGACGCGCGGCACCGGCAATTGCTCGATCGACAATCCGCTGCCGAGCCAGGGCTCGAGCAGTTTTGCGGATTCCTCCTTGCTGAACGGGCGGACTTCGACGATCCCACCCTGCGTCCGCATCGCCTCCGCCGCCGCTGATGTGTCGCGATCGAGATCGCGGCCGGCCGCCGGGCGGATCTGGATCGTGATCTCGCTCGCGACCTCCGACTGCCACTCGGCCGCGGATGCGCTGACCAGGAGCACCGTGCCCGTGGTCATCGAGGCCAGGAAGGTCATGATCGACACGACCGCGACCAGCGCGCGGCCGGAGATCGAGGCGCGCGGCACGATCGGCGACATGTTGCGCGCATTCGCCGCCACCTGCGGGCGTTCATGCCCGAGGTCGACGAGCGGCACATGCTCTCGGCCGATCTTATTCATAGATGTGCAGCCGTCCCTGGTGCAGCACCAATCGCCGCGCCTCGTACTGGTCCATCAGCGTGATGTCGTGGGTGGCGATGATCACGGCGGTGCCCGACTTGTTCAACTCGATGAACAGGCGCAGCAGCCGCCGCCCGAGCGTCGGATCGACGCTGCCGGTCGGCTCGTCCGCCAGCAACAATTGCGGCCGCGAGATCACCGCGCGCGCGATTGCGGCGCGCTGCTTCTCGCCGCCCGAGAGGATCGGCGGCAGCGCATCCATCCGCTCGCCGAGGCCGACCCATTTCAAGAGGTCGATCACCTCGCGCCGGTAGCTGGATTCGTCGCGGCCCATCACGCGGAACGGCAGCGCGACATTCTCATAGGTCGTCATGTGGTCGAGCAGGCGAAAGTCCTGCAGCACGATGCCGATGCGCTTGCGTAGGTTTGCGATCTGGTCTTTGCTCAGCAGCGAAATGTCCTTGCCGAACAGATTCACCAACCCGCGCGTCGGCCGCAGCGACAGGAACAACAGCCTGAGCAGCGAGGTCTTGCCGGCACCCGACGGGCCGGTGAGGAACTGGAAGGAATGGGCGGGGACGGCGAAGCTGAGGTCGCGCAGAATCTCCGGGCCGAGCCCGTAACGCAATCCGACATTTTCGAACCGAACCAAGCTCTAGCTCCGCTCGACATTGGGTTGGACGTTGGGTTCAACTGGGGCGGCGGCCGGGAACCTCGAACCTTGGCTCAATCCTCGCGCCCGTTTCCGGCTGGGCCGGCGGGCCGAACAAAGCGTTTGTGCTTCGGTTATGGTTTCCGATTCGTTAACGGTCGCCTTGTAGCATCTCGGCGCATCCATGGTGGGGATTGGGCTCCATGCATATCGTTTGCCCGCATTGTACAACATCCTATGCGATCAAGCTGGAGACGTTAGGTCCGGCCGGGCGTACGGTGCGTTGTTCCCGCTGCAAAGAAGTCTGGCTGGCGCGGCCGGAGGATGCCGTCGACATCACGGCGCCGATGCCGGCGATGGCGGCGGCGAACAGGTCCGCCGCGTCCGATGCCGCCGCGGAATGGGAGGCGATGGCGCGGCAGGAGGAGGACGAACGCACTCCTGTCGTCGACAGCCCCTCGATCTCGGCCGACTGGCCGGCGGACGATGCAGTCCGACAGGACTGGCCGTCGGTCGCCCGGGAAGACGCCGAGGCTCACGCAGATGCCGAAGCCAAACCCCGCCGCCGGCTGCCAAGACTGTTCGAGCTGCCCACCCTGCCCCGCATCCGCATGCCCGCAGCGAGCCTGCCCACCGCATGCGCGGCGATGGCGGCGCTGATCGTGGCGCTGGTTGTGTGGCGCGGCGACGTCGTGCGCCTGTTGCCGCAGACCGCGCTGTTCTACAGGCTGGCCGGGCTCGAGGTGAATCTGCGTGGGGTGGCGTTCAAGGACGTCAAAGTCAGTCAGGAGACAGTGGACGGCAAGCCGGTGCTGGTGATCGAAGGCATGATCGTCGGCGAGACCCGGAAGCCGGTGGAACTGCCACGGTTGCGCTTTGCGGTCCGCGACGCGCAGGGCGCGGAGATTTATGCGTGGAACACGGTGCTGGAGCAGCCGGTGCTGAAACCGGGCGAACGCGCTTTTTTCAAATCGCGCCTTGCCTCGCCGCCTCCGGAAGGGCGCGACATCGATATCCGCTTCTTCAACAAGCGGGATCTGGCGGCTGGCGGCAAGGCTTAGAATACGAGACGTGTCTTGCGAAGGAGGTTAGTTCGATGCCGCGGGTATTGATCGCCGACGACGAGGATTCGATGCGCTCGCTGGTGGCACGCGCCATCGCCATGGACGGCCACGAGACCGTCACCGCGCAAGACGGCGCGGCCGCGCTGGAAATACTGGCGCGCGAGCAGGGCGCCTTCGATCTGCTGCTCACCGACATCCAGATGCCTGTCATGGACGGGATTGCACTGGCGCTCGCCAGCGCGCGCGATTTTCCGGAGTTGAAGATCCTGCTGATGACCGGCTTTGCCGACCAGCGCGAGCGCGCCTCCGGCCTCAATGCGATCGTGCACGACGTGGTGACCAAGCCGTTCTCGGTCGCCGATATCCGCACGGCGGTGGCGGATGCGCTGTCGGCGCGGAAGGTGGCGTAGGTGCGGACGAACGCTCTCTCAGCCCGTCATTGCGAGCGGAGCGAAGCAATCCATGTCACCGCAAGCGGCGCTACGGATTGCTTCGCTTCGCTCGCAATGACGGTGGAGGCCGAGCTGCCTCAGTAATCCTTCAGCAGGCGCTCGATGTAGTCGAGTTCGAGCTGCGGTCGCGCCGGGTCCGCGAGGCGGCGGCGGAGTTCTTCCAGGATTCGCCTGACGCGCTGCACGTCGATCTCGCCGGGGATCTTGACGGTGTAGTCGTCGCCGAACTCGCGGCCGTGCAGGGGGCGCCCGAGCGGATCGGTCTGGTTGCCGCCGCTCTGCTGCCTGCCGACGCGGTTGCCGGGGCCGTCGCCCGCCTGCTCG
>NZ_PSRR01000429.1 GCF_004296405.1 Bradyrhizobium sp. Leo170
GGCCGATGCCGCGCGCGAGCGCCATGCCGCAGCCGAGCGCGAGATCAACCGGCACGCCGCGCGCAAATCCGCACTGACGGAAGCGCACAATCGCCTTGCCGCCGACCGTGCCGAAGCCGAGGCCGCACACGAGAACGCCGATGCGGCGCTCTCCGAATTGCCGCCGAGCGTGGAGACCGAAGCCCAACTTGCCGCCGTCCGCGCCGAGATCGAGAACCGGCGCCGCGTGGCCGCCCAGGTGCGCGCCGAAGCGCAGGCGCTGGCCCGTGAAGCCGAACTCGCCGACCGCCGCGTGCAGGCGATCCTCGCCGAGCGCAACGAGTGGCAGAACCGCAAAGCAAGCGGCGCCTCGCAGATCGGAACGATCGAGGCCCGCATCACCGAGGTGACGGCGGAGCGCGAGGAGCTCGTCAATGCGCCGGAGGTGTTTGCGGAGAAACGCAGCGCGCTGATCAGCGAGATCGAGTACGCCGAGAATGATCGCCGCGGCGCCGCCGACGCGCTCGCCGCTGCCGAGACCGCGATGGCGGAGACCGACCGCGCCGCCAAGGCCTCGCTGGAAGCGCTGTCGAGCGCCCGCGAGGCGACCGCCCGCGCCGAGGAGCGGACGGAAGGAACCCGGCGTCGGCTCGCCGATATCGAGCGCGAGGTCCATGACATGCTCGAGGTCGAGCCACAGGCGTTGGCCGGCCTCGCCGAGATCGAGCCGGGCGCCGACCTGCCGCCGGTCGGCCAGATTGAGGAAGAGCTCGAAAAGATGCGCCGCGATCGCGAACGCCTCGGCGCCGTCAATCTGCGCGCCGAGGAAGAGCTGCGCGAGGTGGAGACCCAGCACACCGGGCTCACCACCGAGCGCGACGATTTGGTGGAGGCGATCAAGCGCCTGCGCCAGGGCATCCAGAGCCTCAACCGCGAAGCGCGCGAGCGCCTTCTCACCTCGTTCGAGACCGTCAACAACCACTTCAAGCGATTGTTCGTCGAGCTGTTCGGCGGTGGCGAGGCCGCGCTGCACCTGATCGAGAGCGACGATCCGCTCGAGGCCGGCCTCGAGATCATTGCAAAGCCGCCGGGCAAGAAGCCGCAATCGCTCTCGCTGCTCTCGGGCGGCGAGCAGGCGCTGACGGCGCTGGCGCTGATCTTCGCAGTGTTCCTGACCAACCCCTCGCCGATCTGCGTGCTGGACGAGGTCGACGCGCCGCTGGACGACCACAATGTCGAGCGCTTCTGCAACCTGTTGCACGAGATGACGTCGTCAACCGAAACGCGCTTCATCACCATCACCCACAACCCGATCACCATGGCGCGGATGAACCGGCTGTTCGGCGTGACCATGGCCGAGCGCGGCGTGTCGCAACTGGTCTCGGTCGACCTCGAAGGCGCGGTCGGTATCCTGGATCAGCACGTGGCGTGAGGTTGCACGCCCGCCGCTGGTACTGCCGTCATTGCGAGCGCAAGCGACGCAATCCATAGCGCCGCGAGCGGAGAAGTGGATTGCTTCGCTGCGCTCGCAATGACGGGAGAGCGCGTCGTGACGTGACGAACAGATGATCTCGCCCGACCTCCCCGCCGAACTGAAAGCGGTACTCGACGCGAGGCTGCAGGGGTTCTCGCGCAATGAGGCGGCAAGCCGCGCTGCCGCCATCTCGCGGACCTACCGCGACGGCGGCGGCTCGGGCACGATCAAATCAGAGACCGATGCGCTCGCCTACGCGCTGGCGCGGATGCCCGCGACCTACGCGGCCGTCGCCGCCAGCCTCAATGCGCTCGTCGAGATCAGGCCGGATTTCGCGCCGACGTCGCTGCTCGATATCGGCGCCGGACCGGGCACGGCGAGCTGGGCGGCCGCGCAAGCCTTCTCGTCGCTGCAACGATTCGTCTTGCTCGATGCCAACGCCAGCTTGCGCGCGCTGGCGCTTGAGCTCGCCGGCACGCGGCTGCGCGAGGCGAACTATGAGCTTGGACCGGCCCGGAAGCTGCTCGCCGATGCCGAGCGGGCGGACCTCGTCGTCGCGAGCTACATGATCGGCGAAATCGATGAGGCCGAGCGAACCGCGCTCGCACGCCTGATGTGGGAGAAGACCGGCGAGGCGCTCGTGATCGTCGAACCCGGCACGCCCGCCGGCTATGCGCGGATCATCGCGCTGCGGGCGCAACTGATCGCGGCCGGCGCACATGTCGCGGCCCCCTGCCCGCATGACGCAGAATGCCCGCTTGAAGCGCCGGACTGGTGTCATTTCAGCCAGCGGCTGGCCCGCTCGCGCGCGCACATGCAGGTGAAGGGCGCGGAGGTGCCGTTCGAGGACGAGCGGTTCGCCTATGTCGCGCTGACGCGGACGCCGATTGCGAGCCATCCCTCCCGCGTGCTGGCGCAGCCCGTCGTCGGCAAGGCGGAGGTGACCGCAAAGCTCTGCACCCCGAGCGGCCTTTCGATTGCAAAGATCCCCCGCCGCGCCAAGGCCGACTACGCCCGTGCCCGGCGCTGGCGATGGGGCGACGCCGTGACGGGCGCTTGAACTAATTCCCTGCCGGGTCCGACCAACGCATGCCTGCCGCTGGGCAGGCTGACGCGCGCCGCCGTTTATCTCTTTGTTTGAGCATGATCTTTTCGGAAAACCGGTTTCCACTTTTCCGGATCATGCTCTAGGCTTCGCGCGCAATCCCATCAGGAGTTTTTCCATGTCGACCGGCTGGATCGTTCTCGGCGTCATCGTCGTCCTCGTGCTGTTTGCGTTTGCCGCCTACAACCGCCTGGTGGCGCTGAGCCAGCGCGTCAACCAGGCCTTTGCCGACATCGACGTCCAGCTCAAACAGCGCCACGATCTGGTCCCGAACCTGGTCGAGACCGTGAAGGGCTACGCCGCCCATGAGCGCGGCACGCTCGACGACGTGATCAAGGCACGCAACTCCGCGATATCAGCGCAGGGACCGGCGCAGGTCTCCGCCGCGGAGAACCAGCTAAGCGGCGCCCTCGGCCGCCTGATCGCGCTGTCGGAAGCCTATCCGGACCTGAAGGCCAACGCCAATTTCCAGCAGCTCGCAAGCGAACTCTCCGATCTCGAGAACAAGATCGCCGCCAGCCGCCGCTTCTTCAACAACGCGGTCCAGGAATACAACACCGGCATCCAGCAGATGCCGGCCGCTTTGTTCGCCGGCATGTTCGGCTTCACCCGCAAGGACTTCTTCGACCTCGGCGCCAGCCGCGCCGAAGTCGAGACCGCGCCGAGCGTGAAGTTCTAAGGGCCCGGGCCTCCGGCGAGCAGCAGCGCAGCATGGCCGCCTACGGTCTCTACACCCATATCGCATCGAACAGGTTCCGTTCGATGCTCCTGCTCGCCGGGCTGTTCGTCCTGATCTACGTGCTGGTCTATGCCGGCGCGCTGGTTGCGGAGGTCATGATCGACAGCGGCCGCTCGGTCGACGATTACCTGATGCGGGCGCTGCATGACCTGATCTCGGCTTCCCCTTATGCGACGATCGGCGCGGCGCTCTGGATCGTGATCGCCTATTTCTTCCACCAGAACATGATCGACGCCGTCACCGGCGGCGAAAGCGTGACGCGGCAGCAAGAGCCGCGGCTCTATAATCTCCTGGAAAACCTCTGCATCTCGCGCGGCATCCCGATGCCGAAGCTGAAGATCATGGACAGCCCCGCGCTGAACGCCTTCGCGAGCGGGCTGAACCAGCGCCAATATGCGGTCACGGTCACCACGGGCCTGTTGCGGGCGCTGAACGACCAGGAGATCGAGGCCGTGCTCGGCCACGAGCTCACCCATATCCGCAACGGCGACGTGCAGTTGATGGTGATCGCGGTCATCATCGCCGGCGCGGTCGGCTTCTTCGGCGAACTGTTCTTCCGGATGTTCACCAACCTGTCCTGGAATTCAACCGGCGGCTGGCCGTCCTCCTCTTCGTCGTCATCGTCATCCTCCTCCTCGTCTTCGTCCGATCGCAAGGGCTCCGGTGGCGGCGCGATCATCGTGATCATCATCGCCATCGTCCTGATCGTGGCGGCGTGGCTGTTGTCGCAGGTCGTCAAGCTGGCGCTGTCGCGATCGCGCGAATATCTGGCCGACGCCGGGTCGGTCGAGCTGACCAAGAATCCCGATGCGATGATCTCGTCCCTGCGCAAGATCGAAAATCGCGGCGAACTGCCGGGCGCGACTTCGGCGGTGATGGAACTATGTGTGGACAATCCGCGGGAGGGCTTCGCCGACCTGTTTGCGACCCATCCGTCGGTGCAATCGAGGGTGGATGCATTGGTGAAGTTCGGCGGCGGCCATGATCCTGGACCGATCGCCCTGCCGGACGATCCCGCGGCTAGTCCCGAAGAAGGTGCACAGGAACCGTCGGCACAAGGCGAACTTCCGCCTCCCGCTCCGCGCGGCCCTTCACGCGGCCCATTGCCCAGCCCTTGGGGCGACGCAGCCGAGCCGGCCGGCCCGTCGCAGCAACCGCCGCTTCAGGGTCCGATTCAGGGTCCCTGGGGCCGACATTTTTGATTGTGGCCTCACGCCCTTCAACTCATTAAGAAAATCCCTACTAAACGCGCTGCTTGGCGTTCAAGGAATTGAATTCTCCCTTGTTTCTGCCATGTTCGCGCCCAAAGCAGGAATGGGGACTTTCCGATCGCGCCCTCGCGGTCGGGGGCGCGGTCGTAAGGGATTTCCATGGCAAAGCCAGTCGTGATTGTAGTGGGCGCGGACAAGGGCGGGGTCGGCAAGACGACCGTGTCGCGGACGCTTCTGGACTATTTCAACGCGAACAACGTCGGGACGCGGGCCTTCGACACCGAATCGCCGCGGGGAACGCTGAAGCGCTTCCATCCTGAGATCACCGAGATCGTCGATATGACGACGACCGCGGACCAGATGAAGATCTTCGACACCCTGAACGCCGGCTCCATGGTTACCGTGATCGACGTCCGCGCCGGCCTGTTGTCGCCTGCGCTCGCCTCGCTCCGCGACATCGGCTTCCTGGATGCGGCCCGGTCCGGCCAGATTACTTTCGCGGTGTTCCATATCCTCGGCCCCTCGATCGCCTCGCTGGACGAGATCGCGGAGACCGCCAATTTCATGAGCGGCGCGAAATACTTCCTGGTGAAGAACTTCATCAACGACACGCAGTTCTTCCAGTGGGACCAGTCGACCTACAATTCCTATTTCCATCGCATCAAGGATGCCACCGACCTGACCATCCCGAAGCTGAACGAGATGGCCTATGAGCAGGTCGAGGTCGCTTCCGTCCCGTTTCTCAAATTCGTCGCCAACAAGGGCCCGCACGACGAGGCGGCGAACTATTCTTTCGTGCTCCGCGGCTATGTCCGGCACTGGCTCGCCAACGTCTGGAGCGAGTTCGACCGCATCAAGCTGACCGACCTGGTCGGCGCCAAGTCGGTGACGCGCGGCAGCGAAAAATAGTCGCGCCCCCGGGGGATGCGGGGCTGGATTGGGCACGAAAATCGCCTGATATAGCAGGCGATGTCAGCTACGCCCATCTACATCATTTGCTCGCCCCGCCCCCAGGTCGGCAAGACCCTGGTCGCGCGGCTGCTGAGCGAATTTCTGCTGCTGAAGAACGGCGGTGTGATTTCCTTCGACATCAACCTGAAGGAGCCGTCGCTGCTGGACTACCTCCCTAAAACCACCGAGACGGCAGATGTCATCGACACCTACGGCAAGATGCAGTTGATGGACCGGCTGATTGTCAATGACGGTGTGGCGAAGGTGATCGACCTCGGCTACCACGCCTTCGACGAATTCTTCAAGATGATCGACGAAATCGGCTTCATGAAGGAAGCGCTGCGCCGCCACGTCGCGCCGGTCATCCTGTTCGTTGCCGATATCGACCGCGTCTCCGCGCGCAGCTATGAGATGCTGCGCCGGCAGGTTCCGCCGCGGGCGCTGATGACCATCGACAACGAATTCGTGGTGCGCGGCGAACTGCCCGCGGCCATGGGCCAAGGCCGGGTGCTCCGCCTCAGCGCGCTGCCGGTGTTCCTGAAGACCTATATCGACCGGCTGAACTTCTCCTTCACCGGCTATCTCCGGCACGAGAAGGACTCGTCCACCGAGTTGCATCAGTGGATCCGGCGCAACTATACGATCTTCCGCGATCTCGAATTGAGCGTGATGCTGCAGCGGTCCTAGGTGTGCTCCCTCGCCCCGCTCTTGCGGGGAGAGGGTTGGGGTGAGGGGCTGCTTCCACGAATTCGATGGACGAGAGTATGCGGCTAGTCCCCTCACCCGGCGCTGTGCGCCGA
>NZ_PSRR01000430.1 GCF_004296405.1 Bradyrhizobium sp. Leo170
CACGCGCGGCGCTGAACCCGGCTGCCCCTGCCCTCGCGCCTCCCAGGGCGAGGCTGGCGCCGCCAGCCGCGAAGCTCGCCGCCTGTCCCGCATGCTTCACCACTTCCATGCCGCTGCCGACGGAGACGCCCTGCACGACGCCTTGTACGATATTCGGCACGTAGATCGAGATGATGAAGACGACGACGGAGATGCCACCGATCGCCAGCGTCCCGACAAAGGCGTCGTTGCCGGTGCCCGTCTGGTTGGCGAGGTTCAGCAAGGCGTCGGACCCGATCTTGGCGATCATTACCAGCGCCATGAGCTTCATGCCGACGGAGAACGCGTAGACCAGATAGCGGATGGCAAAATCCTTGGTGAAGGACGAGCCACCGAGGCCGAGCATGATCATGCCGGCGAGCAGACCGACATACATCTCGACCATCACCGCCACGAAGATCGCCGCAACGAGCGAGAAGGAGATCACCACGATCACCATCGCGAATACTGAGGCAATCGCCAGCGCATTGTCCTGGAAGAGGCCGAACTGCGCGTTATGCGACATCGCGGAGGCGACCTTGAGACCCGCGTTGAACACATCCGCGGGCGATGCCGAGCCGCCGCCAGCACCGATCTGATAGAGGCTGTCGACGACCGCTTTCGCGAAATTCGGTCCCTGATCGAGCACGAAGGCGAAGAAGCCGATGAACATGACCCGCCGCACCATCTCGGCGAACCACGCATCGAGGGTTGCGGTCTGAATGGCGAGCCAGACCGCGGCAAGGCCGACCTCGATGCCAGCGAGGATCCAGAACAACGACTTGGCCGCCTGCATGACGGTCGTCTGCCAGCTCTTCGCGGCGGTCGTCACGGAATTTTCCAGCGTCGTGAGAACGCTGCCATCCTGCTGCGCCAATGCAGGATGCGCAGCCACGACGATGCCGATCGCAATGATCAGGACGAGCCCCGGTTTAATTCCACGCACCCCCTGCCCCCTTATCCTACCAACGCGGTTTCATCTGCTGGCCGCTGGAGGTCTTGTAGTCCTGCGGAGGTTTGAAGAAGTCGCTGGCGCGCGACGCAGTCCCTTGTCCCGGTACTGGCGTGCGCGGCGCGAAGACCAGCCAAGCCCCTGCAACGCAGGCGCCGATCGCGATGACGACGATGATGATCGTGGACGGTCTCACCAACGGGGCTCCATGGTCTGGCCGCCGGAGGTCACTGGCGCGGTCGCGTTGAAGAACTGCTCCCGGCGTGCCTGCGACAGGTCCTTGCTCGTCTGGAAGGACTGAAACCAGGTCGCCATCATCGTGGTCTGCTGCGCAATGAGACCCCGCAGCTTCTGCATCTGGGCGACTTCTTGCGCGGCGATCTCATGGCCGACCTGCAAGGCCTTCATCTGGCCGTCGGAGCTCTCGGATGCCGTCTGGAGTTGCGCCATCGTCGAGTTCTCGGTTGCGAACTGCTGGGAGGTGAGACCCGCCGCCTGCAGCGTGCTCGAGATCGTGTCGCGGTTCGTCGTCGACCAGGTCTGATAAGTCGACGCGAAGCTCGCACCGTTGGGCAGATTGGTCTTGAACTGCGCGTAGCTCTGGAAGCGCTGCTTGAGCACGTCGTCGATGTTGCCCATCGAGAACGCCATGCCTTGGCCCTGGTTGACAATGTTCTGCAACTGCTTGAGATCGCTCTCCACCTGCCCCCAGACATGCGAGGGCAACTGCGCCGTGTTTTGCAGCATGTTCTCGTAGATCTTCAACTGGTTCTGGATCTGCTGGGCGAGCTGCGAGATCTGTTGAATCTGGTTGTTGATCTGCGTCGTGGACTGGCCGACGAGGCTGACCAGTTCACCGTTGTTGAGAATCTGTGTGAACTCGGTGGAGCCGCCGGCCGCGGCGCCGGCCAATGCCGGACCCACGGAGGGTGGTCCGATGATGATGGCGACGATAAGCGCCCTACGAAACGGCGAGAAGCGACTCGGCATGGCCGATTCCCCTTTCCTTGAGCCAGTGAACGGGCCAATTGGCCTCGGCCTTCTTCAGCGCCAGGATGCGCTTCAGGTCGTCCTTGCCGGACGCGCCGACGAAGGAGAGCGCGACAGGGCCGAGCGACATGTTGAAGAGGCGACGGCCTTCTGGCGAAGCGACGTAGTATTCGCGCTTGGGCACCGCGGTCGCGACGATCTCAATCTGCCGCTCGTTGAAGCCGATGCGCTCATAGAATTCGCGCGTGCCGGGCTCGCGCGCGGCGCCGTTCGGCAGGCAGATCTTCGTCGGGCAGCTCTCCTTCGGCACATCGATGATGCCGGAGCGCTCGGCGTCCGAGATCGATTGCGTGGCGAGCAGCACGGCACAATTGGCCTTGCGCAGCACCTTTAGCCATTCGCGGATCTTGTCGCGGAAGACGGGATGGCCGAGCATCAGCCAGGCCTCGTCGAGAATGATCAGGCTTGGCGCGCCGGTCAGCCGTTTCTCGATTCGCCGGAACAGATATGTGAGGACCGGGACGAGATTGCGCTCGCCCATATTCATCAGCTGCTCGATCTCGAAGGTCTGGAACGACCCGAGTTGCAGGCCATCTCTCTCGGCATCGAGCAGCTGACCCATCGGACCGTCGACGGTGTAGTGATGCAACGCATCCTTGATTTCGCGCATCTGCACGCCCGACACGAAATCCGACAGCGATCGGCCGCGCGCCTCGGCCATCAGGCCGACCTGCCGCGAGATGGCGTTGCGATGATCGGGCGTGATCACGACGCCCTGCACGGCGACGAGCGTCTCGACCCATTCCGCCGCCCAGGCGCGATCGGTGTCCGTCGACAAGTCTGACAACGGACAAAACGCGAGCGCGGCCGCGCCGTCCACCTCATCGCCGCCGATCTCGTAGTGGTCGCCGCCGGCGGCCAGCGTCAGCTGCATCATTGAGCGGCCCTTGTCGAAGGCTAAAATCTGCGCGCCGGCATAACGGCGAAACTGCGCTGCGATCAGCGCGAGCAGCGTCGACTTGCCGGAGCCTGTCGGCCCGAACACCAACGTGTGGCCGACGTCGTCGGCATGCAGGTTCAGCCGGAAGGGTGTGGAGCCGGACGCGACCTGCATCAATGGCGGGGAGCTAGGTGGATAGAACGGGCATGGCGCGGTCGGATTGCCCGACCACACCGAATTGAGTGGGATCAGGTCGGCGAGGTTACGCGTGTTGATGAGCGGCTCGCGGATGTTGGCGTACCAATTGCCCGGCAGGCTGCCGAGGAAGGCTTCCGTCGCGTTCAGCGTTTCGATGCGCGCGCCAAAACCTTCGGCCTGGATCAGGCGACGGACCGCCTCGGCCTTCTCCTGCAGGCGCGCGCTGCTCTCGTCGAACAGCACGATGACCGGCGTGTAATAGCCATAGGCGACGAGTTGCGAAGAGGCTTCCGCGATCGCATCCTCGGTCTCAGCCACCATGGCGGCCGCATCCTGATCGATCGAGCGGCTTTGCGTCTGGAAGAGCTGGTCGATGAAGGGGCGGACCTTCTGCTGCCACTTCTTTCGGGTGCGCTCGAGCTTCTGCCGCGCGTCCTGGTCGTCGAGGAACATGAAGCGCGACGACCAGCGGTAGGTTAGCGGCATCAGATCGAGGGAATTGAGGATTCCCGGCCAGCTCTCGGCTGGAAAGCCGTCGATCGCCACGACGCCGAGAAAGCGGTTCTCGACCATCGGCGACAGGCCGTGCTGGAGCTCGGCCGTAGCCAGCCAGTCGAGATACATCGGGATGTCCGGCAGGCGGATCGGGTGATTCTCGCCGGTGATGCAGAAGCGGATGAACTGGAACAGTTCATCGTAGCGCGCTATGCGCGTGCCATCGCGCTCCTCAATCTCGCGCGTTTCCATGCGCCGGATGGACAGAACGCTGGCGAGATACTGTTCGACCTCACGGATCGAGGTGCGGAAGCTCTCGATTGCCGTATCAGCATAGGAGGCCGATCGGCTCTCGGCATCGGAATAGATGTAGCGCGCGAGACCCGCGCGGCGACGCTCGGGCGGCCGCCAGGACAGGATGATCGCGTGGCGGCTCTCGAAATGTCCCCTCTCCTGCTCGAAGTGGTTGCGGCGTTCGTCGTCGATCGCGCGCGTCACCGGATCGGGAAAATGGCAGTCCTGCCGCGCCGGATAATCCGTGGTCGGCACCCGCACCGCCTCGACCTGGATCATCCAGCCGGAGCCGAGGCGCGCCAGGATGGTGTTGATCTGGCGCGAGACCTCGTTGCGCTCAGCGTCGGTCGAGCTCTCCGAGTCCGGCCCGGCAAAATACCAGCCCGCCATCAGCGAGCCGTCCTTCAACAGCACGATCCCGTTCGCGACGAGCCCGGCATATGGCACGAGATCGGCGAAGGACGGGCCAGAGTGACGGAAGGAGCGCAGCGCGACCATGAGCGGACCTCAGTATCGACGCCAGGGCGTCGAGGTCGCCCGGTAGTGAGGCCGATAGGAGATGTGACGGGCATAGACCCGGCGCATCATCGGGTCGGCCTTCGCCATCATCCGAAGCGCCGCGACGACAACGATCCAGATCGCCGCGCCGAGGATTGCGGCGTACCAGGTGAGCACGACGAAGATCAGGATGACGGCGGCAAGGCCAGTTAGCAGCACGAGCTCGCGGTCTGCGCCGAACAGCAGGTTCGGCCGCGACAGCGCGCGATGGATTCGATTGCGTCGAAGATTGGCGCCGACCTCAGCCATGACCGAGATCCCCTGCCCTTCTGCCAATGGGCATCGTGGGCGCGACGTCGCCGATCGACGCGCCGCTTGCGCCGAATAGAGCGACGATCTGCGTGGCGCCGAGGAGAATGCCGGCGACCAGCACGACATACATGAGGCGTCGCGCGAAATCGTTCAGCTCGCCGCCGAAGATCAACATGCCGCCGGCAACCGCAACGGCCGCAAGGGCAATGAAGCCAGCCACGGGCCCCGTGATCGATTGCTGGATCTGCTGAAGCGGGCTCTCCCAGGGAAGATTGCCGCCGCCGCTGGTCGACGCGAAAACTGGATCCAACATCACGAGTGCGAGCAGCATGCTGCCGGCACCTACAATCATCATGCGGTTAAGCGACATGGCGCTCCTCCTTCCGGGCGTAGGATTGGGTTTGATATTGGCCCGCCGAGAAGCTCTCGACATGGAGCACGTCGCGGACCTGGCGGCCGCGATCCGTTCGTTCGATCGAGACGATCAGATCGACCGCCTCGCCGATGACCTCGCGCATGGGCTGTTGACTGACTTCGGCCGTGAGCTGCTCGAGACGGCGCAGCGCCGAAATTGCGCTATTGGCGTGGATAGTCGTGATGCCGCCGGGATGGCCGGTGTTCCAGGCCTTGAGCAGCGTGAGTGCCGCACCGTCGCGTACCTCCCCGACAATGATGCGATCGGGTCGCAACCGCATCGTACTCTTGAGCAGGCGCGCCATATCGATCGTGTCGCTCGTGTGAAGCGAGACGGCGTTCTCGGCGGCGCACTGGATCTCGGCCGTGTCTTCGAGAATGACAAGGCGGTGCTCAGGCGCGTGCGCGACTATCGCCGCGATCACGGCATTGGCGAGTGTGGTCTTACCCGAGCCCGTGCCGCCCGACACGACGATGTTGAGGCGCGATCCGATGGCGTTGCGGATGACCGCGAGCTGGTCCGCCGTCATCACGCCCTGCGTCACGTAATCCTCGAGATCGAACAGACGCGAAGCCCGCTTTCGGATTGTGAATGTGGGGGCGCCGACGACGGGCGGCAGCAAACCTTCGAAGCGATGACCGCCGATCGGCAGTTCGCCTGAAATGATCGGACGCTCGTCGTCGGCCTCCGATTGCAGCGCATGCGCGACACTGCCGATAACGATCTCGGCGGTCGCGGCAGGCAAGTTTCCGGCCGCTGCCATTCCGTGGCCGAGCCGTTCGATGAAAAGCCGGCCGTCTGGATTGAGCATCACTTCGACAACGGCCGGATCATCGAGCGCGGCGCAGATCTGGTCGCCAAGCGCGTCCTGGAGTTTGCGGACAAGCCGCGGATGCGAAGGAAGTTCGGTCATGGCAATCGCCCGCCATCGCTCACGCAGCGACGCGCTGAACGCGGCGCAGGTCGGACCGCAGGAACCGGCCTGGCCTCCTCTCGCCTCGCGTGTCGACGCAAAAGCGCGAACTCTCGACCATGGTGGATTTGCCCCGTGGCCCGCCCCCCCGGGAGCACTTGCGGGAAGGTGCACGACAACATGGTTGGGCCCGTGCTCAGGAGCAGACGGGCG
>NZ_PSRR01000431.1 GCF_004296405.1 Bradyrhizobium sp. Leo170
AAAGTTTCCCTACACCGGTACCCTCACTGTCGCGCGGAGGCCGCCCATCGGGCTGTCGCCGAGCATGATGTCGCCGCCATGCGAACGGGCGATGTCGCGGGCGATGGCCAGTCCCAGGCCGGTGCCGCCCTCGTCCTGGTTGCGGGCGTCGTCGAGCCGCAAGAACGGCTTGAACACCTCCTCGCGCATGTCCGCCGGAATGCCCGGGCCGTCGTCATCGACGGTGATCGTGAGATAACGGTGGTCGCGGTGGCCGGTGATCGAGATCGCGTTGGCGTGCCGCGCCGCATTGGAGACGAGATTGCCGAGGCAGCGCTTGAACGAGGCCGGCTTCACGGTCACGACGGGCAGTCCGTGGAAGGCGACGGTCGCGGTGTGGCCGTGGCGCTCGGCGTCGTTGCGCAATTCCTCCAGCGCCATCGTCATGTCGGTGGGCTGTGCGACCTCGCCAGAGTCGCCGCGGGCGAAGGCGAGATAGTCCTCCAGCATCATCGACATCTCGTCGACGTCCTTGCGCATGGCGTCGATCTCGGGGCCTTCGCCGAGCAGCGCGAGCTCCAGCTTGAAGCGGGTCAGGATGGTGCGCAGATCGTGCGAGACGCCGGCGAGCATCGCGGTGCGCTGCTCGATCGTGCGCTCGATGCGCGCCTTCATCTCCAGGAAGGCGTGCGCCGCACGCCGCACCTCGCGCGCGCCCCGTGGCCGGAAATTCGGTGCCTCCCGGCCTTTGCCGAAGCTTTCGGCGGCGTCCGCCAAACGCAGGATCGGCTTGATCTGGTTGCGCAGGAACAGCACCGCGACGATCAAAAGGATCGTGGAGGTGCCGAGCATCCAGAAGATGAAGATCTCCGAATTCGATGCGTAGGCGGCGCTGCGCAGCGCGAAGATGCGCATGATCGCGTCGTCGAGCTGCACGCGGATCTCGACCAGGTTGGATCTGCCGACGGTGTCGATCCAGAACGGACGGCCGATCTGGCGGCCGAGCTGCACCGACAGCGACTGGTCGAGCAGCGAAAAGAACGGCTTTGGCCCGGGTGGCGGCATGTCGCCGGGAGGCAGGAAATCGACCACGAGCTGGAGCCGCTGCGCGATCCGGCGCACCTGCGCGCGGTCCTTGTCCTGCGGATAGGTCTTGTAGACGTCGATGAGAGCGGCGATGTCCTGCACCACAGCGGCGGAGAGGCGGCGCGTCACCGTGTTCCAGTGCCGTTCCATGAACACGAAGGCCACCACGGTCTGCAGCACCACCATCGGCACGATCATGATCAGCAGCGCGCGGGCATAGAGGCCGGTCGGCATCCAGCTCTTGAACGCGTTTCCCATCCGGCCATTGGCTCGGGAGACGCGCTGCGAGGCGTTGCGGATCAGGCTCAGGCCCGTGTCGATCGTGCTCATGGCGGATAAGGCTTAAGGCGAGGCCACCAGGCGATAGCCGATGCCGCGCACCGCCTGCAGGAACAAGGGATTGGCGGGATCGCGCTCGATCTTGCGCCGCAGGCGGTTGATCTGCACGTCGACGGCGCGCTCGTTGACGGTGCCGCCTCCGGTCAGCGCGCCGCGCGGCACGGTTTCGCCGGGGCTCGCGGCGAGGACGCGCAGCATGTCCCGCTCGCGGTCGGTCAGATGGATGATCTCCTCGCCCTGGCGCAATTCGCCGCGGTCAAGATGGAAGACGTAGGGGCCGAAGGCGATCTGCTCCAGCGTCTGCGCCGGCGGCGGCGCGGTGCGCTTGAGGATGTTGCCGATCCGCAGCACCAGTTCGCGCGGCTCGAACGGCTTTGCCACATAGTCATCGGCGCCGATCTGCAGACCCTCGATGCGGGCTTCCGCCTCGTGGCGCGCAGTGAGCATGATGATCGGCACCGACGAGGACGCGCGGATGAAGCGCGCGAGATCGAAGCCGTTCTCGCCGGGCATCATCACATCCAGGATCAGCAGGTCGAAATTGAGCCCCAGTAGTTTGGCGCGCGCGTCGCTGGCGCTCATGGCGGTCGTGACGCGA
The DNA here is from genome assembly GCF_004296405.1 of Bradyrhizobium sp. Leo170. Lineage (GTDB taxonomy): Bacteria > Pseudomonadota > Alphaproteobacteria > Rhizobiales > Xanthobacteraceae > Bradyrhizobium. Next base: position 2,003 of record NZ_PSRR01000431.1, read on the forward strand.
TAGCCTTCGCCGCAGAGGAAGCGCGAGAGGAGATCGCGGATGCGGCGATCGTCATCGACCAGCAGCAGGTGCGGCGCGTCGTCGGCCGGTTTCATCGGCATTCGTGCCGTCGCCGCGGCAATGGTTGCTCCCTGCGTCACGTTCACTCCCTCGTCTTCTTGGCCGCGCCGCCGAAGATCGTCTCCAGCACCTTGTCGGGATCGTCGCGGTCGATCATCGCGCGCAGGAACGCCCGCACGGTCTCGACGCCGCCCGGATCGAGGCCGGCGACCGCGCGGTTGATGCGGTCGGTCTGCAATCCCGCCAGCTTGGCCACCAGCGCTTCGCCCTTGGCGGTGGCGTAAAGCAGCCGCTGCCGCCGGTCATTGCTGCCGGTCTTCTGCAGGATGTAGCCTTCATCGAGCAATTGCTTCAGCACGCGGCCGAGCGATTGCTTGGTGATGCGCAGGACGTCGAGAAGATCGGCGACCTTGAGCCCCGGATAGCGCGTGACGAAGTGCATCACCCGATGGTGGGCGCGGCCGAAGCCGAACGCCTCCAGCTCCTGATCGGCATCGCCGACGAAGTCGCGATAGGCGAAGAACAGGAGCTCGATGATGTCCCAGCGCAAATCGCCCGTCCGAGGCCCGGGAGCGGATACGTCCGTTCCCGGAGAATCGGGCTGCGCTGCTGCCGTTGAGAAATTTATGTCAGCCATATTGACGTATCTTGGGTTCAATGTTACAAAACTGCCAGTCACGACGAAATTTTAAATCGTTTCGTCCCTGGCAAAGTTTAGATCGGCCACGAGCAGACCAGTGATGGAGGCTTGGGCCGCAAATTGGGACTACCGTGCGATTGTCGAGCGGCATTTCGACAAAACATACTGGACTTCAGCATCCGGCAAAAGCATGTCCTTTCGGACATGACGGCGATGGAAACCGGCCGTAAGGCTGGCGGTGAAGTCCAGGCCGACAAAGCCAGTCAGGCCCGGAGAGACCGGCGCCAGCAATCGCGCGGATTCCGACAGCGGGAAGCAAGGGCGGAAAGCAAAGGATATGAGTTTGAAATTCGAAATCCAGCCTGCGGCGAATGCGACCTCGGACAAGGAGCGCGCGACAAGGCTCGTGGACCCGGGCTTCGGCCGGATTTTCACCGATCACATGGCTGTGGTCCGCTACAATCAGGCGAAGGGCTGGCATGGCGCGCGCGTCGAATCCCGCGCGAATTTCACGCTCGATCCGGCCACCGCCGTCATGCACTACGCGCAGGAAATTTTCGAAGGCCTCAAGGCCTACAAGCGCGACGATGGCGGCGTGAACCTGTTCCGTCCCGACGCCAATGCCCGCCGCTTCTGGAATTCGGCTGAGCGCATGGCCATGGCGCCGCTGCCCGAGCCCGTGTTCATCGAAGCGGTCGAGCAGCTCGTGCGCATCGACCGCGCCTGGATTCCGGGCGGCGAGGGCAGTCTCTACCTGCGGCCCTTCATGATCGCGAGCGAGGTCTTCCTCGGCGTGAAACCATCAGCGGAATACATCTTCGCCGTCATCGCCTCGCCGGTCGGCTCCTATTTCAAGGGCGGACCCGCGCCGGTGTCGATCTGGGTGTCGGAGAACTACACGCGCGCCGCGATCGGCGGCACCGGCGCCGTCAAGTGCGGCGGCAACTACGCCGCGAGCCTTCGGGCGCAAGCGGAGGCCATCGAACACGGCTGCGATCAGGTGGTTTTCCTCGATGCGGTCGAGCGCCGCTACATCGAGGAACTCGGCGGCATGAACGTCTTCTTCGTGTTTGCCGACGGTTCGCTGCTGACGCCGCCGCTCGGCACGATCCTGCCGGGCATCACGAGGGATTCGATCATCGCGCTCGCGAAGGATGCCGGCACGCCGGTGCGCGAGGAGGCCTACACGATCGACCAGTGGCGCGCTGATGCCGCCAGCGGAAAGCTGAAAGAGGCCTTCGCCTGCGGCACGGCGGCCGTGATCTCGCCGATCGGCAAGGTGTGTTCCACGAGCGGCGAGTTTCTCATCAACGGCGGTGAGGCCGGCCCTGTCGCCATGGGGCTGCGCAAGCAACTGGTCGACATCCAGTACGGTCGCGCGGCCGACCCGCACAACTGGATCAAAAAGGTGCTGTGACCGGCGGCGGATTTATTCCGCCGCCTCGGCGCGACGGTTGCCGCATTCTCCATCCGCTGCTAAATGCGCGCCCATGGCCGACAAACCCAAAAAACCGCAGAAGCTGAAGGCGCGCCTGCCGCGCGGGCTCGAAGATCGCGGGCCGACCGCGATCGCCGCGACGCGCCGGATGACCGAGACCATCCGCGAGGTGTTCGAGCGCTACGGGTTCGAGCCGGTGGAAACGCCGGCGATGGAATATACCGACGCGCTCGGAAAATTCCTGCCTGACCAGGACCGCCCCAACGAGGGCGTGTTCTCGTTCCAGGACGATGACGAGCAGTGGATCTCGCTGCGCTACGACCTGACCGCGCCGCTCGCCCGCTACGTCGCCGAGAATTTCGATCACCTGCCGAAGCCGTATCGCAGCTATCGCGCCGGCTACGTCTTCCGCAACGAGAAGCCGGGCCCCGGCCGCTTCCGCCAGTTCATGCAGTTCGATGCGGATACGGTGGGCTCTGCCTCGCCGGCCGCGGATGCCGAGATGTGCATGATGGCGGCGGACACGATGGAAGCGCTGGGGATTCCGCGGGGCAGCTATGTGGTGAAGGTGAATAACCGGAAGGTCCTTGATGGAGTGATGGAGAGCATCGGACTTGGCGGCGAGGAGAATGCTGAAAAGCGGCTCACGGTTTTGCGCGCAATCGATAAATTGGATCGGCTGCGATATGACGGTGTACGTCAATTGCTCGGCGAAGGCCGCAAGGACGAAAGCGGCGACTTCACCAAGGGGGCGGGACTTGATGAGACACAGATTGCATCGATCCTCGGGTATGCAATCCCGAGCGATTATTATCTGAGCACTGATGCTCCGCACAATCAAATGAGCAGACCCGATGTTCCGATCTGGCGTTTGGTCAGGGAGGGCGGGTCAATTCCTGACGACCGCCTGCATTCGGTGCCCGAAAATCCCGACGATCAGATGTTCTGCGACATCGCAGCTTATATCGAACGTATGAGGGAATTCGTTGGATCGAGCCAGATTGGCCGCGAAGGCGTTGACGAACTCTTGGCCATCAACTCTCTCGTCAGGTCAGCAGGCTACGGTACCAACAGGATCGAGATCAGCGCATCCGTCGTCCGCGGTCTCGAATACTACACCGGTCCGGTCTACGAAGTAGAACTCATGCTGGAAACCAAGGACGAAAAAGGCCGTCCCGTTCGCTTCGGCTCCGTCGGCGGCGGCGGTCGTTATGACGGCCTGGTCTCACGCTTTCGTGGTGAGCCGGTGCCGGCGACGGGGTTTTCCATCGGCGTGTCGCGGCTGCAGGCGGCGCTGACGCTGCTTGGCAAGCTCGATACGCGGCCGCAATTCGGGCCCGTGGTGGTGACGGTGTTCGATCGCGAGCGGGTCGCGGATTATCAAAAGATGGTCGCGCAGTTGCGTAGCGCCAACATCCGCGCCGAGCTCTATCTCGGCAATCCCAAGAACATGGGCAACCAGCTCAAATATGCCGACCGCCGCAACTCGCCTTGCGTCATCATCCAGGGCTCCGATGAAAAGGCGCGCAGCGAGGTGCAGATCAAGGACCTGATCGAAGGCGCGAAGGCCGCCGCGGCGATCGCTTCGAACCAGGAATGGCGCGAGACCCGTCCGGCGCAGTTTTCGTGTGCGGAGGCTGACCTCGTCGCGAAGGTCCGCGAGGTGCTGGCGCGGCATGAGGTGACGTGGGGGTAGCTGAATTCGTCATACGCGGGCTTGACCCGCGTATCCATCTTCAAAATGATGGATTGCCGGGTCGAGCCCGGCAATGACGGCCGGGCCAGTGAACGACAACAAAAGGGAGAGCGAGAGATGCCTGAGATCACCGTGAACATGGCTGCCGGCCGCACCGAAGAGCAGAAGAAGGGCATGATGCTCGACATCACCCAGGCGCTCGTGAAGAACCTCGGCGTCGACGCCGAAGCCGTCGTGATCCAGATCAACGAGGCGCCGCTCACCCACAAGATGAAGGGCGGCAAGACGTTCGTTGAGCGCGCCGCCGCGGCGAAGAAGTAGCTCTCGTCGTCCCCGCCTTGTGCGCAATTGCGCACTGGAGCGGGGA
>NZ_PSRR01000432.1 GCF_004296405.1 Bradyrhizobium sp. Leo170
CGGCCGATCGCGCGCGGCGTGGTTCCGAAAACCACGCCTGCCACCACCGCGCCAGCGACTGCCGCTGCCAAAAATACCGCCACCGTTCCCCGGGCCACCTCGCCCAACGCACCTGCGCCGCCCCCAGCCCATTTGGCGCCGGCCACGCGCCAGCATGCAGCGCCGGTCCGCATCAAGCCGACAGTGCCCGCCGCCGTAGCCGCGACCTCATCGACCTCGCAGAGCGACAAGGACGCGCTCGAGAACGTCATCGAGCTCGTCCGCAAGCAGAAGCCCGGCGATGCGACGCAGGTCGAGGCGACGATCTCCGATCCCGTCGCCAGAAAGCTCGCCGAGTGGCTGATCCTGCGCAGCGAAAACAACGGCGCCTCGGTCGAACGCTACCGCGCCTTCATCTCCGCCAACCCGAGCTGGCCCTCGCAGACCTTCTTGCGCCGCCGTCTCGAGGCTGCGCTGTGGGACGACCGCCGCGAAGATGCCGCGGTCTGGTCGTGGTTCGAGAACGAGTCGCCCGTCTCGGCCAAGGGCCGGTTCGCGCTGGCCAAAGCGATGCTCGCGCGCGGCGACCGCGCCAATGCCGAGCGGCTGGCGCGCGAAGCCTGGCGCAGCGATCCCATGAGCGAGGACACGGAAACCACCGCGCTCGACCTGTTCGGGGCGCTGCTCACCGCCGGCAATCACAAGGCGCGCATGGACACGATGCTCTATGGCACCGAGCAGGAGGCTGCCGGCCTGCGCGCGGCCAAGCGGCTGGGCTCGGGCTATCTCGCGCTCGCCAAGGCACGGATCGGCGCCAACAAGAGAGCATCCAACCTGAGGGCGCTATTGGAAGCGGTGCCGCGCGAACTGCACGGCGACACCGGCTATCTGTTCGCCCGGATCCAGTTGCTCCGCCGTGAGGAAAAGTTCGCGGAAGCGGCGCAGTTGATGCTGAGCACGCCGAAGGATCCGGCGAGGCTGTTCAATGTCGACGAATGGTGGATCGAGCGGCGCCTGCTGGCGCGCAAGATGATCGACGTCGGCGAGAACCGCACCGCCTATCTGATCGCGCGCGATGCGGCGCTGCCCGCCCGCGACATCTACAAGACCGAGCAGGAGTTCACCGCCGGCTGGATCGCGCTGCGCTTCCTCAGAGATCCCGGACTCGCCGCGCAGCACTTTGCCCGCATCGGCGTTGGCAGCGTCAATCCAACCGCGCTGGCGCGTGCCGGCTATTGGCAAGGCCGCGCCGCCGAGGCCGCAGGCCGCAACCAGGAGGCCCGCGCGGCCTATCTGCGCGCAGCCGAGCAATCGACCAGCTATTACGGACAGCTCGCGCGGGCCAAGCTCGGCTTGCCGCAGATCGAGCTGAACGGTGTCCCGGGCGCACGCGGCCGCGGCGTCGAACGGTTGGAGATCGTGCGCGCGGCGCAACTGCTCTATGAGCTCGACGAGCGCGAGTTCGCAATTCCCCTGCTCGCCGACATGGGCGAGAACGGCGACCCTGAGGCGCTGGTCGGGCTCGGCGAACTGACGGCGCGCTACAGCGATGCGCGCGGCATGCTGTTGATGGGCAAGGCCGCGCTCAACCGTGGTCTGCCGTTCGACTTCTACGCCTATCCCATCAACGGGATTCCGTCCTTCAGGTCGATCGGCCCGGACATCGAGCGGAGCATCGTCTATGCGATCGCGCGGCAGGAGAGCGCGTTCAATCCGGCCGTGGTTTCGCCGGCGCAAGCCTATGGGCTGATGCAGGTCACGCCGGATGCGGGGCGCTATGTCTGCAAGCGCGCCGGCGTCGCGTTTGATCTGAACCGGATGAAGACCGACTCGGTCTACAACGCCGCGCTTGGCGCTGCCGAGCTCGGCGGGTTGCTGGAGGACTATCGCGGCTCCTACATCCTCACCTTCGCGGCCTACAATGCCGGCCGCGGCAGCGTGCGGAAATGGATCGATCGCTACGGTGACCCGCGCGATCCCAAGGTCGACGCGGTCGACTGGGTCGAGCTGATCCCGTTCTCCGAGACGCGCAACTATGTGCAGCGGATCATGGAGAACCTGCAGGTCTATCGCGCGCGGTTCGGTGGCGGCACGCGGCTGCAGATCGAAGCCGACCTCCATCGCGGCGCCAGCGTCGAATAGGCGAATAGCGAATGGCAGGACAGGTTGGCTGTCCCGAGCAGCGCGCTTAACGACAGACGCGGCGCCCCCTGCTCTTGCGAACACACGCCCATCTATACCCGCTTGGTAGAATGCGGTGATCGGCGGCAAAATCGAACTATCAATATCGAACTATACTATCAATATCGAACTATAGAGTGCAATCGGCGGCAAATAGCGGGCCGAGAACGGTGAAACGGAGAACTACGTCTACGCTATAGCCCTCCACGACCCTCCGAAATAAGGTCGCGGCTGAATGGCGATGCATGGTGAATTCCTCGCAGTCCGCTCACAACCGCTAAATCAGTGTGCCGTTCGCTGATGCTTTCGGAATCGACCTCAGTTTACGAGGCAAGTTGCTCGTGATGGATAAAGAAGAACATGCTGCCACAACTCTTGACCTATGAAGGATGCGAAAACACGCTGAACTGGCCGGGCGCGATCGACGCTCTGCGTCGGGGCCACAAGCTTGCTCGTCCCCAGCAGGGAGATTTGCTTCTGGGTTCGGGTGGCGCGAAGCTTCTAAACCGCGCCGCCCGAATCGAGGGGCTTGGTTTCGTGATCAAGGGCGATAGCGTGTTCCCCGGCAATGTGCAGAAGGGGCTGCCCTCAATACAGGGCGCGGTATTGCTCTACGATCCCGATTGCGGTTCGATGCGTGCTGTCATTGAGAGCAGACTGGTCACGCAATACAAGACTGCAGCGGACTCCGTTCTGGGTGCTCAATACCTGGCGCGCGCGAACAGCCGCCACCTGGTCATTATTGGAGCCGGGATGGTGGCTGCGACGCTGGCGCGGGCCTATGACGCAGCCTTTCCCAGCGTTGAGCGCATCTCGATCTGGTCGCGGCGTCCAGAGCAGGCCCAGACTCTTGCCGCAACGCTCAACAATATCAGGTCCGAGGTGGCAGTTGTTATAGATCTAGCGAAAGCGGTTGGAGAAGCCGATATCGTCTCGGCTGCGACCATGTCCCAGCAGCCCGTCCTTTTGGGGCAGTGGGTGCGGCCGGGCACGCATGTCGACCTGATTGGTGCGTTCACCCCGGACATGCGCGAGGCTGATGACAGCCTGATCGCCTCGTCTTTGGTCTATGTGGATTACTTCGATACGGTCGTCGACAAGATCGGAGAGCTGATACAGCCGATCCAGTCTGGCGTCATCACGCGGGATCATGTGCGTGGCGATCTTTACGATCTGGTGGCGGCGGACAGCCCCAGCCGCCGATCCGAGAAACAGATTACCCTCTTCAAGAATGGTGGGGGCGCACATCTCGATCTCATGATTGCCAATTACGTCGTGAACGCGGTGAATGCAGCCAAAGCGCCAACTCCGCCGAGATAACGCATTTAACGGGAATTTTGGACCCTGAAATAGTGTCGGTGCAGGATTCCCTCGGCAATGCTGCGCATTCGGACTGAGGTCGGCGATGGGCAGCGAAGCTGACATTCCGCAATGCCGATGCGAAGGTCCGAGGTGGGGTCGGTCGTGGCCGTTGCTACACTTGCGCCGGTAAACAACGGGTGATGCACGGCCAAATTTCCTCATCAGGTCCGTTTTGCGAGCATTACTCTATGCGCGACTTGTGCGGCAATCGGCGGTGTCTGTGTGGCTGTAGCGCAGAATATCGCGCCATGGAGGGCAATCGGCGGGGATGGCGGGCGGAGAGCGATGAAACGGAGAACTACGTTTACGCTATAGCCCTCCAAAATGGCGCTTAGCGAATGAGCAGAAGGTACGAAGAAGCAAACAAAATTTGCCCACGCTCATTGTCTAGCGCGACCATTTGGAAACTTTGTCGCGAGCTTCTGCACGGGACATAACGAGCGCGATCGCTGCGGCGGTCGCGCCGAAAATGCAGGCTCCTGTCCAGCCAAAGCAGGCATAGGCGAGACCAGCAACACCCGCCCCACAGGCTCCGCCCAGGATCATCGTGCCCATGAAGATGGTGTTGAGCCGGCTGCGGGCGGCCGGATCGAGCGCGAAGATGCGGGCCTGATTGGCGACCTGCGATGCCTGGACCGCGAGGTCGAGAACGAGAACCCCGATGACGATCGCAGCCAAGGAACCCTGGAACAGTCCGAAGATGGCGAACGCAACGACAACAAGGCCGGCGCCGATAGAAATGACGACGGCCGGCCCGCGCTTATCCGCCAGCGCGCCGGCGATCGGCGCGGCCAAAGCGCCACCAACACCGACAAGCGCCACCAATCCCACCGCTGTCGCACCGAGATCGTAGGGCGGGCCGTCAAGCAGCAGGGCGAGGCTGGACCAGAACCCGATGAACGCCGCAAAGATCAGCGCTTGTGTCGCGACGCCCCAGCGCAGCACCCGATGAGTGCGCAGCAACGTCCACAGAGACCCGAGCAATCGGCCATAACTCAAATCCGAAGTCGGCTCCACCTTCGGCAGCATGGTGCCGAGAGCGACGGCGGTCGCCAGCATGAAGGCCGCCGCCGTCCAGAACACCGCCTGCCAGCCCCAGAGATCGGAAATCACGCCGCTGATCGTACGCGCGAGAAGGATGCCGACCAGAATGCCGCCCGTGACGATCCCCAGGACATGACCACGTTCGTGGGACGCTGACAGATGCACGGCAAGTGGAACGATCTGTTGCGTGACGGTCGCGAACAGCCCGATCCCCAGCCCCGCAACAACAAGCCACACGAAGCCCGGCGCAATGGCCGCCGCGACCAGTGCGGCGACAAGGGCAATCGTCGTCACCAGAATGAGCCAGCGGCGTTCCAGCCGGTCGCCGAGCGGCACTAGGAAGAAGATGCCGACAACATTACCAAGTTGCGTCAAAACCGGCAGCAGCGCGACCGTAGCTGGCGAAAGACGAAACTCATCGGCCAACAACCCGAGCATTGCTTGATTATAGTAATTGTTAGCAACCGTGAGCCCAGCTGCGAAAGCGAGAACGGCGAGAAGTCCTCTATTGAGTGTGGATCGTTCGGATAAGCTTGCCGCGTTCTCTGCCCTTTGCATGGCAATAACCTTGGAGAATGGTAATGACGGCGACAAGCCATATCTCTTGCGCGCCGATTCAGCTCAGCTAAATTGCAGCGATGCCCCCTTCCGTTTCACTATTAGCATTGAGGGCGTTCGCCCATGCGGGGCAGCACGGCAGCGTGAAGCGCGCCGCTGCCGTCCAGGGCGTGACCCCAGGCGCGATCAGTCAGCAGGTCAAGCTTCTGGAGCAACGGCTTGGCGTGAAGCTTCTTGAGCGACGCAGTCGGGAGATTCGGCTGACGGCTGAGGGGCTTCGGCTCTTTGAGCCGCTTGCGAAGGGGTTTCAACAGATCGAGGATGCCGTTGGCCTCTTCGAGACCCGGCCCCAGGATCGGCATATTCTATCGGTCAGTACGACGGCATCCTTCGCTGCTTCCTGGCTCGTGCCCCGTCTCGGCCGGTTCTCCGACCGCCATCCGGGCATTCATGTCCGTGTGGACACGACCGCACGCCTCGCCGACCTGCGCAACGATGATGTGGACGTGGCGTTGCGCCACGGTCGCGGCGACTATCCCGGACTTGAAGCCTTCAAAATCATCGCGCCTCACCTCATCTGCGTGGGAAGCCCTGAGCTTGTTGCGAACGGTCCATCGATCGAGGGTATTGAGGATTGCCTTCGCTATCCGCTTCTTCAGGATCGTAATCGCTCGGTATGGCCCGCATGGTTCCGGGCGCATGGAGCGATGATCAGCGATACACAGGCACGCAGGGGCCCAAGCTTTGAGAACGACATGCTTTTGATCCGCGCGGCAATCGCCGGACAGGGATTGGCGCTCGTGCGCGACGTCTATGCCACCGATGAACTCGATGCCAAGCGCCTCTTTGCGGCTTTTGCAGAATCAGCCGCTACACCCGATTCCTATTATTTCGTCGCCCGGCCCGAGACCATGAACACCAATAAGGTTAGCGCTTTTCGCACCTGGGTGTTCGAGGAGGCGACCGACTGGCAGATGAAACTTATGCGCTCTGCATAGTAGCATCTGAATTTTTAGGTGCGCGGCTGGGAGAAGGGCATTCGGGCGTTGCCTGTCATTCGGCCTGCAATATTGACCCCC
>NZ_PSRR01000433.1 GCF_004296405.1 Bradyrhizobium sp. Leo170
GACCTTCTCCCCGCAAGGGCGGGGCGAAGGAGAATGGCATTCATTCGAACATCGCGCGGATTGCCGCGAACATCCGCCTTGCGAGAAGCTCCGGCGTCTCGCGGGCGCCCTCGGCGGCCCAGAGCTCACCGCCGACGCGCATCGCGCCGGTTGCGATCATCGCGACCAGCCGCGCCTGCATCTTGTCCGTCTTGTTGCCTGTGCGCTTGAGAAGCGCATCGGCCAGCGTGCGCTCGAGCTTTTCATACTTGAGCTGATCGCGCGCCTGCAGCGCCGGGTTGTCCTGCTTCAGCCGCGCCAACGCCACCACTTCGGCGGGATCGAGCTGCCCGGCCATCGCGATGATGGCGTTCTCCGCCGCAGCGAGCATGGATTCGCCGGCAGGCCGCGCCGCGACCGCCGCGATCAGCGCCGCGCTGGCTTCCTCCTGCCAGGCGAACACGACGTCTTCCTTGGAGGCGAAATAGTGGAAGAAGGTGCGGCGGGAGATGTCCGCGGCGGCGACGATGTCGTCCAGCGTGGTCGCCTCGAAGCCGCGCTCCAGGAACAGCGCCATCGCCGCCCGCGTCAGCTTCTCGCGCGTCTCCTGCCGCTTGCGCGCGCGCAGGCCCGGCGCCGCGGGAGGCGCGGTTTTCTCCTTTGATGACCTGCCCTTAGCCGGTCTGCGCGGGGTCGCCGGTCGCTTCAAATCCTTCACCACTTGCAAAATTGCACCTAGTGCACATTTAGGGGGCGCGGCTGGAACCACACCCCGATTCGAGCAGGAGATATAAGCATGAGCGGCTGGAGCACTGCAGACATTCCACCCCAGACCGGCAGGACCGCCGTGATCACCGGCGCCACCGGCGGGCTCGGCTATGAGACCGCGCTGGCGCTGGCGGGCGCCGGCGCGACCGTGGTTCTGACCGGCCGCAACGACATCAAGGGCAAGCACGCGCTCGAGCGCATCCGCGCGCAATATCCCAAGGCCGACGTCAGCTACGAGACGCTCGATCTGGCAAGCCTTGCCTCGGTCGCCGACTTCGCCGGCCGCTTCGCCATCAGCCGCCCTTCGGTCGATCTCCTCATCAACAATGCCGGCGTGATGGCGCTGCCGAAGCGGCGGACGACGCAGGACGGTTTCGAGATGCAGCTCGGCATCAACTATTTCGGCCATTACGCGCTCACCGCACGGCTGCTGCCGCAGCTTCGCCGCGGCCTCAAGCCCCGGGTAGTCAACCTCTCGAGCCTGGCGCACCGCTCCGGCGCGATCGATTTCGCCGACCTCCAGTCGGAGCGGTCCTACCGCCCGTGGCGCGCCTACTGCCAGTCGAAGCTGGCGATGCTGATGTTCGCGCTCGAATTGCAGCGCCGCAGCGACGCCGCCGGCTGGGGTCTGATCAGCAACGCTGCCCATCCCGGCTATGCGCGCACCGACCTGATCCCGAACGGCCCGGGTACGAGGAGCCTGTCCTCGTATTTCAGCCGCTTGCTGCAACCCTATGCCAGCCAGTCCGCCGCGGCCGGCGCGTTGCCGACATTATTTGCCGCGACCTCGCCGGACGCCAAGCGCGGCGGCTATTATGGACCGAACTGGTTCTACGAGTTGAAGGGCCCGCCGGTAGAGGCGAAGATCATGCCGCAGGCGAAGGATGCCGCGGTCGCGGCGATGCTGTGGGAGGTCTCGGCGACGCTGACCGGCGTCTCCTTCGACCAGTTCGCGGCCGCCGCCTGAACTCCGTTTCCGCGCCTATTGCGCGAGATTTCCGGGCGAGATGCCGGCGCATCGCCCGGAAATGACGAGGAAGCCCACGGAATCGCCCTAAATTTCAACACTTTTGCGGTAGCCCCTTCCTTCGATAGGTTTTTCGCGGATCAGAGCAAGAGGCAGCATGGATCGCATCCGAATCGTCGGCGGCAACAAGCTCAACGGCACCATCTCGATATCGGGCGCGAAGAATGCCGCGCTGCCTCTGATGATCGCAGCACTCCTCACCGAGGAGACGCTGATCCTCGACAACGTGCCGCGGCTTGCCGACGTCGCGCAGCTCCAGCGCATCCTCGGTAATCACGGCGTCGACATCATGTCCGCGGGCAAGCGGCCCGGCGACCGCGAGTACCAGGGCCAGACCCTGCACATCTCGGCCGCCGATATCATCGACACCACCGCGCCGTATGATTTGGTGTCGCGGATGCGCGCCAGCTTCTGGGTGATCGCGCCGCTGATTGCGCGCATGCATGAGGCGAGGGTGTCGCTGCCCGGTGGCTGCGCCATCGGCACCCGGCCGGTCGATCTCCTGATCATGGCGCTGGAGAAGCTCGGGGCGGAGATCTTGATCGACGGCGGTTATGTCGTCGCGAAAGCGCCCGGTGGCCTGCGCGGCGCCGACATCGCCTTCCCCAAGGTTACGGTGAGCGGCACCCATGTCGCGCTGATGGCGGCGACGCTTGCCAGGGGAACCAGCGTCATCACCAACGCCGCCTGCGAGCCTGAAATCGCCGATGTCGCCGCCTGCCTGAACAAGATGGGCGCCGGCATCACCGGCGCCGGCACGCCCTGCATCATCGTCGAGGGTGTCGCCAGGCTCCATGGCGCGCGCCACACCGTGCTGCCGGATCGCATCGAGGCCGGCACCTATGCGATGGCGGTCGCGATGACCGGCGGCGAGGTGCAGCTTTCCGGCGCACGACCAGAACTGCTGCAATCGGCGCTCGATGTGCTCTGCGAAGCCGGCGCCACCGTCAGCGTCAACAATGACGGCATCCGCGTCGGCCGCAACGGCGCCGGCCTTCGCCCGGTGCAGGTCACGACCGCGTCGTTCCCCGGCTTCCCGACCGACCTGCAGGCGCAACTGATGGCGCTGATGACCTGCGCCGGCGGCGCGTCCGTCATCACCGAGACCATCTTCGAGAACCGCTTCATGCATGTGCAGGAATTGGCGCGATTCGGCGCCAGGATTGCGCTCGACGGCGAGACAGCCACCATCCGCGGCACCGACAAATTGCGCGGTGCGCCTGTCATGGCGACGGACCTGCGCGCGTCCGTCTCGCTTGTCATCGCGGGCCTTGCCGCCGAGGGCGAGACCATGGTCAACCGCGTCTACCATCTCGATCGCGGCTTCGAGCGGCTGGAGGAGAAGCTGTCGGCCTGCGGCGCGTCGATCGAGCGCATCAGGGACTGATATCTGGGGGAACCGGTTCTGGCCCAGGAGATTGCTTTCGGCATGATGCCGCCCGCGCCGCTCAAACTGATCGCACTCGATGCCGACGATCTCGCCGTGATCTCGGCGCATGTGCAGGATGCCCACGTGCAGGCCTCCGACATCGTCTGGCGCCAGGGCGAGAAGCGGCTCGTGGTCGGCATGTCCAGGCTGGACTGGGAGCAGACGCTGTCGGGCGAAACCGCCTCGCGCCGCCTGATCGCCGCGCTGCGCTTCGACCGCGTGCTTGCCTGCAAGTCGCGCAAGATCAACCTGGAGGCGCCGGACGCCACCCTGGAACTGCTCGGCATCGAGTTTCACCAGGGTGCCGCCCCCGGCGGCAGCGCACTGCTCCTGTTCAGCCAGGGCGCCACGCTCCGGCTCGACGTCGAATGCCTGGAATGCGAATTGACCGATCTCGGCCCCGACGACCTCGGCACCGCCCCGGCGGGGAGTGATTCCGTGTCGTCCCGGTGAAAGTGCCGTAGGGTGGGCAAAGCGCAGCGTGCCCACCATTCCGAGCACGCCGTTAGATGGTGGGCACGCTACGCTTTGCCCACCCTACCGCCCGGCTCCTTTGTCGGCCATCGAGGGTTGACGGCCCCTATCCGCCGCGCCATTGAGCAGGGACCCTGATCTCAATCACAAGAACGCCCCATGCCCCTCCGCCTGGACCGAAGCAGTGCCGATTTTGAGCAGCGCTTTGCCGCCTTCCTTGCCGCCAAGCGCGAAGTTTCGGCCGATGTCGAGCGCGCGACGCGCGCGATCGTCGACGACGTGGTGGCGCGGGGCGATGCCGCACTGATCGAGGCGACCCGTAAGTTCGACCGGCTCGAGCTCGACGCCTCCGGCCTGCGCGTCACCGCGGCGGAGATCGATACCGCCGTGACGACCTGCGAAGCCGCCACGGTCGACGCGCTCAAGCTCGCCCGCGACCGCATCGAGACGTTCCATCAGCGCCAGATGCCGAAGGACGAGCGCTTTGTCGACCCGCTCGGCGTCGAGCTCGGCTGGCGCTGGAGCGCGGTCGAAGCGGTCGGGCTCTATGTCCCCGGCGGCACCGCGGCCTACCCGTCCTCGGTGCTGATGAATGCGGTGCCGGCGAGGGTCGCCGGTGTGCCGCGCGTGGTGATGGTGGTGCCGGCGCCCGATGGCAAGCTCAACCCGCTGGTGCTGGCGGCCGCTCAGCTCGGCGGCGTCTCCGAGATCTATCGCGTCGGCGGCGCGCAGGCGGTGGCGGCGCTTGCCTATGGCACGGCCACGATCGCGCCCGTTGCAAAAATCGTCGGCCCCGGCAACGCCTATGTGGCCGCCGCCAAGCGGCTGGTGTTCGGCAAGGTCGGCATCGACATGATCGCGGGTCCTTCCGAAGTGCTCGTGATCGCCGACGCGACCTCCAATGCCGACTGGATTGCAGCGGATCTCCTGGCGCAGGCCGAGCATGACGCGAGCGCGCAATCGATCCTGATCACCGACAGCGCGCGGCTCGCCGCCGATGTCGAGCGCGCGGTGGAAGCGCAGCTCGTCACCTTGCCGCGCGCAGAAATCGCGCGCGCCTCCTGGAATGATTTCGGCGCAATTATCCTCGTGAAAAATCTCGACGATGCAGTGCCGCTCGCGAATGCGATCGCGGCCGAGCATCTGGAAGTCATGACAGCGGATGCCGAAGCGTTCGCGGCCAAGGTCCGTAACGCCGGCGCGATCTTCTTGGGCCCGCATACGCCGGAAGCGATCGGCGATTATGTCGGCGGCTCCAACCATGTGCTGCCGACCGCGCGCTCGGCGCGGTTCTCCTCCGGCCTCGGCGTGCTCGACTTCATGAAGCGGACCTCGATCCTCAAATGCGGCCCCGACCAGTTGCGCGCGCTGGGGCCGGCCGCGATGACTCTCGGCAAGGCCGAGGGGCTGGACGCCCATTCCCGTTCCGTCGGACTGCGCCTCAACCTCTCATGAACAAGCCGCCCACTGAGGAGGATCCCAACAATCGCATCGTCGCGGTGACGCTTGACGAGGAATCGATCGGGCGTTCCGGGCCGGACATCGAGCATGAGCGAGCGATCGCGATCTACGACCTGATCGAGCAGAACCTGTTCGCGCCTGTTGGCACGGAGCCCGGGCCGTACACGCTGCACATCGCGATCACCGGCAACCGGCTGATGTTCGACATCAGGCGGGAAGACGGCACGCCGGTGGTGGCGCATCTGTTGTCGCTGACGCCGTTCCGGCGGATCGTGAAGGACTATTTCATGATCTGCGATAGCTACTACCAGGCGATCCGGACCGCGACGCCGGACAAGATCGAGGCCATCGACATGGGCCGCCGCGGCATCCATGACGAGGGCTCGCGCACGCTGCAGGAGCGGCTGAAGGGCAAGGTGCGGATCGATTTCGAGACCGCGCGGCGGCTGTTCACGCTGATCTGCGTCCTCCACTGGAAGGGGCAGGACGCATGAGGCGCGCGCGGCCGCAATCCAACAAAGCTTAAGCGATGGGGGCGCCGCCCGCGCGCAATCCGCAGGCCGTGCTGTTCGCATGTGGCCAGAACAGCGTGCGCTCGCCGATGGCGGCGAGCCTGTTGCAGCAGATGTTTCCGCAAGGACTCTATGTGCGCTCGGCCGGCGTGAAGAAGGGCGAGCTCGATCCGTTCGCGGTCGCCGTGATGGCCGAGCTCGGCCAGGATATCTCCGCCCACAATCCGATCACCTTCGACGAGCTCGAGGATTGGGAAGGGCTCAATTTCGACCTTATTGTTACGCTGTCGCCGGAAGCCCACCACAAGGCGCTGGAATTGACCCGCACGCTTGCCGCCGACGTCGAATACTGGCCGACCCATGACCCCACCGGCACCGAAGGCAACCGCGAGCAGAAACTCCAAGCCTATCGCGAAGTCTGCGACGGCCTCCTGACCCGCATCCGCCGCCGTTTTGCAAGAGCCGGCGCCACAAACGAGTAGGGACGCGTGTGGCCCGCCGCTCTCACTTGCTCCCGCCTCTCCCTGCAAGGGAGAGGCCGGATTG
>NZ_PSRR01000434.1 GCF_004296405.1 Bradyrhizobium sp. Leo170
AATGTTAAGCAACTCGTCCGGAACATCGATCACTTCGTCACGGCATACAACGCCACCTGCCAGCCCTTCCGATGGACCGCTACGGCAGACGCAATCCTCGAAAAACTGCATCGACTTTGCTCACGAATTACCGGGACAGGACACTAGCTTATGGCTAGCAAGTGAGCCGATTTGCCGCTGCGGCTAGCCTCCCGAACTAAGCGACATTGAGTATAGCATGCGCACGATTTGCGAGCGGCTATCAATTCGTTCACGGATGCGGCATAGAGATTAAAGAAGGGATGAATGGACCGGCTCGAGGATTTGGGTCGATGCAGCCGGTTTGATGGACTCCGCCGTGGGCTAATCCAACTTTGCATTAGAACTCCAACCGAGATAGCCCATCGTCAAGACCGTTGGGTGGTTAATTGAAAAAATCAGTTCTGGCATCGCTCCTCGTTCGATAAGTCCCCGCGCCGTGGGCTCTGTCTCGAGTGACGAAAAGAAGCCCTCCAGCGGGTCGTCTTGGACTTTGCCCCGGCTGCTCATGGTGGAGACAATGTCATTGTCGGCCAGCGGCTGGAACTCCTCGGTGGCATACGGCGGTCCTGGTTCGGATGCAGCAGCGCAACCGGCTTCCCGCCGCGTCGGATCGCCATTAATAGTGTATCCGCGACCAACCGGGCGATCATGCTCGCGCTCATCGACCAGCCCATGACTAGCCAGCGATGACGCTGCTCTTTCTCGCCAGCAGAAATGCTGAGAACCATTGGCGACGACCGGTTACATGACCGCAATGGCCAGTTTTGCCACCCAGTTCAGCAAGCGCGTCGCAAGCTCATCGGAGGGCCCCGATGGGTCTGTTCGCTGACCTCACAAACTTCTTACAGAGGCGCTACTACACAGAACTTCTGAGGCCTAACTGCCCCACAACGGCTGCACCCGCAGGGTCCGCTCCTTAGATCCATAGATCAGAGATCCTTCTCCTAGAGCGGGCCGGCGTTCAAGGCACGCACCAGATTGTCGCATTTCTCGAGCTCCCGATATGCCTTACGTGCGACGTTGTAGGCTTCCTCACGCGCCTGCCGGGCTTGTTCGGTTTCCGACAGTGCCTCCTCGAGGCGCCGTTCGAGCAGCCGTTCGTGGTCGTGCAGTGAGATCATCTTCGCCTTCGCCTCCTCAAGATCGTTGAGAGCGACGGTTTTGCCGATCAGCAAATCGTATATCTCGCGTTCCAGACGAGGCCGGTCTTGCCGCCATGTGCGAAGGATTGTCAGTGCCGCTTCGATAGCCGCATCGGATTTGTCGATGGCTGACTGCCGCACTCGTAGAGTCTCGTCGGCCCGGCGACTCCGCAATTTTCTCAACTCAAGCAATTGATGTACGGCCTTAGGAGTTATGCGAGGCACGTGGCAAGCTCCTGAAGCATTGCGTCGAAGCCAATTTGTTCACATCTTGGCTGTCGCAGGAACGCCCGTATGTTCTCTATCTTGGCGATAGCCGTATCGGCGTGCGGATCGGCTCCCTTCTTGTACTCGCCGACCCGTATCAATAGTTCCACCTCGTGGTATTTCGCTAGCAGGGCCCGCAGCTCACCCGCTAATTTCTCATGCCGCGACGACACGATAGCATTCATAGCACGGCTGACGCTTGCCAGAATATCGATAGCGGGATAGTGGTTCGACGTTGCCAAGGTGCGTGAGAGCACAATGTGGCCATCCAGGATGGAACGGATTTCATCGGCCAGGGGTTCGGTGACGTCATCGCCCTCGACAAGCACGGTGTAAAACGCGGTTATCGATCCACGATCGTTGTTGCCGGCGCGTTCCACGAGCTGCGGCAAGGTTGCAAAGACTGAGGGCGGGAAACCACGCGCGGTGGCCGGTTCGCCGGCCGCCAGACCAATCTGCCTCTGGGCGCGCGCAAAGCGCGTTACCGAATCCATGAGAAGCAGCACACGCTGTCCCCGATCTCGATACCATTCTGCGATCGCCGTCGCCACGTAGGCCGCCTTCACCCGCTCCATCGCGGAACGATCGGAGGTCGCAACGACAAGAACTGATCTCCGTCGCGCTTCTGAGCCGAGATCGTGTTCGATGAACTCCTTCACCTCTCGGCCACGCTCGCCAATCAGCGCTATCACTGTCACGTCAACCGCCGCACTACGCACCAGCATCGACAGCAGTGTGCTCTTGCCGCCGCCCGCCGCGGCAAAGATGCCCATGCGCTGGCCTTCCCCGCACGTCAAAAGACCATCGATCGCCCGTATGCCGACTGGAAGAGCGCGATCAATTATGCGCCGGGTCAAGGGATCCGGTGCCTCGCTTTGGACTGGCACGCGGGCGTCTGGAAGCAGGGGCCCATGAGTGGATGTGTCGAGAGGGCGGCCGAGACCGTCAAGCACCCGGCCAAGAAGGTTCCAGCCCGCGGGTGCTGTCAGAGGCTCTCCCATCGGGATCACCTCAGTGAGGGTAGAAAGCCCCTGTGTTTCGCCAAGCGGTGTTAGAATGGCGATGTCGTGCTGGAACCCGATGACTTCCGCGGACAATTCACAGTTGTTCTCGGGGTTGCGGAGCGTGCACAGGTCGCCTATGCGGGCGCGAGGTGCCGTTGCACGGATGATTGTCCCGACGATTTGAAGGACTCGGCCGCGGACGCGCATTGCCGACGTCTGCGCCACCACTGTGCGAGCAAGCTGGAACAAGCGATCGATGCCGTCGTGCGAAGAATGAATGGCGGTGACTGCCGTTGGCTGCTCGGGTCGCTCGGAAGTCACGTTGCAGAGGCCTTTAGGCTGCTGCGCAGGCCGGCTTCGATCGCCGCTAATTGGCTTTCGATCGTGGCGTCGACCAGTCCAGCATCGGTCTCAAGGATGCAGCCGGCATCTTTGACACGCGGATCAGAAATTACTTCGACGACGGCGCGCGACGTCGCCGTCGAGAGCAGTTCGTTCAATTGTCTGCGAACTGTTTCGACATGCGCCGGTGCCACGCGTAAGCGGACGAGGGAGCTATGACCTGTGAATTTGAGGCTATTCAAAGCGATCCGCACCGCCGCATCATCCGGCGCGATGGTATCGATTACCCGACGTGCGATCTGTAGGCCCATGTCGACAATCCGCTCTTGATTCTCCTCCATGATCCACAGAGACGCCACGGCGATCGCGGTCAAACGTTGTTCGATGGTCGCTTGCGCCGCTGTCAGCGCGGCTTCCTTGGCTGCCGTCTCGATCATCCCTGCGCTTTCGCGCGCCCCATCCACGAGCGCGTCCGCATCGCGTCGCGCCTGAGCGAGCAATTGCTCCGCGTCCACGATCGTCTGTGCGTTTTCTGCCGGCAGGACTCGCCCTGGGCCGAGGATGCGGACCCTGCCAGACGTCAGTTGAACCAATGCGACCATGTTGGCATCTTTTTGCGGGCCAGGCGCCGCATCGCACGAAAGGCATCTTCGCCGGCACTGTCGTCACGGCAGGCGTCCGCCACCACCATCCAGATCGCTGCAGGTCGGCGCAATCGTAGTCGGGCGCGCAGCCCATGTGGGATGGCGCCTATCGCAAGGCCGAACGTCGCCGCACCGCGGTAGAGGAATGCATTAGGCGCAGCCGGCATCTCGGAAGCGCTGACCGCGGACATCAGTTCGGCGGTCGGTCGCGGTAGCAGGGCGGCATGCGAAACGAATGCCAAGGCCTCTTCTCCGAGAACGGCGCGTGCCGCCAAAACATCGGCCGTCCGAAGAAGGCCGATGAGGCTGGACACGCCGGTCCAAGCTCCAGCGAGGCAGATAAGGCGTGCAGCGTCCGGCGTCGGCAGAAATGCGAGCCGGGTTCGTGGTGCGTTGCCGGCCGAAATAATCGCGGACGCTTCACCACCTTGGCCACGAAGCAGCCAACGTCCAAGCTTGACGCGAATAAACGGGTCGGACTGAGCGAGGTCCAGAGGCATCCATTCGGGCCAATCGAACGCTATTGTATCATCGAAATCGGCCGCAGGATCGGCGATGCAGCGCATCATCGCTCCCGCCCACGACGTATCAAGCCATTCATCCGAGATTGTTGCTGAGCTCATTGCGAGCATAGTCTGATTGTTCGCTTCGCCGAAGTTCATGACGCTGCCATACCGTTCCTATGGCTAAAGCGCCGCCGCCATATGAGACAGACGAGCACTGCATTGCCAATCAGCGATGCCGCCATGCCGCCGACGAGGCCGATCAAGAGGCGCGATGAGTCGCTACGTTCTGACGCCCCGGCAGTCACTTCCGTTCGACGAAGCGTGGTATTGTCCTGATTGGCCTCTACAAGGGCAACTGAGACCCGATCATAGGACACGCCCTTCAAGCTATTTGCGACCAGCTCCTTGATCTTCGGCACGACCTGATCGATCGGGGCACCGGGCTTGTAACGGACGAGCACAGCGGCAGTTGGCGGGGCGGGTGGACTACGATCGTCACTCGCGCTTTCCGGCAAGACCGCGTGCACCCGGGCATTGAGCACGCCGTCGATAATGGACAGAGTCTGCGAAAGCTCCTGTGTGACACCATAAGTGTAGCGCACACGCTCTTCTGTGTCCGATGAGATCATCCGGTCCTTCTTGAAGAGAGTGCCCATATCGGCGAAATGATCGCGAGGCCACCCGGCGCTGTCCAACACAGCCATGGCACGCGGCACGTCCTCTGTTGGCACCACGAGCGAGGTCGTGCCGCCGGTCTCGGCCGTCCGTTCCGCGTGGATGCCTTGCCGCAGAAGCAATGCAAGCATTTCGTTGGCCTCGCGCGCTGAAAGGTTGCGATAGAGCTCGATCTTCGATCCGCAGCCGACCAGCGTGAATAGCACCAGAAGTGCCACCGCCCGCTTCAATACAAAAACCACGCCCCGCGTCACCGTGGCTCATTGGCCGCTCAGGAAAGTGTCGAGAGCGTGGGTCGCCTTCCCAAGCACCTTGGTCACAGTGTCGTATTGCAGGCTCATAGCTGACAGCTGGACCTGCGCATCGAGCCACTCAGCCGAGCGGATGCTCCCCGCGTTCATGCCTTCGGCGGCCCTGCGCACGCCTTGCATGGATTCTGCAAAACCGGCGCTCAGTTTTTCCATGCCACTGAGGATATCATCGGAGAGGCGAGGAACGAGCGCCCCCCCTCCCTCCTCCGTCAGCTCGCCTCCAGCCATGATCAGCGGTTCGTCAGCTCGCTGCGATGGCACAGGCGGCTCGAGTGCGGCTCGAAACGCCTCGACGGATTCAGCCGATACTTTCGATGTGACTGGCATCTCGACCGCCAAAAAGGCTGGCCCTGTTTGCGGGAGGATACTACCTACGCTGCTCATTAGATGTCCTTTCCTGCGGTATGGGCTGGCTCGGTCTGGCCCAAGGCTGTGAGGAACCCCTCGAGGCCGGGCTCGCCGCTTGGCAGGCTCCTGAGCACAGTATCGCGTTCGCTTAGGCGTCCATTAAGCCCAAGAGCCACGGCCTGAAATGCCATCCCATATGCATCATTTGCTTTGGCAAGAGGATCGAGGCGTTCCAGCGCTGCTGCAACATCGCCTGCCGTCAGATCTGCGACCGCATAAGCAATGACACACTCCCGGCTGCCCGGCGCAATGACCTCAAGTCCCTTCGCGATCCGCCTCGCCCTCACCACGTCGCTCGTGACACAAGCCAAGAATGCCGTCTCCGTGAGACGTCGCAGGAGGCGGGAGCGGCTGTCGGGCGTCGCACAAGTCGACAACAAAGACATAGATGCCGAATCCCTTTCCCTAACCGAGTCATGTGTCGTTTGCCGATCATCCATGTCATGTCCTGCCACCGACCTCCGCCGGGAAAACATCGCGCCTGAGCTCCGAAAGGGCGCACGCTCGCAACACGTCCCGTGACCAAGCACTCACCTCGCCACCACATGACAAGACCGTCTGCCGAGTGGCGTTGCGCGCTGCAAGCGATCTATTCTCACGATGGTCTAATTCGGCGTCTCGCTCGGCGCCAATACAATACGGGCATGGAGTCATAACGGTAGCCTATGGATAGTGGCGCCCTCCGTCAGCCGCTCGGTCCGGCACAAAGTGTGAGCTGCTCGCGGCGTTTCGTCCAAGGCGACTGCAGAACCCAATCCGCCGTCAATGCGATCCTCATCGTTACCTGCTTAAGGCCAAAAATGCGGGG
>NZ_PSRR01000435.1 GCF_004296405.1 Bradyrhizobium sp. Leo170
CGGCCAGTGCCGAGTACTCGCCGAGCGAATGGCCCGCGACATAGGCCGCGTCGCGGCCGACCGAGAATTCGGCCTCCGTCTCCAGCACCCGCAGCGTCGCGATCGAGACCGCCATCAGCGCCGGCTGGGCATTCTGGGTGAGCTGCAGGGTTTCAGCCGGACCGTCCCAGATGATCCCGGTCAGCTTCTCTCCCAGCGCGGCGTCGACCTCGTCGAACACCGCCCGGGCCACCGGAAAGGCATCGGCGAGGGCCTTGCCCATGCCGACTGCCTGCGACCCCTGCCCCGGAAAAGTGAATGCTGCCGTCATGGCGCTCCCAAGCTGTTTGGGCATGATCTCCGGGAAAGCCGGTTTCCGCTCCTTCCGGATCATGCTCTGGACGGGCGCGTAAGACACCGTCCGGGGCTGGGATGTCAAGCCGCGTTGCGGCATTGAAATGGGGACTTTCCCCTAGAACCCGCCGGCCCTCTGGTCCGCGCCTACTTCCGCGCCGGCCCTCGCCCGGCGTGCGCTGCTCACCAATTGCCCCGGCCGATCCTCATGATCCGGCTTTGCGGTCGCCAGTCTCAGCACCGCAAGATAGCCCGGCTGCACCTCCATGTGGCCGGCGTGCCGGCTTTCGCTGAGAATGCGGTGAACCCGCGGCAGGTTGTAGCACGGGACATAGAACAGCAGGTGATGCTCGAGGTGATAGTTCACGTAATAGGGGGCGATGAACAGCCGCTCGAGGAAGCCGGCGTGCGTGGTCCGGGTGTTGCGCAGGGGATCGTGGCTGTCAGGAACGACGGCGTGCTCGGCGATGTTGCGGATGCGCGTGATCACCATCATCCAGGTGAGCAGCGGAACCAGCCATAGCAGTGGATAAGCCCACCACACGCCGGCAGCCGCAAGCCCTGCAAACAGGAGCCCGTTGACGATGAATTGCGGCCCGAGCTTCTCCCAGAAATGCGCGGCACGCTGCCGCCAGGGCCATTGCTTCGGCCCGAGCGCATTGAGCAGTTGCGCCTTGCGCTGCTGATAGCCGGTCTGGCCGGTGATGTCGCGAATGAACTTGCGCCGGTAGCTCATCTTCGTGATCGGAAACGGCGCCGACAGCACGAGGTCGGGATCATCCTCCTGCTGCGTCCGCGCGTGATGCTGCAGGTGATAGCGGCGATAGGCGCGCGTCTCCGCAAAGATCGGATAGGCGCAAAACCACTGGCTCAATGTCAGGTTAGTCTTCTCGTCCGCTGAAAGGCATCCATGCGCGCCGTCGTGCATCAGGATCGCGAGCCCGAGCTGCCGCGAGCCGATGATCGCGACGGCGAGGAGATATGTCAGCGGATTCGGCCACCAGGCCACCAGCGCGATCGCGCCTGATATCAGCGCCCAGGCATGCGCAATCAGCGCGATGCCCTTCAACGTCGAGCGCTGGCGGACGGCGATCAATTGATCCTCGGTCAGGAAGTCGCGGGCGCGGATGCGAAGCGCGGTCATGGCGAAGTCTCCTCGTCGCGAGAGGTGGAAGTGGATGTGCTGGGATCGCCGACCAGGCGCAGGCGCGTGTTCTCGGCGCTGGATGTGGTGGTGGCCTGCTCGCAGAGCACGCGCAGCATTTCGCTGCACAGCTCCTCCGCCGAGCGGCCCATCGCATAGCCTTCGAGGATGACGCCGATCGCAGCTGCCCAGAACCGCCGCGAGGTCGCGGCGGGGTCGCGCAGCGTGCGCCAGCCGTGCCGTTCGATCTGCCCCGCATAGGCGCGCAGCCCTTCGCTGTGCAGCCGCTCGATGGTCCGCTCCACGAGCGGCGCGAGATCCTGGCGGCGCCGCGTCAGGGTCAGCGCCTCCGCAAAGAAGGCGACCGAATCGGTCGCCGTCACCGTCTCGACCAGCGCACGCGTGTAGTCCCGCGGCGTCTCCGCCCGCAGCGCAGCCTCCTCCGCCGCGCGCGCCACATAGAGCATGTCGCGGCAGGCGGCCTCGACGAAGAGCGCTTCCTTGGTGCGGAAGTAGTAGGTGATCTGGCTCGGAAAGGCATCCGCGGCCGCAGCGATATCGGTGATCGAGGCGCCGGCGAGCCCCTGTTCCTTGAACAGGCGGCTTGCGGCGTCGAGGAGCAGCGAACGCATCTTGCGCCCGGCCGCGCGTGTGGCCCGAACGGCATGTTTTGGATCGCCGGCTGGCGATTCGGACGCAGCTTTGGCCGCCATCAGACGCCTCCTCGATTTATTTGTATGATATACAAACAAATAAATCAAGACGGAGCTGGACGAACCGATCCGGCGCAGATTGGCCCGCCAAGCCGCCAAAAACCTCGCCCGGCAACCTTGCCAAAACGCGCAAAATCCTTATAAAGCCCGCCATCCGTGGGTCCCGGCCGGGAGCTGAACGGACGGTCTCAGCAATTTCATTCGTTGATTTTGATGTGGCAGGGCCAGTCGGCTCGTCGTCCCGTGCTTCCGCCTTCTGAGCAACATCGAGTCCTTTCCGAAGGTCTCGAAGGGCTTGTCGCCGGGAACCGCGCCAACTTTAGAAAGGACATCCATGCCTCTTTACGAGCATGTTTTTCTCGCGCGCCAGGACGCGAGCACCCAGCAGGTTGACGAGCTGACCGCGCAGATGACCGGTATCGTCGAACAGGCCGGCGGCAAGGTTACCAAGACCGAGAATTGGGGCGTGCGCTCCCTCACCTACCGCATGAACAAGAATCGCAAGGCGCATTTCGTGTTGATGAACCTGGACGCGCCCTCTTCCGCAATCAGCGAGATCGAGCGCCAGGAGCGGATCAGCGAAGACGTCATCCGCTATCTCACCGTCCGCGTCGAGGAGCTCGAGGAAGGCCCGTCGGCGATGATGCGCAAGGCTGACCGTGACCGTGAGCGCGATGATCGCGGCGGCGGCTTCCGCGGTGACCGCGAGGGTGGCGGCTTCCGTGGCGATCGCGACGGCGGTGGATTCCGCGGCGACCGTGGCCCGCGCCGCCCGCGCGATGAAGACGCTGCGACCGAGGAGTAAGAATCATGGCTGAAGCCGGTGCCCGCCGTCCGTTTTTCCGTCGCCGCAAGTCCTGCCCGTTCACGGGAGCGAATGCGCCGAAGATCGACTACAAGGATTCCAAGCTGCTGATGCGTTACGTCTCCGAGCGCGGCAAGATCGTGCCGAGCCGCATCACGGCCGTTTCCGCCAAGAAGCAGCGTGAACTCGCCCGCGCCATCAAGCGCGCGCGCTTCCTCGGCCTCTTGCCCTACGTGATTCGCTAGTCAATCCGGTCCGCAGCACCTCGCGCGCTGCGGACCATTTGCTCATAAGGCTTCCGGGTCGTCCGGTCGCCGATGGTTGGGGTTCTCAAGCAGGACCTCTAACCGCTCGAAAGGAGCGGGACAGCTAATGATCGCGACGTTGTTCATTGCTATCGCTGCTGGCTGCGCGTCGGCGTTGATGTTCGCCTCGATGATTTCGGGCGCGATGATCTCGCTGTTGCTGTTCTGGCTGGCGCCGCTGCCATTGATGATGGCAGGGCTCGGCTGGGGTCCGCTCACGGCAAGTATTGGCGGCATTGCGGCCGCGTCGGGCCTCGGCGCGATCTTCGGCCTGCCCTATTGCATCACCTTTGTCATCATGGTTGCGCTGCCGGCCTGGTGGCTCGGGTACCTCGCGCTACTGGGACGCCCGGTTGCCGAGCCGAGCCCAACTGGCGGGCCCGCTCCGGCGACCGCCAATCTCGAATGGTATCCGGTCGGCCGTATCCTGCTCTGGATTGCAGGCTTTGCCGTGCTCACCACGATGGCGGCCCTGCTCACGCTGGGCACCGACGCCGCCAGCATCGCGGGTGCCATGAAGCGCGGTCTGATGCGGGTTCTGGACTCGCGCATGGTGACAGCGAGCGCCGACATGGAACGCGTGGTCGACGCTATGGTGGCTGTCGCACCGCTCGCCGCGGTCATCGTCACCATGATATCGCTGACGATCAATCTCTGGCTGGCGACCCTGATCACGGCGACCTCGGGCCGCCTGCGACGCCCGTGGCCCGAACTGCGGGCGACTGCGCTCCCGGCAATGACATTGGTGGCTTCGTGCGTGGCCATCGCCCTCTGCTTCACGAGCGGCCTGTTGGCCATCCTCGCACAGGTCACGACCACCGCCCTGATGGCGGCTTATGCGCTCACCGGTTTCGCCGTGCTGCACACGGTGACGCAATCGCTCAATAGCCGCACACTCTGGCTGAGCTGCGCCTATGCCGTGGTTGTGATCTTCACCTGGCCGGTGATGGCGATGGTGGTGCTCGGAATAGCCGACGCGCTGTTCGGATTGCGCCAACGCTATCTACGGACCAGGCCGCCACCGCTCCCTGCATCCTGAATTCAACCGATCAACCCAAACCAAGATTGAAGGAGAAGCAATATGGAAGTCATTCTTTTGGAACGTGTCGCCAAGCTCGGCCAGATGGGCGAGGTCGTGAAGGTCCGCGACGGCTTTGCGCGCAATTTCCTCCTGAAGCGCGGCAAGGCGCTGCGCGCCACCGCCGATAACCGCGCCAAGTACGAAGGCATGAAGGCCGAGCTCGAGGCCAACAATCTTCAGGCCAAGTCCGAAGCCAGCAAGGTGGCCGAGAAGATCGACGGCCGCGAGATCATGATCATTCGCCAGGCCTCCGAAAGCGGTCAGCTATTCGGCTCAGTTTCGGTGCGCGACATCGTCACGGCGCTGGCGACCGACGGCATCATCGTCAGCCGGCCGCAGGTCTGGCTGGACTCGCCGATCAAGGTGATCGGCCAGCAGAAGGTGACGATCGCCGTCCACCCCGAGGTCGAGACCAACGTCACCGTCATCGTCGCGCGCAGCGCGGATGAAGCCGAGCGCATCAAGCGCGGCGAGGACATCTCGAGCCGCCAGGAAGACCAGGACGCCGCAGCCGAGGCGCTTGCCGCCGCCGGCGAGTTCTTCGATCCGGAAGCGCAGCAGGAGGAGCCGGTGGAGCCGGCGCCGGCTGCCGAGGAAAAGTAAGCCTCTTCGTTTACGGCAAGATCAAAGCCCGGCCTCGATCAGGCCGGGCTTTCGATTCGGGCCGCCGCCTTCTCATCCAGCATGGCGATCGAAGCGAGCGCGGTCGCGGTGTGCTTCTCTTTGCCGTCAATGACGCAGAACACGTCGGCCGCGACGACGGCGACCTGCCGTCCCGGCTTGATCACGCGCGCGCGGCAGATCAGGCGATCGCCGGACGCTGGCGACAATAGGTTCAATTTGTATTCGGCCGTCAGCGCCGCCTGGCCGCGCGTGGTCGCGGCCGCGATGGTGGTTGCGTTGTCGACCAGAAACGCCGTGACGCCACCGTGGAACAGGCCGTGCTGCTGCAACAGCTCCGGCCGCCGCCCGCCCTCGATGGTGCAGGTGCCGCGGGCGAGCTCGGACAATTCGGCGCCGACGTGATTCATGAATCCCTGGCGACCGACATTGTCGCGGATGCGCTTCGCGATCGGCGTGAAGTCGCGATCCAAATCCTCTGTCATGGCGTATCTCCACTTCTCTCCGCTGCGCCGGGAGCTGCAACGGC
This sequence comes from Bradyrhizobium sp. Leo170, assembly GCF_004296405.1. Lineage (GTDB taxonomy): Bacteria > Pseudomonadota > Alphaproteobacteria > Rhizobiales > Xanthobacteraceae > Bradyrhizobium. Next base: position 5,532 of record NZ_PSRR01000435.1, read on the forward strand.
GCGGATCGCGCAGGCAATCAGCATATCGGCCTGCTCCCTCGGATCGCCGCGGTCGCGGCCCGACAGGTAGGCGCGGCAAAAGATCTGCGCGGGCCCGATGATCTGGCTGATGAAAACGGTTGGCGACATCGGCGATAGCTCGCCGCTTGCAAGCAGCGGCGCCCGCCAATTCTCGATCCCGTCAGCGAGCCGCACATTCTCCCTGCGCTGCGCGTCACGAAGCTCATCGCTCCATTCGCTGCGGGATATCTCGAACAGGAAGCGTGCTTCGCGCCGGTTGACGACGACCCAGTCGAGATGGGCGCGGATCAGCCGCCCGACCCCGTCCCGCGCGCCGCAGGATCGATCGAGCACCGCGAGCATGGCGGCGTGATAGCGCTGCAGGATGTCCAGGAACAGGGTGCCGGCGAGCGCCTTCTTCGATCCGAAGAAGTGGAAGAAGCTGCCGTTGGAGGCCCGTGCACGGGTTCGGATGGCCGCAACCGTCGCGCCCTCAAACCCATCGCGGTCGAAGACTGCAAGACCTGCGGCCAACAAGTCCTCTCGCGCCGTGGTTGCCATGCTCCACCTCTCTGGAGCTCTACTCTAGC
>NZ_PSRR01000436.1 GCF_004296405.1 Bradyrhizobium sp. Leo170
CTAGCCTGCGATAGGGCACGCCCGCGTGCTTTCAGAATCGGGGGGCAGCCTCCCCACATTGCTAGATCCATAAAATCGCGTGCGGACGAACGCGAGCGGCGCGGCTTCACGCTGTCCACCGAGTGAGGCGGCAAGGCGGCGAACGTCGACGCCAGCACCATTTTTGGTCGGGTGAATCCGCGTGCCGGCTTCGCTTCCAATGAGGCCCCATTTGTGGGGGGAGCCGAGGCGAACAGGTGTTAGTGACATCCAAAACGCGCTCGAGACAAAGAAAGCCCTCGGCGGCTACAACCGCCGAGGGCTCCGTCTGGGCTGGCAGGGGGGATCGCAGACCCAGACGTGACAGGACCGTTAGGCAGTGAAATGACGATCCTGTATCAGGAGTTCTGGGAGACTCGCTTTAGAGTAGGCTGGCCGTGCATGCAGGGAGAGGGGGAACAATCCTGCGAAGTACAAACCCCAGTCACGCGCATCAATTCAAGCGACATATCCATTGACCCTAGCCTTGTAATCGAGGTCTTTGCCCCAGGAATCAACTGATTGAAGGCAAGCGCCTTCAAGGCGGAGAGCGTGAAGCGCCGACGCCACTGGCATCCCCGATTGTGGTTTGCCATGGGCGCCGTCGTGGTCCCAGCCGGCTTGGCTTGCGCCCTTGCGCAAGCCGCGCTCGGCGATCGCGCGCTCTCGTCAGAGCGTTCAGCGCTCACCGAAAGATGCGGTCGGTTCGCGCCGAATGGTGCCGGTAAGCGGTCATGCCCTGCTGTAGCGAGGCGTCGAGCTCATCAGGCAGCTTGGCGAAAATTCATGGGCTCCTCCGAGAAGACGACGGTCGTGACGCGCTACATCCTTCCGCGAGATGACATTGCAAGAGCCGGGCCATGCGGAAGGATCGGGATTCTTCGGCTATTTTGGGGGCTAGCTGCGGAAAAGCTGGAGGCGCACGCGTCTGCTCGATGTTTGTCACGTCCGCAACAAAAGAGACCGTTGCTGTAGCAAACGTGACGATGAGTGGCAGTTGTACGTCGGCAGACCGAGAAGGATCGGCGCAGAAGCGCGCGGCGCGCATCTTGGTTCGAAGCTTGCATGGAGAAGCAAGATGGTGGAGCAAGCCAAGCGGGAGCAAGGCAGATCGCGATGAGGGGACCAGACATCGAAGCCCTGATCAGGAAAGGCTTTTCGGACGCGGAGGTGTCCATGACTGATCTAGCCGGCGACGGCGATCATTATGGCGCCCGCGTCGTTTCGCGCGCCTTCACAGTCAAGAGCCGAAGCAGCATCAGATTGTGTATGCGGCGCTCAACGGGATAATGGGTGACGAGCTTCACGCGCTCGCGCTGACGACCGCGGTCCCGAGCGGTGCACTCGGACCTTGTCCCCCTTCAGATGAACCCAATCGAATGCGTGGCGGGCTCATGAACTCAGAAACGGAATTCGAGCTTCCTCAACTCTACAGGCATCATGTCTTTGCCTGCCACGTCCAGCGTCCGCCTACTCATCCGCACGGCAGCTGCGGTGCAGCTGGTGCGCAAGCCCTGTGGGACAGGACGAGCAAGGCGATCGAAGTGCAAGGGCTCACCGATATCGGCTTCACGGCGGCGGGCTGCCTCGGCTTTTGCAAGGCCGGTCCCTTGATGGTGGTCTATCCCGATGGCGTCTGGTACCGTCCAACCACGCCTGACGACATCGACGAAATCGTCGAGTCCCATCTCAAGGAAGGTAAACGTGTCGACCGCCTGGTGATGGTGTTGAAGCGGAGCTGAGGGCTCGGTTAAAGGCAGCTTGCGCGGGCTATCAAGTTAGCCTCGGCTTCCATCTGACGACTGGCGTCTCTGGAATCCTGGGTTACCCTCTTTCGCCAGGGTGATGAGTGGTGGTGACCTCACGGTCCTTCATCAAGAACTCCGTGCCCAACCGGGCCCTTGACCTTATAGGTGCGGCCTTCGCTTTCGTCGGGATCCTCGGTAAGATGGATGTTCCTGATCAGGGTGCGCGCTTGATCACCGTGGACGAGCCTTTGGATTTCAAGTCCCTGATCACCATGCCCTGCCACCTCCAGCGGCGAGCCGTTTGAATCCCTGACGTTGATGTCCTTGTGGCGCTTTGCGCGACGCTCGCCGAGATGGAAAATGGCTTGATCAATCACTCTTACCCTTCGATCTGGTCCGTCACCTCATGTTGGCTCCGCCAATAGCGCAAAGCTAAAGCGAATGCGGCGCCGGGCCCGGCTCCCGGCGCTGAGAGAGATGACGCTTCTTCGAACCGTCAGCTCGCTCGATCTTTTTGTTTGCGCAACCCGGTTTCCACTTTTCCCCGATCGTGCTCTTGGGTCAGAACTTGTAGGTGATGCCGCCGCCGACCAGCCATGGGTCGATATTGGCGCGCCCGGTGACCGGAATCGCCTTGTTTACGGTCGCCGAATAATCCGGCCGCAGCCACAACTTCTTCACGTCAACGTTGAAGCCCCAGTGACGGTCGAGCATGTAGTCGAAGCCGAATTGGACCGCGGCGCCAACTTGGTTGCTGATCTGCAGGTCGGTGACCGCGAGGCCAGCGACCGGCGTGTTGCCCGCCGACTGGTTGAAGAATACGGTGTAGTTGATGCCGGCACCGATATACGGCTTGAACGCGCCGAAATCGGTGAAGTGATATTGCAGCGTCAACGTCGGCGGCAACAGCCAGGATTTGCCGATGTCGAGCCCGTTGAGCGTCCCGGTGCCGTTGATGTGATGCTTGGTCGCGCCGAGAATGAGTTCGGCGGCGATGTTCGGGGTGAAGAAATAGGTGATGTCGAGCTCCGGGACCACTTGATCGCTGATCGAGAGCCCCAAATTCGGTGACGACAGGCCCGGAACGCCGAAGACGTTAACCGAGCTACCTCGAGCATCCGGCAAAACGCCGAGCACGCGCAGGCGGATCATCCAGGGATTGAATGGTTCGACCGGCGGCGCTTTGGTGTAGATCGCCGCCGATGCGAGATCGGCAGCTTGCAGCGACATGGTGGCCCCACCGAATGCCTCACGAGCAGCGAGGCTGTCGTCAGAATTGTTCTTGTTCTCATCAAATTCTTCGATTCCCAAGTCAGCGCGGGGAGTCGCGCGACGTCTCTGTCACACACGCGGCATCGCGAAGGATTTGATGCGAATCAAAATCGGGCGGTCGAGACACGATCAAGTCGCCATGTTGCGAAAGGATCACGACCGTAAGGCGTGATGACTGACTTTTCTTCGAATCGTCATTCCGCTCTATATTTTTTGTTTGAGCATGATCTTCTCGGAAAAGCGGTTTCCACGTTTGCGGATCACGCTCTAATGCAATCCAGCTACAGCGGTAACGCGCGATCGAGGGGCCTCGAAGTTGCGCCGCCATGCCCGCGCATACGCGGGGATTCATTGAGGCAGCAATGTTCGCCAAGTTGCCCGGCTTCCTCCTCTATCTGAAGGGTGCCGGCCGGCAATTGACTAATCAATTCCGCGTCGCCCCTTGTTCGGAAGTCGGATTGGAAATGATCCTGGTGCGGCATATGGTGGCCGAGCCGGGCGCGAGCGGCGAGTTTGGCGTTGCCTAGCCGATCTCGACATAAACCTTCGTATCGTTCCGTCCTACCCTTTGGATACCCGACGATTACCTACGTTCAATTGAGCTGCTGATGGCGGTCGTTCTAGGCTGCGTCCTGCCCTCCTTGGGCGTTTCCTCCCTAGACTTCGGCCGCTTGTGGCAACGCAGGCGGCCATTTCTTTGTCAGATGGCCGCTGACTCGCATGGCGCTCCTGTAATTGGCTCGGAAACGAGTGGGCGGGCCGTAAATGAGCGTCATCATCGATACCAATCTAGCCGAACGCCGAAGGCTAAGCTTGATGAGCTAAATAAGAAGGCGATCGACGCCATCACGTCCGGCAAGCTCACAGATGGGCGCCAGTATCAGCGCAATGTGGGGTAAAGGCGCCCGCCGCCGCTGCGCACCTGCTCGCTTAGACGCTGGAAGACATCCTGAAAGACCAGGAGGAGAGGGATGGTACGTGTTTCGACATTGGAACGCCGTTCCAATTCGGAGGACGAGAAGGGCCGAGCTGATGAAGCTCGTTGGCGATCTGTGCACCATCGAGCTGCTGAACAACAAAGGGGTCAGCATCTACATCGAGCCGGAGAAGATCGATGGCGGGCTCATCCTGTCGACCGGCGCGATCAAGGAATCAGTCTGGCAGGACACCGTCGGCCTGGTGCTCAAGAAGGGCAAGACCGCCTTCAAGCATGAGCCGCAGACCGGCACCTATTTCCACGGCCAGGATGTCAAGGCCGGCGATTGGGTTGTATTCCGGCACGGCGATGCTCGCCGCGTCCGGATCAAGGGCGTGGATTGCCGCATGGTCGAGGACACGCTGCTCGACATGGTGGTCGACAACCCCGACGTGATCACACACCGCTGATAGTGACACCGCTTGGCGGAGCTTTCGGGCGCACTGAACTAGAGCGGGTCGTTTTGTCGGCTTTGAGACCAATATCCACCACATGACGCTACACACACCCAGTACGAAGCGACTGTAGCCAACTTTCAAAATCGGCACATCGCTTGCTTCATTCGGGGCACCATCACCGGTCGCAGGCGGGGCGGTGCTGTAGGGACGGACTCGGCACGTCCTCCATGGCGTCCGGCCGCCCCGCCAATTTGTTGTGGGGCGACATGAAACAGCCCTTCGGCGCCTCGCTCGGCTTGATCGATGTCACTACGAATGTCGATGCGGTCGAACTGGAACGTGCAGCGAAGCGTCCACTGATGTCCGGCTTTCACGCGCAATTCAGCATCGGCGAATGTGCCGGCTCCGCCGCGATGACCGCATTGGCGGGCTGCACCTTGGGGCTTTTTCATCAACCCTAATTAAAATTATAGACGCGCGTGTAGAGCCCCGATCGTCTTCAGCGAGCCTGCTGCCGCGCCCGAAGAAAGGGGAGCGGGGAAACTCCGCTTTCTTCGCCTCTCGTTAAACTAGCGAGTAGCGTAGCTCACCCGCTCCGGCAGTACCCTCCGGCTGCCTCGCTCGAGCATCGCTCGAGATCGTCCTGCATGCTCCGCCCAAGCAGCGACAGCACGGGCTCATGATCGAATCCTGCGCATCTTGCGCCGTCGGCGTTGATCAGCGGGCGCCTTATCTGGAGCGGATCGCTCAGCATCAGCGCGAGTGCGCTCGCCGCGTCGCTTATGTCGGGATTGATTTGGCCTGACTTGATACGGGGCGCGGCGCGGTTGAACCAGGATCCGACCGGCGTATTGCCGAAGAACTGGCGCAGTTGCTCCGCGCGCCACGGCTCCTTCAAGATATCCTTGGCAATCACGTGGTGGCCCGCGGCCTTCAGCGCCTGCATCTGGCGCGCGTTGGTGGCGCAGCCGGGTTTTTGATAGAAAATGATCGTCGCCATGGCGTGGCCTAATTCAGCACCCTGAGCTGCACGATGGGCGCGGTGGCGCCGCGTTCGAGAATACCATCGACCTTCTTGCGGACGGCTTCCAAGGTGAGAGGCTTGATAAGCACGCCGTGCGCGCCCGCCTTGATGCCTTCGGCCGCGGTGGCCTCGTCGGATTTCTCGCAGACGATCAGGATCCGCACCTCGGAAAAATGGGCCGCCAATTGGCCGATCAACGGCGGCCCCTTTTGTTTGAAAAAGGAGGCGCCGAGCAGCACCAGATCGGGCTTCAACCAATCGACGCGCCTGACAAAAGCCTCTTCAGGCGTTGCAAGCTCGTGCGTTTCGATCTCATCGTGCAGCATAAGCTGCAAAGCCACCCGGGTGATTTCGTCATCATCGACCACGAAGACCGGTCGCTGGTCTTCCGCCTTCGAGGTTTCGACGCCCATCTGCATTATCGCTCTCCAAGCGGCTTGTATGAGAAATTAGCAATTTCCGTTCCACGCATGAACGCATCGAAAGGGCCCGCGCCAAGCCGGCTTTTGCCCGTTTGATGCTTGCGATCCTTGTTCGGCTTCTGACAGCGGCACAATTGCTGTCACCTTCAAAACACCTGGTGTCATCCGCGGGCTCGCTGGTTTTTCAACGCGAAATCAGAAGCTTAAAGAGCGTG
>NZ_PSRR01000437.1 GCF_004296405.1 Bradyrhizobium sp. Leo170
TCCCCGCATCGCGCCCCCAGTTAAATCCTGGTCCTAGAGAATCACGATACGAAACGCTTCGCTACCGACTTCTTCAACAGGCTGTTAGAGCTAGACGGCACCTATATAAGCGACCTCCTGATCGGGTCTGATCTGAGCCTCGCGCCGACTTGCGAGAAGGATACGATCCCCGCGTGCGGATCGGATCCGCGATCAGTTCGCAGTATTTCCGGATCACCTTGGGATCGCCGAAGTCGCCGATGGCCGGATCTCCCGAGCGGCCAAGGGCGAGGCCGCTGATATGGTTATGCTCACGGGAGAGGGCCTCTGCACGCACGACGGCGCTCTAAGAGAAGCACTCGATCGCTTACCCGGGCGCGATCCGTCGTCAGCACTGAGGCGGGCGCGGCGCTGTTTGCATGAGAGTATAGCTAGTGTCGGGAATTGCTGTCACGACCCGAGCGAAAAGCGTCCGGCGCGTGGGCCAATAGGATGCCAATGCTCAAAAGAATAAGAGTCCCGACAAGAGCCGAATACATACGCCACCTCCATCGCTCACTTCCTTTTGAACTGCGCGACCGCTTACACAGTCAATTTTTTTCCTGAGCGCGAAATGCGTTCGCAGCCAAGTGATGAGTCCGAGCCACAGCGACTAGCTGGCAGCATGTGGAACCGTCAAAGACAGAAGCTGTAAGACCCAGCTGCTCTGCTCCAACCGCCTGATAGGCGTAGGGCGGTGACCGAAAGGCTCATGTGGCAAATGTGCAACGGGTACTTGGTTTCTGCGCGGGAGTGTCCGAAACGAACACTTCAGGCCGTTGAGATGGCGGTAGCATTTGCGCGCAAGGATTGGGGTGTCCGGATGAGGTTTTCAAACTCGAAAGATGAGAGCTTATTGTTTCTTTGGGAAAGTGTGCGGCGGCAAGTGTTGGCTGGTCGCGCGGACGGCGGACGTTGCCGCTTTGTCGGTAACAATCTGCGCAGCTATGCTGAATTGCTTCGTTCGGAAATGGAGCGGCGAGAGCTGAAGTACACTCCGATTAATTGGTCTGAATAGCCGCTCCACGGGCATACCGATGAAAGACCTGCAGAAGCAACTGAAAGAGCTCCGCACCGATGCAGCCGAGTGCAAATTGATCAGCGATCTGGCAACTGACCAGGAAAAGCGAGAGCTGTTCGCAAAGCTTGCGGATCACTTGAGTGGTTTGGCGTCCGAGCTCGAGCGCGCTATATCTGTAAAAGTCTGTGGCACGAAGACGGAGCTGTAAAGACGGTCGCACGATGCCAAGAATCGGCTCTGGGTTCACGAGAGCGGCACTTATGCGAAATTCACGAGGCGGGTAAGCTGACGCACGATTTTGCGTCTGTGGCTGCCGAGATCGTCCATGGTTAGGATGTCGCCGGGACAAAGCGTCGGAAGGAGGACTCTCTCGACGTAGAGGCGGAAACTCTCGCCATCGTTCGGCCCTCGAGAAACCATGGCGCCTCAATCCGGTCATGGCGCAACGCGGCCAGGAAGGTTATGGTCGTCCAGCGGCCGTTGGGACTCTTGCTGTGAATCCTCTGGCCACGCGGCGCACCCCCGCAAGGCCCCATATCGGTCCTGGCCCAGATCTCGCGTTCGCCAGCCACAGTTTTTTCAAGCTGAGCTTCTCGGCGTGGAGAACTCCCATATTGAACGGTAATCAGCCTTAGGTCCGCGATCAGTGAGCTCGGCGACCAAGCCGCGCAGGGTGAAGTCCCCTTGATTCGCCCTAAAACCCGGACGCGGTGTTTGCCGGAAATGGCCTTCGACCTGTTGCCGCGCATCCCTGCCGGGCACCACGCTGCCGGTCTCGCAATGCCGTCGCGCCCATCCAACGGCCGTGCTGACCGCAACACCGAATGTTTAGCCGCCTCGTTGCAGGACAATCCACCGGAAACAACCCTGCAACGCCCCGCTTCCGAAGATCCTCAGAGTAAGGCTTGCCGATCCGTGCTGGCCTCCAGGCCCAGCCAGCATGGTAAATCCGAAGTCTCCTGATTTGGGAATCCAAATTCGATTCAAGCTAACCTTCAGACCCGCTTGCGATGGGGCATTGCACTTCGCTAACGCTTCGCCGTCATGCGATTGGATAGAGGACTATCACTTTCAAGCAGTTGTTCAGACTCGGCGCTCATGAGAAACCGCCCGGCGAAACCGAGGGTTTCGTCCCCTCGTCTCACGGAGCAGCCTCTTTAGGACGTTATTCCGGCGCGCTCACGAAAGCGAGCGAACCGGCAATCCAGAGGTCGCGGCGAGAGATTCCGCCTTCGTAATCCAAGTCGGCTGCTGCCGACTTGGACAAGCAAGACTCGCGAGTTCGCGTACACCTGCGTCAACGCGTCCTGGAATGACGAACAGAAATGCAGCCCCTACCCCGTCGTGTTTGTGGTCTCGCCGTCGGCCGCACCAATTTCCTGGTTGAGCCGCGCATGAAGCGTGGCCTCGTCGAGTTCGCCTTCCCACCAGGACACGAACACCGCGGCAATACCGTTGCCCATGATATTGGTAAGTGCACGCACCTCGCTCATGAATTTATCGATCGAGAACACGATTGCCATGCCCGGCACCAGCGCCGGATTAACCGCTGATAGCGTCGCCGCGAGCGTGATGAAGCCGGCCCCGGTGATACCGCTTGCGCCTTTCGACGTCAGCATCGCCACGATCAGGATCGTGAGCTGCTGGCCGAAGGTGAGATCGACCCCGAGCGCCTGCGCGATAAACAGCGTTCCCAAGGTCATGTAGATGTTGGTGCCATCGAGGTTGAAGGAGTAGCCGGTCGGCACCACGAGCCCGACCACGGGCTTGGAGCAGCCTAACCGCTCGAGCTTCTTCATCAACTGCGGCAGCGCGCTTTCCGAGGACGAGGTGCCGAGCACGAGCAAGAGCTCGTCTTTGACATAGGCGATAAACTTGAAGATCGAAAAGCCAACGAAACGCGCGATCAGACCAAGCACGACTACCACGAATAGCGCGGCCGTGGCATAGAACAGCGCGATGAGCCCGATCAGATTCCCGAGCGCCGAGGGTCCGAACTTACCGATCGTGAAAGCCATGGCGCCGAACGCGCCAATCGGCGCTGCCTTCATGACAATGGCAATGACGCCGAACACGGCGTGCGCCGTGTCGTCGATCATGCCGCGCAACTTCTCGCCGCGCTCACCCAGCGCCATCAGCGAGAAGCCGAACAGGATGGCAAACAAGAGTACCTGCAGGATATCGCCGCGCGCCAGCGCGCCGACCACGCTGTCGGGAATGATATTGAGGATGAAATCGACGCTTTTCGAGGCTTCCGCCTGCTTCACGTAATTGGCGACGGCTGCGGCATCGGGCTTGGCCGCAAGGCCGTGGCCAATCTGGAAAAGATTGCCCATCACCAGGCCGAGCAACAAGGCAAAAGTGGAGACGATCTCGAAATAGACCAGCGCCTTGAGGCCGACCCGGCCGACCTTTTTCGCATCCTGGATGTGCGCGATGCCCGAGACCACGGTGCAGAAGATAATCGGCGCGATGACCATCTTGATCAGCTTGATGAATCCATCACCGAGCGCCTTGATCCAGTCGTTGGTTGCGAGCGACGGCCACAGCCAACCGACGACGACGCCAATCAAGATCGCGATCAGCACCTGAACGTAGAGAATTTTGTACCAAGTTTGCGACGGCCGCGCGGGCGCCGCAGTTGCGATGGTGGTCATGACGCTCCTTCCCTATACGAACTCGAACACCGAGCCGCCGCGCGTTGAGCGGTGACGGCATCAGACGAGCTTTTATGCCAGCCGTGTCCCATTGAAGACGGCGATGTCGGAAATCCGACAGATCGCAGCGTGAATTCCGAGGGTAGGTCGGCAGTTACCTGTGTTTTCTTTTGTTAAGCAAGTCGCGCGCCAAGCGCCAAAGCCATGCGGCCGTTCAACCGACGAGACTGTGGACCGACTGTCTCCTGACGACACTTGGCTGAATCCCAGAACCACGTTCGTGCCGCCGAGGGCAAAGGCATTGCTCGGCGCGACGCGCACCTTGCGCTCGCGCGGCAGAGTGGGCGCGACCTCGAGATCGACCAGCCGCTTGCGGCAATGTCATGCTCGGGAAGGGTTTTGAGCTTGGCCCCTATCCTGAGCTCGGAGTTGCGATCGGGCCAATGGCGGAGCGGCCTTCGCGTATCTCCTTATAGATGGAGGCGCCGTCGGTCCCCAACCCGCCCATTCCGGTAATGACGACGCGCCTCCCCATTCAGGCCTTCTCAGCGACCACGCCGCGGACAGTCGCGTCGCCGACATTCTTGAGATTCGATCAGGCGTCATCCGTGTTCATCTCAATCTCGATCGCGTCGGACTGCTCCAGGTCGCAGATGATGTCCCTCAACTCCAGCGACTGGATGCCACACCAGGTCAGTTGCCTGGCGGTCGTTGTCTCGCCGCCGCCGACGGCGTTTTCCTTCATCGTGCGACAATTTCCTTCGCGAGTTGAACTGCCATGCTGCTGCTTCCATGACGCGCTTCGACGCGAACGCGGCGCCATCCCCCAGCCGAGCCACGTCGCGACGCGTCGCGCGACAGAAGCAGCGACGTGATTCGTCGGGCGTCAGGTGCTGTCAATGCAACGTTCCGTAACATTGGTAAAATTGATTTTTTGGATAGCACGCATCCACGCCATCGACATGTGGAGACAGGCCTTCAAAGGCCTTGATACAGCCTGCCCCCGGGCGTTATCCGGCCTCGGTCATATTGTTTCGCACAGCTACAAACGACAGCCTCGATACTCCTTCACCGGACGATACACGCTGAGCTCCTGCCGCGCCTGGACGAGTCGCTTGCCACAGAGTTTTTCTCGAACGGACGCTTCATAGCGGCGACGTGAAGGCAGAACTTATCGTATTCCGACACCCCCAGGCCAGGGGGCTACGTTGGGCCGGCCGATGAGCCGGAGATCGGAGTTCGAGCCGTTCAAAGATCCAAGGTCGGACATCACGGCGCGGCGGAGCCAAGGTTGGGGCGGAGTATCCCAAGAAGTTTTTCGTTCAAGAGGCTAGAGATGTTCGGTTGAACACGCCGAAGTCGGAAAGCTGACACGGCGCTGGGGCCATTCCGCCGCAATTCAACAGCCAGGCTGGCGCTTAAGCGTGTTTGGCTGCTGTGGCGCAAGGCGCGCATCATATTTCGCGAGCGGCACGCCGTTTGCTGGGATCAGGAGCAGAAGCCGTCGCGGCCAAACTGGTCGCAGGCCGCCCCGCTCCGAGAGACTTCCCAATGAGGCTTGCCCGATTGATCCTAATCAATGCAACTCTGATTCTGATCCTGCTCGAAAAAGCAGCAGCGGTGAACATCAGTCCCACCCTTGCCGCAAACGTCCGTCTGCCGAGCAACGAGATTGCATCACCGCTCACTCAGACGACGCGGCTCGAGGCCGGGTTGAGCTCACGCGCGCACGGACATTTTTGCAGCTGGATCATCCAACCCGCGCTTTGCATCCTTCTGTCGGCCGACCAGTTCCGCCCAAGTAAACAGAGCGAGAAGCGTCTCCCGGTATCGGGAAACAGCTTCACCTCTAAGAGCGGCAAGTTCGTGCTGTGGCGTTCGAATGTGAAGTTCGCCAATCGCGCGGATAGCCTTCAGATGATGTCTGTGGCAAAGTCATCGATCTGCAATCCGGCCGCCGCACCTTATGATGGCGCAACGGCGGTGCAGGTCATGAAAGCGCCAGGCGTCAGTGCGGCGATTCAGCCGAGGGCCGATACCGCCAGCATCACACACGCCGATCGATCCGAGACCGGTAATGCCGAGCTCGGATTTGTCGCGCCGTCCGAGCTCACAAACAGCAAAACCCGTTTGCCCTGGCTGGTGGCGCGGGAGTCTTATGGCCCGATGGGGCCAAATGCCGTGCTGTTGGAGAGCGGCGCCAATAATAAAGCGACACGCGCTTTCGTCGATTTTCTTAAAGGGCAAAAACTCCACGCGATTATCGCGCGGGGGTGGCTACGTGCAAAGCTAGAGTTGACGCATGGATGGCTTTTCGCCAGAGATCTGGGAATCGCTCGAGCTCACGG
>NZ_PSRR01000438.1 GCF_004296405.1 Bradyrhizobium sp. Leo170
CCGCGGCCGCGAGCCCGCCGAGCACGAAGCCGATCATGGCGAGCAGGCTCATCGCCGGCGGGAAGGTGCGCCGCTGCGGCACGGTGGCTTCGCCGATCACGCGCGCGCTCGAGGTGTTCAGGCTCTCCTGTTCCTCCGTCTCGCGCGAGCGCTTGAGGAAGGACTGGTAGACGTCGCGGCTCGCCTCGACATCGCGCTCGAGTTCGCGCAGGCGCACCGAGGCCTGGCTCATCTGCACGCTCTGGCGCTTCTGCGCGTCCAGCGCCTTGTTCAGTGATGCCTCATAGTCGCGGGCGCGGGTCAAATCGTTCTTCGCGGCCTGCGCGAAGCGCTCGATCTCTTCCCTGATGGTACGGCGGAGATCCTCGACCTGCTGCTCGACCTGCCGGAGCGCCGGATGCCGCGGGCCCAGTTCGCTCTGCAGTTCGGCCTGCCGCTTTTTGGCATCAGCATATTGCGCGCGCAGGTTAGCGATGGTCGGCGACTGCAGCGCCTCGGGGATCGCGCCGGGGTCGCTCGAATTGCGCCGGCTGGCCTCGATCTGGTCGTACTTCGCCTGCGCATCGAGCGTCAGTGCCCGCGCGGCGGCGAGCCGCTGGTTGCTGGCGGAAAGCTGCTGGTCGGCGATCAGCGTGTCCTGGGTGCCGACGAAATTGTTCTGCGCCTTGTAGACGGCAAGCACGTTCTCGGCGTTGCGCAGCCGTTCCTGCAATTCCTTCAGTCGCCCCGAGAGATCCCTGGTGGCGCGCCGGGCGGCGGCGGCCTGCGATTGCTTGGATTCGGCGAGGTAGGCAGTCGAAAGCGCGTTGGCGAGCATCGCCGCCTTGGCTGGCTCATAGGACCAGACGTCGATGTCGACGACGAAGGTGCGGTCGGTCTTGCGCACATTGATGTGACGACTGAGGGCGTCCAGCGCGCTCATCGTCGCCTGGTGCTGCTGTTCTGCCGTTGGACGCTGCTCGATCCCGACCAGGCCGAGCAGCGCGCCGAGGAGGCTCTTGCCATCGCCGCCGCCGCCGAATTCCGGGTCCTTGTCGAGATTGGTGTTCTTGATGACCTGCAACAGCACGCTGTTGGAGGTGATCACCCGCGCCTCGCTGTCGACCACCATCGCGAGACCCGAAACGTCTTGCGCGCGCGGGGTCAGTTCGCGCTCGACGAGCTGCAATTCGCGCGGGTCGACATAGAGCTGCGCGGTTGCGGCGTACTTCGGCGTCAGGCTCTTGCCGATCGCAACCGCGATGCAGGCGCAGAGCAGCGCGGCAGCCGCGATCGCAGCCTTGCGACGCCACAGCAGCAGGACCAGGTCGACCACGTTGAAGCCCTGGCTTCGGCGCGGCTCGCCGGCGCCCTGGCTCTTGGCCTGGCTGTTTATCGGCTGGTCGTAATCAAGCATCGACCCCAGCTTCCATTCCAAACGCCGCACACATCGGCTGAGGGGTTACTCTTCGGGCTGTGCGATGTGCGAGAGCGGACCGCGCGGCAACAACGCAGCAGTAAAAATTAACCATAGTCCTTGAGGGACTATTCACTGAAAAGGCAAACAAAGCGTTTAAGCGCTCGCGCATCGGAACGCCTCCGCCATGGTGAGCGCCGGAATATTCCGCTTCGCCGCCGTTTCCAGCGCGTGGTTCAGGAGCCCCGGCGAGCAGCCATACAGGCTGGGCCGGGTGGCAACGTCGTGGCTGTAGAAAATTAACCAGCCGTTATGGATTTGCGCCTCGTCGAAGGCCCGCTCGATTGCATCGCGATCCATCTGGCGATCGATCAGCGGCATCGCGCGCAGGAACTGCAGGTCGACATTGCCGAAGTTCACGCCCTCCACGATCGAGCGGCAGGTCGCAAACCTGGACTTGAGCAGGTATTTGTGCGCGAACGAGCCGTAGCCGAACGGATAGGCGAAGGTTTCGATCTGCATCGACGGATCGAGCAAGTCGAAGTAGCGGCGGTTGCAGGCGATGTCGCCGGCAAGCGAGCTGACATCGAGATCGCTGGTGCGGCGGTGCGAAAAGGTGTGGCAGCCGATCTCGTGGCCGCGGCGATGCAGCGACAGCACGTCGTCATCGTTGCCTGACGTCCAGTTCGCCGTGTCGACGCCGACCAGGCCGCCCGACACATAGAACGTGCCGCGGGCGCCATGGGCCTCCAGCATGTCGGCGCCAGATGTCACCGCGCTCTTCGACAGGTCGTCGAAGGTGAAGCTGACCATCGGCGTGGCATTGCGCAGCCGGACCCGATCGACCGGCAGATGCATCGCCAGCCGGTGGCTGACCTTCACGACGGCTTCGGACCACAGCGCGTGCATCTTCTCACAGTTTCCGCAGGATCACATGATAGTCGCCGTGCCGCACGTCGGTCTTGCCGGGCAGGAAGAAGTTCATCGCCTTCGCGGTGGCGTCGACCAGCGCGGCGAGCAGGGGCTTGCGCAGGCGCATCTCCGGATAGCGCGGGCTCTCATAGACCTTGCGGTAGATCACCTGCAGGCCGTGCGCCCTGGCGAAAGCTTCGAGCTTGCCCAGCGTGACCAGCGGATGGAAATGGGTCGGGAACGGCGCCTCGCCCGGCAGGCCGGCCTTCTTGTCGCCGCGCACATAGCGATAGAACCAGACGTGGAACCAATGCGGTGAATACTTCGTCACCACGCCGGAGAGCGACTTCGGATTCGGTGCGCCGATCAGGATCAAGCCGTTCGGCTTGATCGCCTCGCAGAAACCGCTGAGCGCGGCCTCGACATCGGGCACGTGCTCGATAACGTTGTAGCAGACGATGAAATCGAAGCTTTTCGGTGCGAAACGGTAGGTCTGAATGTCGCCCAGGATCGTTGCCTGCGCGTACTGATTGTTTTTGACCTGATCCTCGTCGATGTCGACCACGGTGATGTGGCTGCGGCGCAGCACCTTGAGCGGCAGGAAGCTGGTCGAGCCGCCGCCGGCCTCGTAGATCGCGAGCGGGCCCGCCGGCAGCGTTGCCTCCAGGATGCTGTGCACGGTGAGGAGGCTCTGCCGCGCCTCGCCCGGCGGCAGGTCGAGCAGCGACTGCGGATGCGCGGCCGGCCCCGCCGTGTCGACATTGGCGAGCGTTGCATGGATGGCACCGAAAGTAAGGATGTCGGTCATTGGCTGTTATCCAATATTGCTGCTTGCGAATTTTGCTCTGAAGGCCGTGAAGCTGTGTTTCAGCCGGCCGCGAATCCTTGCGATGTCGAACAGCCAGGCCAGTACGCCGTAGGTGAGGATGCCAACCACCGCCAGCACGATGCAGGCGGCGAGATCCGGAATATGCAGGATGCGATCGAGTGCGGCGACCGTCAGCGCCATCGCGAGTGCGGCGATCAGGACCAGCGCCAGCCGGCCAAGCGGCAGCGGAACGCGGAAGGCATAACGGGTCAGCACCAGCGCACAGGCAAAGCCGATGATGTCGGCGCCGAGCCGCGCCCAGGCCGCGCCGACGGCACCGTAGTGGCTAACCAGCAGATAGGACAGGATCACATTGGCCGCGATCAGCGAGGCGGTGTTGACGAGATAGAAGCCGTTGCGGCCCGACAGCAGGAAGCTCGCGTGCAGATACTGCTGCGTCAAGACCTGGAACACCACGGCGACCGCGATCACAGGCATGATTTCCGCCGCGAGCTCGCGGAAGTCAGGGCCGAGGATGATGTTGGCGACATGCCCGGAGACCACGGCAAAGCCGAGCGAAGCCGGAAGCGTAACTGATAGCAATAGCTCGAGACATTCGGCGAGATGCGAGCGCACCGCGCCATCACCCTGCTTGGCGTGGATCTGGACGGCGAGCGGAAAGAACGCTGCCGCCATGCTCATCGCCGGCATCATCAGCGTCTGCCTGACGAGGTCGAGCGAGGCGACATATCGGCCAGCATCGGCCGCGCCGACGAGGTTGGCGATCATGAAACGGTCGGTGACGCTGGCGATCGCAAGCAGGGTCAGCGACAGCGTCAGCGGCAGGCCGGTCTTGGCCACGGCCATGAGACCAGTACGGTCGAAGCTGACATGCGTGCCACGCCAGGCGGTGCGCGACTGCACGAGCACTGCGAGCAGATAGGCGAGGGCGGAGGAAAGCAACAGCCAGAAGCCGTTCGGCCTCACCAGCGCGACGACGACGCCGAGTGTGAGCACGGAGACGGCGCGCACCAGCGTCGCCTTCATCACCGAAAGCGCCATCAGCCGCGCGCGAACCAGGTCCTGCGTCAGTTCGAACAGGCCGATCGCGACCGAGAGCGCCACCGTGGCGAACGCCGCGGTGTTGTCCAGGCCGGCGAGCCGGGCGAGCACATAGGCGATCGGTGCCGTCAGGCAGCAAATGATATAGCCTGACAGTACAAGTTCGCGGACGTCGGTGCCGTCGTTGCGGGCGTGCCCGCTCAGGATCAGATTTCGGAACCAGCCGACCAGGAACACGCTGATCACGGAAGCGAAGCCGATGCCGAGCAAATAGACGCCGTAATCATGCGGCGAGAACAGCCGCGTGAAAACGAACACGCTGAGCAGCCCCAGCAGCGCCGAGAGGATGTTGGCGGTCAGGTTGATGCTGGCTTGCCCGATCAGCATAACGCCGCAAACTCCGCGCGTTTGCCGCTGCCGGTGAGCGAAAGGATTTCGTTGCTCTCGGCGATCGCAGCGCGGATGGTCTCGACCGGCGTGCCGGAGAAGGATGCGATCGAGAACGCGACGTCGTCCTTGTTGGCGCGACGCAAGAGATCCTGCAACTCGCTTTTGCTGAGCCTCGGATCGTCCCAATAGCTGACGCAGGGGGTGTCCGGGACAGCGGCATGCCGCAGCGAGGCCGCGGCATCGTTCTGCACGAAATAGCCGTACAGCATGTATTCGGAGAATTCGCGGGTCTTGCACAGCGCGTCGATCCAGTCGAGGCCGGTGACGGTCTCGATGCGCTCGGCCAGGGCTCGGGTGGTCTGCTTGTCCCAGAAGATGATGTGCCCGATGAAATCGTCGGCCGGGAACGGCGGCGTCGGCAGCCCCAGCAGCTCATGGGTGGTCACGAGCCAGCGTGAATGTCGCGGCTGGTCCGCCGTCACTACATTCGACATGGTCAGCATCGGGATCGCGTTTGGATATTCGAACCGTGTCAGGTCGAAGTCGCGGAAGAACACGATGTCGGAATCCAGGATGCAAAAGCGCTGGTGAGGCAGTCCGATGGTGGCGGCGATCTTGAGGATCTGCTGCACATGCCATCCGTTCACCGGTTTGGCCCGCAGCGACCACCAGAACTGGCGCCGGCGGCGCTGGATGATGCGTGGCAGCGGCCGCAGCCACCCGGGCAGGAAGGTCGAGGCCGGGATGACGACGCGACGCTCGCCGGCAAGCGGCGCGAACAGCGGCAGGTCGCAATCGGGAACCAAGAGATAATGCTTGGAGAACGAGGTAACGTGCCGGTCCACGCTCTCACAAAGCAAGGTGCAGATCTCCAGGTCGCGCCCGTAAGTCGGGGTTAACAACGCAACTGGGTCCATCTCATAGATCTCTCTGGCGATCGCGTTCACGGTTGTCGCTTTCCAAGCCGCCGTTCGTCCTCGGCGAACCTTTCAGCAAGATCGATGCCGAACCGGCGCATTGGCCGCGGCTGGGATCGTCGTTGGTTAATTTTGTTTGCGGCTGACGATCGCTGCGCTGCTGACGGCGCGAAGTAACCATAAGAAGCCGTGTTTCGTGTCCGTCTGCGCGGCTTGCCCGGATATTGCAGAGCCGGATCCGCGCATCGCCGATGCAGTTCGGCGCGGGTATGAGTGCATGTGGGATTACGGGATTTCCGGGCGGGATCGCGCCGCGGGTGATACCAAGGCTGTGCCGCCAGTTGGTTTCGGCACAACCGTTCCGTCCGCGGTGTCCGCTTTTGAAACGGTGGGCAAGAGATTGGCGCCATTCTTTTGCAAATTCGCGAGGAGGGCAGATGGCTCGAACTGAACGATTGAGCCGGCGCCGGTTCGTCGGCGGGATGCTGACGGCCTCGGCCGGCGCAGTTCTCGGCGGCGCCACC
>NZ_PSRR01000439.1 GCF_004296405.1 Bradyrhizobium sp. Leo170
ATGACGGCGGTCTCAGCCTCGGTCAGGCCTGGATCGCCGCGCTTCAACTCGAACAGCACGGCCTGGAAGGAACCGCCTGATGTGTCTTGCCATACCTGCTGAGGTCACAAGACTTCTGCCCGACGAGATGGCGATCGTCTCCATCGACGGAGTCAGCAAGGAGATCTCGGTCGCGTTGATCGAGGACCTCGCCGTCGGCGACTACGTGATCATCCATGTCGGCTACGCCCTGACGAAGATCGATCCGGAGGAGGCGAGGCGGACGCTCGAATTGCTGCGCGAGCTCAGCGCCGAGGGACAGGGAGCCGTCTCATGAAATATGCCGACGAGTTTCGCGACAAGGAGATCGCGCTGGGGCTCGCGAAAGCCATCCGCGCGGAGGCGCATCCCGAGAGACCCTATCGCTTCATGGAGTTCTGCGGCGGCCATACGCATGCGATCTCGCGCTACGGCCTCGAGGACATGCTGCCGAAGCACGTGCTGATGATCCACGGCCCCGGCTGTCCGGTCTGCGTGCTGCCGGCCGGGCGCATCGACATGGCCATCCGGCTGGCGGCGCGGCCGGAGATCATCCTGTGCGTCTATGGCGACCTGATGCGCGTTCCGGGCTCGCAAGGAGCGTCGCTCCTGAAGGCGAAAGCGCGCGGCGCCGACATCCGCATGGTCTATTCCACGATCGACGCGATCCGGATCGCGGAGGAGAATCCCGAGCGCGAGGTCGTCTTCTTCGCCATCGGCTTCGAGACCACGACGCCGCCGACCGCGGTCATGATCCGTCTGGCCGAGAAGAAGCAGCTCGAAAACTTCAGCGTGTTCTGCAACCACGTGCTGACGCCGCCGGCGATGCAAAACATCTTGGAGAGCCCCGATATCCGCAACATCGGCCGCGTCGAGATCGACGGTTTCGTCGGACCCGCCCATGTCTCGACCATCATCGGCACCGCGCCTTACGAGTTCTTTGCGGAAGAATTCGGCAAGCCGGTCGTAATCGCAGGCTTCGAGCCGCTCGACATGATGCAGGCGATCCTGATGCTGATGCGGCAGGTCAACGAGAACAGGCACGAGGTCGAGAACCAGTATAGCCGGGCGGTGACCCGCGACGGCAATCTGCGCGCCAAGGAGGAGGTCTCCGACATCTTCGAGCTTCGCGATCAGTTCGAGTGGCGCGGGCTCGGGCAGGTGCCGTATAGCGGGCTGAAGCTGAAGCGCGCCTACGCCAAATACGACGCCGAGGTCCGGTTCGAAATGAACGAGCTGCGCGTCGACGACAATCCGGCCTGCGAATGCGGCGCCATTTTGCGCGGGGTGAAGAAGCCGGTCGATTGCAAGCTGTTCGGCACCGTCTGCACGCCGGAGACGCCGATGGGGTCCTGCATGGTCTCCTCCGAAGGCGCCTGCGCCGCGCACTGGACTTATGGCCGCTTCCGCGACCATCAGCAGAGGCGGGCGTCATGAAGGGCTATCAGCGCAAGCTCGATATCAGGAACGGCTGCGTCGACCTGTCCCACGGCTCAGGGGGCCGCGCCATGGCGCAATTGATCTCGGGCCTGTTCCACGAGGCTTTTGGCAATGAATGGCTCGCGCGCGGCAATGATCAATCGGCATTCGACGTCGGCGCCGGGCGCATGGTGATGACGACGGACGGCTATGTAGTCTCGCCGCTGTTCTTCCCCGGCGGCAATATCGGCTCGCTCGCGGTGCACGGCACCGTCAACGACATCGCCATGGCCGGCGCGCGGCCGCTCTATCTCTCGGCGAGTTTCATCATCGAGGAGGGCTTTCGCTTCGCTGACCTCAAGCTGATCGCGGAGTCCATGGGAGAAGCCGCGCGCACGGCTGGCGTCCACATCATCACCGGCGACACCAAGGTGGTCGAGCGCGGCAAGGCCGACGGCTTGTTCATCTCGACGGCCGGCGTCGGCGTCGTGCCTGACGGGCTCGATCTCTCGGCCGAGAACGCGCGGGTCGGCGATCGCGTGCTGATCTCCGGCACGCTCGGCGATCACGGCGTCGCCATCATGTCCAAGCGGCAGAATCTCGCCTTTGAGACCGAGATCGTCTCGGATTCGGCGTCGCTGCACGACCTCGTCGCGGAGATGGTGAAAGCCGGCGGTCGCGGCATCCGCCTGATGCGCGATCCCACGCGCGGCGGGCTCGCCGCCACGATGAACGAGATCGCCCAGCAATCCGACCTCGGCTTCCGTCTCCACGAAGAGGCGATCCCGGTGAAGCCGGGCGTGGCAGCGGCCTGCGAGCTGCTCGGGCTCGATCCGCTCCACGTCGCCAACGAGGGCAAGCTAGTCGCGATCGTCGCGCCGGAGGTTGCCGATGCGGTGCTGACCGCGATGCAGGCACATCCGCTCGGCCGTGACGTTGCCGACATCGGCGAGGCCGTTGCCGACGATCATCATTTCGTGCAGATGGCGACGAGTTTTGTCGGCGGACGGATCGTCGACTGGCTGTCGGGCGAGCAACTGCCGAGAATCTGTTGAGGAATCTGCTGAGGCCCACGATGCGCATCCTGCTCCTGTCGCATTCCTTCAACAGCCTGACGCAGCGACTTCACGTCGAGCTTAGGGAGCGAGGCCACGCGGTCTCGGTCGAGCTCGACATTCATGCCGACGTCACGCGCGAAAGCGTGGCGCTGCATCGGCCCGACCTGGTGGTCGCGCCGTTCCTGAAGCGGGCGATCCCGGAGGACGTCTGGCGCAGCGTGCGCTGCCTGATCGTCCATCCCGGCCCGCCCGGCGACCGCGGACCGGCCGCACTTGACTGGGCGGTCCTCGAAGGCGCCGACGAGTGGGGCGTCACGGTATTGCAGGCGGATGGCGAGTTCGACGCCGGCCCGGTCTGGGCGTTCCGCACCTTCCCGATGCGGCGCGCAGCCAAGTCCAGCATCTACCGCAACGAGGTGACGTCGTGCGCCGTCGAGGCGGTACTCGAAGCCATCGGGGCGATTGAGTCCGGACGGCCGACGCCGCCACCGATGTGCGCGGGTGATCCGCGCATCCGCGTCCGCGGACCGTGCCGCCAGGCGGACCGGACGATCGACTGGCAGAACGACACGACCGCGACCGTCCTGCGCAAAGTCAACAGCGCCGACGGCATGCCAGGCCTTGCCGACAGCCTGTTCTTTGAGGATGTCAGGCTGTTCGACGTACACGAAGCGCATGACATTTCCGGCGTACCCGGCACCATAGTGGCCCAATGCGGCGGCGCGCTGGCGCGTGCCACGGTCGACGGCGCGGTCTGGATCGGCCAAGTCAGGCGGCTCGCGCCGAAGAGCCTGAAGCTGCCGGCGGCAAAAATCTTCGCCGCAGCGGCGGCGCACCTGCCGCACCGGTCCGGTTGCGGCTACGCTCCGATCCGATATCGCGAGCATGGCGAGGTCGGCGAGCTGCGATTCTCCTTCTATAACGGCGCCATGAGTAGCGGCGACTGCGAAGCCCTGCTCGGCGCCTATCGGGCTGCGCTGGCGCGCCCGACCAAGGTGCTGCTCCTGACCGGCGGCCGCGACTACTGGTCGAACGGTATTCATCTCGCCGAGATCGAGGCGGCCGACAGCGCCGCGGATGAGTCCTGGCGTAACATCAACGCGATTGACGATCTCGCCCGCGCGATCATCGAGACCACCGACCGCCTGGTCGTCTCGGTCATTCGCGGCAATGCGGGTGCGGGCGGCGTCTTCCTGAGCCTCGCTGCCGATGAAGTCTGGGCCAGCGACCAGGTCGTCCTCAATCCGCATTACAAGGACATGGGCAATCTCTACGGCTCGGAGTACTGGACCTATCTGTTGCCGCGCCGCGCGGGGGCTGCGAATTCCACCCGGATCACGCAATACCGGCTCCCGATGGGAGTAGTGGAGGCGCGGCGCCTCGGCATCGTCGACCGCGTGCTGTCCGGCGCGGAGCTTGCGGACGCGAACTTCGTGAAACTCGGGATCGCCATGGCGGTGGACGAAGGTTTTGCCGCGCGCCTTGCCGACAAGCAGCGACGGCGCGCGGCCCATGAGGCCGAAAAGCCGTTGGAGGCCTATCGCGATGAGGAGCTGCGGCGGATGCGGCTCAATTTCTACGGATTCGACCCGAGCTACCACGTTGCCCGCTTCAACTTCATCCACAAGGTGCCGAAGTCGCGCACGCCGCTGACCATCGCCAATCACCGGTCTCGGCGCGCGCCTGACCACTCCACCCCTATGGTGGTGCCATCATGAGCGTGCAGGGAACCATTCTGGTCGTGGACGACGAGGTCCGCTCGCAGGAAGCGCTGCGACGCGTCCTCCACGACGATTTCGAGGTGCTCTGCGCCGGCAGCGCGGCGGAGGAGCTCTGGCCCGATCCGGTGCGGATGATCATCTCCGGCTATTCGGACTCGGAGGACATCATCGCCGGGCTCAACGAGGCCGGCATTTATCAGTACATCACAAAACCCTGGCAACCGGACCGCCTTATCGACATCGTCAAGGAGGCGGTCCAGCTCTACCGGCTGCAGAAGGAGACGGAGACCGCGGGTGTCGACGTCAGGGCGACGCCGCAGCACATCAAGAAGGTCGTTTCGGTCAAGCGCGGCGCCGCAAAGCAGCTCTACGACTTCAACCGCATCGTGCACTCGCCTGACAGTCCGATGCATGGCGTCATCGAGCTCGGCCGGCGCGCCGCCGAATACGACATCTCGGTGCTGATCACGGGCGAGTCCGGGACGGGCAAGGAACTGCTGGCGCGCGCCATCCACTACGGCTCGGCCCGGGCCAGAAAGGCCTTCGTGGTCGAGAACTGCGGCGCGCTGCCCGACGAGCTGCTCGAAAGCGAATTGTTCGGCTGCAAGAAGGGCGCCTTCACCGGCGCCTACCAGGATCGCATCGGCCTGTTCGAGGTCGCCGACGGCGGCACCATCTTCCTCGACGAGATCGGGGAGACCTCGCCGGCGTTCCAGGTAAAACTGCGTGTACTGCAGGAGAGCGAGATTCGGCCGCTCGGCGCGCAGCGGGTGCGCAAGGTCGACGTTCGCGTGGTCGCCGCGACCAACCGCGATCTCGAGGCCGAGGTCGAGGCGGGCCGCTTCCGGCGCGATCTCTACTATCGCCTGGCGGCGTTTCCCGTCCACATGCCGGCGCTGCGTGAGCGCCCGATGGACATTCCCCTGATCGCGGAAGGGGTGCTGGCGTCGGTCAAAACCTCCTTCAACCGGCCGAGCCTGCGCTTTGCGGCTTCGGCGCTCGAGGCGTTCGTCAAGTGCCACTGGCCCGGCAACGTGCGCGAGCTGCAGAACGAGATCCAGCGCATGGCGGTTCTGGCCGATGCCGACGAGTTGCGAGCCCCGCTGCTCGGCCGGCGCAACGGCAAGCAGGCGGCCGCGGTGGTCCATGGCAAGCTGAACGGGTCGGCGAACCTCAAGGACAAGGTGGAGGATCTCGAGAAGTCGGTTATCATCAGCTATCTGGAGCGGTACGAAGGCAATATCAGCCGGGTCGCGAGCGAGCTTGGGCTGTCGCGCGTCGGTCTCAGGAACAAGCTGTCCAGGTATGATTTGAGAAAAAATGCCAAAGGCGACGCATTCTCCTGAAGCCGGCGAGACCCAATCGCTGCTCAAGCTGGTCACCAATCGCGGCGCGATCGAGTTCGATCACGAGCGCGAGGGCGCCTGGATCGAAGTCATCCGCAAGATGGACGAGGTCTATTCCGACCTCCTGCGCTACGAGGTCGACCTTGAGCACAAGAATGCGGAGCTCGAGGAAGCGTAGGCCTTCGTCACCAACGTCATCGAATCCGTCTCCGACATCCTCATCGTCTGCGACTCGAAAGGGCTGGTGCAGCAGGTAAATTCCGCGTTCCAGCACACGCTAGGCTGCAGTGTTACTGATATCGTTGGCAGGAACATCGCGGATATCATCGATGCCGCGGACAAAGCCAAGCTGGTCCCGCTCCTGAAGCCCCGCAGCGCGGCTGACGTCGTCGACGGTGAGCTGCGGTTTTCGAGCGAGGGCAG
>NZ_PSRR01000440.1 GCF_004296405.1 Bradyrhizobium sp. Leo170
GTCGGATCACGATCTATCTCTTTGTTTGAGCATGATCTCCGCGCAAACGCTTTGCGTTTGTCGCGAGGGAAAACCGGTTCCACTTTTCCGGATCATGCTCCAGATTGACGCTGGCAGAAGGCTAACCCCGGACCGGGCCGGTTACAATGGATCGGCGCGCGTCAGGACGACGCCGCGGTCGGCGTTCGTGTTGTCTTGGGACGGGAGACCTTGTGCAGCGCGTGCGAGAGCTGCTCGATCGAATAGGGCTTTTGCAGGAAGTCGAACCCATAGCTGCCCCGCTGCGCCAGCACCTGGCTGTAGCCGCTGGTCAGCACGACCGGCAGGTCAGGGTAGCGGCGGCGGATTTCCTGGGCGAGCTCGACGCCGCTTATGCCGGGCATCGCGACGTCGGTGAACACCACGTCGAAGCGGGCGGCGTCGCCGGGCAGCGCGTCCAGCGCCTGCGTAGCGCTCTCGACCAGGGTTGCGGCGTAGCCGAGCTCGGCGAGCGCGTCGGCCGTAAACCTGCCGACCTC
This sequence comes from Bradyrhizobium sp. Leo170, assembly GCF_004296405.1. Lineage (GTDB taxonomy): Bacteria > Pseudomonadota > Alphaproteobacteria > Rhizobiales > Xanthobacteraceae > Bradyrhizobium. Next base: position 519 of record NZ_PSRR01000440.1, read on the forward strand.
GATATTGTCCTCGACCACCAGCACCGACATGCCGCTGCCGTCGACCGGCGGCGCATCCGCGGCCGCGAATTGCAATGCCGGACCCGTGGCCGCGGCGCGGGGCAGATAGAGCGTGAAGGTAGAGCCCTTGCCGACCTCGCTGACGACGACAATCTCGCCGCCGGACTGCTTGGCGAATCCGAATACCTGCGACAGCCCGAGCCCGGTGCCCTGGCCAATCTGCTTGGTGGTGAAGAACGGCTCGAAGATGCGCCCGAGCTGATCCTGCGGAATGCCGATGCCGATGTCCCCGACCGCCACCGCGACATAGCCGTGTGGCGCCGGCGGATGGCCGTCGACAACGGGCAGTTCGGCGGCGCGACGCACCGCGATCGTCAGCCGGCCGGCGCCATTCATGGCGTCGCGCGCATTGACGGCCATGTTGATGATCGCGGTCTCGAACTGGCCGGCATCGGCGTTGATGAAGCAGGGTTCGTCCGGAAGCCTGGTAACGATCTCGATCCGCGGCCCGACCAGCGTTCCGATCATCTCGCTCAGCACCTGCACGCTCTGGCCGACGTCGAACAGCTCGGGCTTGAGCGTCTGCCGCCGCGCGAAGGCGAGCAGCTGGCCGGTCAGTTTCGAGGCCCGGTTGACCGTCTCTGAAATCGCATCGATGTAGCGCAGCCGCCGCTGCTCCGGCAGGTTCGGCCGCCGCAGCATGTCGATGGAGGCGCGGATCACGGTCAGCAGGTTGTTGAAGTCGTGCGCGACGCCGCCGGTGAGCTGGCCGAGGGCCTCGAGCCGCTGCCCATGCTTCAACGCCTCCTCGGCCTCCTGCCGTCTTTCGGCCTCCTCATGCAGGCGTCGCGTCCGCCGCAGCGCCAGAGCGAGCAGGAGGAACAACAGCGCGGTGGCCGGCACGCCAAAGATCAGGTGCTGGCCGATGGTCGCGAGCCAGCGCGCGCGGATCGCCGAGGTCTCGAGCCCCGCGCTGACATAGATCGGGTATTCGGCGAGCCGCCGATAACCGAGGCGGCGTTCGATGCCGTCGGCCGGCGATGTGACGGTGATCAAGCTGCCGTCTGGAATCGCGGCAAGCTTCTGCCCGACCGGCCCGTCAGGGTCGAGGCGGAACTCGCGGTCGGCCGTCGGATAGCCGGCCAGCATCGCGCCGTCGGTGCGGCCGAGCGCGAAGAAGCTGCCGGGTTCGCGGCCGATCCGCGCGTAGAAATTCTCGAAATACTCGGGCAGAACCGATGCCTGGATCACGCCGGCGAAGTCGCCTGCCTCGGTTGACCGCCGGCGGCTGACGCCGAAGAATGGTGCGCCCCGGTAGGGCGGCCGCGGCGTCAGCACGTCGCCGATATAGGTGCCCACGTCATCAGCGGCATGCGCCCTGAAATACGCTCGGTCCGAGAAATCGATGTCGGGCGCCGGGGCCACCAGGCTGTTGACCAGAGCGTGGCCCCTCGCGTCGAAGACCCAGGCCGATTTCACCTGGGGCAGCGATGCCGTGAGCTGCTTCAGCCGCTCGTGCAGGCTCTCTTCGCGCGAACGGATCGCGGCGTCGGGAAGGCCGCGGATGATTTCCGCGATCTCCGACAGGCTGCGGTCGATGGTCTCGAACACTTTCAGCGCGTGCTCGTGCGCGACATCGAGCGTGCGCTCGATTTCGCGGTCGGCAGCCTGGTTGATTGAATTCCAGGAGATCACCGAAGCAAAAACGAAGAGTGCCAGCGGAAGGGCCAGGGAAGCGGCCATCATCCATTGCAGCAACTTCAGCGAATGGCGTTGTGCGGTCTGCACGGGCACTCCGGTTCGGTCGCAACCTTAACGCAAAATTCGGTTGGGGCGGAAGGGGAGCGGGTGCGGCTTCCTTGCTGCCGTCGCCGGCCAGTTCCGCCCCTCGCATCACCAGCTATCGTGCATTATGGAAAGCGGCAGCGTGCTTCGGAAAGATAAGGATCAGCCGGCCGGGCACACTGGCGTGCCACGCGCCGGACCCGGGCCGAGCTAGAAATGGAGATCGTACATGGCTGAGAGCCGTCCCCCCTTTCCACCTTTCACCCATGAGACTGCCGTGCAGAAAGTGCGAGGCGCGGAAGACGGCTGGAATTCCTGTAATCCGGAAAAGGTGTCGCTTGCCTACAGCCCGGACAGCTACTGGCGAAACCGGTCGGAATTCATCAACGGTCGTGCCGAGATCGTCGCCTTTCTCACGCGGAAATGGGTGAAGGAGCTCGACTACCGCCTGATCAAGGAGCTTTGGGCGTTCACCGACAATCGGATCGCCGTACGTTTCGCCTATGAGTGGCACGACGATTCCGGAAACTGGTTTCGCTCCTACGGAAACGAGAACTGGGAGTTTGCCGCCAACGGGCTGATGCAAAAGCGGTTCGCCTGCATCAACGATCTCCCCATCAAGGAATCCGATCGCAAATACCACTGGGACCGTTCGGGACCTCGTCCCGCAGATCACCCGGGGCTTTCCGACCTCGGGCTTTGAACGTCTCTGTTCGGGGTGGCAACACACGATCCATAGCGCGCGTCGATGATCTATCGATGCGCGGGAGTGCCTATTGATTAGGCGTTGCGACAACAGATCCTTGACATCGTCGAGTTGTTCGCCCGCGGTTCACGGCTAGTTGGTCGGTTCTTACAACCGCAACTGTTCTCCCGAACGATTGAAATCACGCTGTAGCAAGCCGCGCCGATTCTGGCCGCTCCATATCGGAAGGAGGTCAGCCGATGAAACCAACGGCAATCGAAGCTTTGGAGAGCAATCATGCGTGAGATGATCGGAGCAGTGCTTCTGGCGGCGTTACTCTCTGGTCGCACGGCCACGGCCGAGACGGTGGGATTGGCGAAACCATCGCCCTCTGCCGTCTCGTCAGGCATGTCCGATGCCTCATCACGGACGCTAGGTCTGCCGTGGCCTGCGCCGGTCGGCCATCGTCAGCCCCACGCGAAGGACCTGCTGTCGCAGAATCCGAACGAGCTCGAGCGCATCAGCGAAGAGGATCGTGCTGTCGATCGCAAGCTCACGATCTGCCACGGCTGTTGAGTTTCGTGCCCCAGCGTTTGTGGTCCCGTGCGTCCTGGCCGGTGTGGACGCACGGGACAACATTTCGAATGTAACCCATCTCTGATTCGTTGAAACGATCCTGTAGCTCCGCAACGTCATTGAAGCCGGCAACCACATCAATCCTCTTCCGCCACGACGTGCTTCGTCCGTCTGCCCGCAGATCGCGGATAAATCATATGACATGCGTGATTTCGGATCGGCCGATGCGACCAGATCCGATTTTGGCGTGACAAAAGGCGCGCCGAATGGACCTCAACTCTCTCCAAACCTTTGTCGCTGTCGTGCGGGCTGGCGGATTTGCCGCGGCCGCACGTCAGACCAACACACCGCGCTCGTCCGTCAGTTTGCGCATCAGAACGTTGGAAAGAACACTCGGCGTCCGCCTCTTCAAGCGTTCGACTCGCGCTTTTTCGCTCACAACAGAAGGCGCCGAACTATACGGACGCTCTGCGGAGGCTCTGGCCTCTCTCGCCGGCGCGCTCGACGGCCTGGGCAAGGCAGGCGCCTCCTATGTCGGTGGAATCCGTCTGACGGCGCCGGCCGACTTTCCGCCCGGTATCATCGCCGCCGCCGTTTCCGAATTCCGTGAAGCGCATCCCGCCGTGCGGTTCGAGGTGCTGCTCACGAACGACGTGCTCGACCTCATCTCCGAGAACATCGATGTCGCCCTTCGCATTGGCGCTTCCAATCCGCAGGAAGCGCTCGTCAAGGGCGTTCTCGACATGGAGTTCGGCCTTTATGCCAGTGCCGAATATCTGCGCAGGAACGGCGAGCCAGCCAACATACACGCGGTGAGCACGCTGATTGGTCCCGAACGGCCCGAGCTGCGCCGCCTGCTGTCCCGCGCTCTCAAGAACGGGGTTGAGTTCCCGCAGTTTCAGCTCGCGGTGGACAGTTTCGCTTTGGTGCGTGAATTTGTCTTGCTGCATCAAGGCGTCGGGCTGCTGCCGCAATCGCTATGCCGAGCCGAGCTTGCATCGAGAGCCGTTGTGCCCGTGCTGCCGAACCTGTTCTCGGGCTCGACCCGGCTGCATCTCACCTTTCCTTCGCGCGCCGACCTCAATCCCAAGGTCAACGCGTTCGCGCAAGTCCTGGCGCGCCATCTGGAGGCTGCGTCGGCCGGACGGTGACGCGCTCGATTGGCCAGTATCCTGGCCGCTCTGTCCGGATCGGTGGGGCTACTCACGGCGCGCGCAGTCGCCACATGCGGTTTGTCAGACAGCAACCTTGCTCAGGACGCGAACATGCAAGCCGACATCACTACGGAATTCGAAACGACAGAATTCGCCGGGATCACCGCAGGGATCATCAACCCCTATCCGAGTCCCTTCACGATCCTCGACATGACGATCAAGCCCGGCGCCGGCGCACCCGCGCACATCTCCGCTACCGAAGACAAGCTCTTTATCGTGATCGCAGGCCAACTGAAGTACCTCATCGGTGACCGCACCGCCGTGGCAGGGCCGGGCGCACGGGTCCTGGTCCCGAGAGGTACGGTCCACGGCTTCACCAATGTCGGGGACGCCGACGCGCGACATATTCTGGTGTCCACGCCGCGCCGCCACGAAGAGTTTTTCCGCGACCTGCACGACATTCCAAATCCCCGGGAGGAGCATATGGATCTCTTGCCCGGCATCGCGGCACGCCACGATCAGGCGATCGTCGGACCTCTTCCTTAAGTTCTCTGCGCTCGGCCTGCGCCTGATGGCCGCAGGCGCAGGCCGGTTTTCACTATCGGTTTTCTACCGAAGTTGGAAACAGATGGGCAGCAAGATCGGCGAATTGACCGTAGCCGCCCAGCTTCGCGGCGTGGAAGCCGCGGCAAAGCCTTGACGGCCCGGCGTTCGGCGGCGGCCAGCTTCCATGGTCGTCCGTCGAATGCTTACAGCCTTTTCGGTGGCGCTAGTCTGGCTTGCCACCGCAGAGTTCTACAACTAAGCTACTAAGATACCGGGCGTCAGAACGGCGCCCCTGTATTTTACGGAGGGCTTCGCTATGGCAGGTATCTTCCGGGACGCTAATCTCCAAGAGAAAGTACTGGATTTTTCTTATCAGAACGATGCCCTCGCACAGTTGATCGTCGAGGCGTGGACCGATCCAGATTTTGAAAAGTGGTTGACGACGCGGCAGTCGGACGGCACCTCGCCAAACGCCAAAGCGTCGCTTCAGGCCCGGGGTATATTTCTGGCGAACCCCATCGTGTTCACGGAAGAAGAGTATAATAGCGGCTGTCACAACCCGGACCCTGATGGGACTGGAGTCATTTTCGTGGTGCCGGACCGATCGCGGGTCGACAAGCCTCCGCTTCACCTGTCTCTTCTCGAGACGGCCCGCTTGCTGATGGCCATTACGCCAAACGGAATCTAGTACCCACTTTTC
>NZ_PSRR01000441.1 GCF_004296405.1 Bradyrhizobium sp. Leo170
ACAACCGTGCGCCATCGCGAGGCGGCCGAACGCACCCTGCTTACGGCGATTGCGGCCGGCTTCTCCCCGGCTGAACTCGCTGATGCGCTGTTCGCCGCCGCGACCGAGCGGGCTTTCGCCGACACCGGGCACTCGCTCGACTTCATCAACAAGGCGTTCGAGTGCCTCGACCTGGTCGGCTGGCAACACGCGGCGGCTCTGCTGCCAACTGTCGCCGGTCAGATGGTAGCGGCTCGTGGCGCCGAGGAATCGACGGCCTGGCGCCAGCCCGTTGACCTTGTTGCGTTGTGTGAGGAATCAACCAGCAAACTCGCAAACCTGTTCGCTGCCGGACGCGGCGCGCGTGACTGGTCGGACCACGCCGCACTTGCTCAAGAGCTGCTCGGTGACGATCCCGCCAGGATCGTTGACGCGCTCAAGGCGGCGATCCGCGCCGGTGCCGCTCCTGCTGACCTTGGCCAATCCCTCGCGTACGCGGCATCACTCAGGGTGGCGCGTTTCGGCACTGCCAACGAGCACGCCGACTGGGAGACGGCGCATCACGTCTTCACCTACGCCAACGCAGTCCACCAGATGCTGACGCGCATCGGGACTGCCAACATCGACACTCACGTCACGGCCGTTCGCGGCGTATTGCACGGAGCGATGGCGCTCTACCTTGCTCGCTATCTCAATGTGCCGCCGGCGCGCATCCCGGGCGACGGCGGCGAGCAGCTCGATGCTCTGCCCGCGGATCCAGAGACGATCGGCGCCGCCTTGCTCGACGCCTTCGACCGGCAGCGACAGGTCGATCTCGCCGCGAGCCTGGTGGCACGGCATCTCACGCTCGGCCATTCGCCGCAGGCACTGATCGCCACGCTCGCGCATGCGGTGCTGCGCGAAGATGCAGGCTTCCATACGTATCAGATGCTGGAGGCCGGGGTCCGGCAATTCGGCGCGTGGGGCGACACGGACGAGGGCCGGCACATCCTCATCGCGGTTGCCCGCTATGTGGCGGCCCATTCACCGACCGAACGCGCGGCCCTGCAGACCGCCGACATCGCCCGCCGCCTGATGCGGGGTGGCGAGCTGCATCAAGAGGCTGGATCGTTCTGACGTTAAGCGCTGGGGGCACGAAGGGCGATCTGAACTGACAAAAGCCTGCGTCGGCGAACCGAGACGCGCTTCCAATGACCATTTTCGCGTTGCCTCTGCTTGGCGAATGAGTCTGACGCTCGGATCAGGTCCCGGACAGAACCGCAACATCGCGGCACGACACGGATTTCTCGTTTTTCGGTGATGCGATGCTATGCCTACCGCAAATCAAGTCCGGGCATATTGGTGGTGCAGTCCGCCCAGAATCGGGCGACAGAGAATGCGTCCAACTGTCGCGGCGCCGCGTGAAATCGGCGCGTCTTTATGCAACGACAAATGGGTGCGCGTGCCGTTGTAATAGTTCATGTACGAGAGCAGCACGTGACGCAGATGGCGCTCTCCGAACACCACGACATGATCAATGCATTCCCGGCGGATTGAACCGATCAGCCGTTCTGCACAAGCGTTTTGCCAAGGTGAGCGAGGAGACGTCGGACGGTCTCGAATCCCGATGGATCGAACCCGGCGCAGGAATATCTTTCCGTAGGCGCCGTCGCGGTCCCGGATCAGGTAACGAGGGATTTGCGCCCAGCCACACGCCTCCGTCAGTTGATTGGCGATCCATTCGGCCGTTGGGTGCGCGGTCACTCCAAGCCACAGGATCTGCCGCCGACCATGGCCCATGATCAGCAATCCATAGAGCAACCGGAACGAGATCGTCGGCACCACGAAAAGGTCCATCGCCGCGATCCCGTCAGCATGGTTGCGAAGGAACGTCTTCCATCCCTGCGAGGGGGGTCCCCTCCTTCGTGCCATATACTTGGCGACGCTGGTCTGGCCGACATCGATGCCGAGCTTGAGAAGCTCGCCATGGAGTCTCGGTGCTCCCCACAATGGATTGGCGAGGCTCATCTCGCGGATCAGACGGCGAATCTCCAACGATACCGTTGGTCGACCGCAACAGTGGCGCGATTTCCTGCGCCAATACAGCCTAAAACCGGCGCGGTGCCAGCGGATCACGGTATCGGGTCGGACAATTGCAAGTGTATCATACATCTTGGGAAACAGCCGGCAGATACCTCCCAATATCAGCCGGTCAATCGACGCAAATCGAAGTCTCTTGGGATTGCCGCGCCGCAGCACATTGATTTGCTGCCTCAGCACCAAAATCTCCGCCTCGAGCATTGCGCGCGACCGCAGCAGATCGATCACTGTCCCGACGATCAGTTTGCACAAATCAAACATCGAGCAGCAGCATCGCCCGATTCTCGATCAACTGCCAGCGGATTGGATTTGCGGTAGGGACAGCCCTTGTACTTGTCCGCTGGTTTCTCGGTATTCGACAAACGATATGAGGAGGTCATGGACTAGTGAGCGGAGCTCGCGGTCGGCTTACATGGGGGGCGACCCCATCGCTGAGAAAAGCAACATCCAAGCATGCCATCACGAGTAGCAAGTTGGCCTGATTTGGCTGAGGGGCGTTCGCGCAGGGCTGTCGCTCCGGCGATCAGCACGAAATTCGAGGCTCGACACCGACAACGCCGACGGCACTACGATGGTTGCCGCTAGTATGAAATCAGGCGGGATGTGGAGCCCTATATCGACCATCTGTGAAGCGTTGCTTTGGGCCTTACGGCAAGCTCTGCCGATAGAACCCTTCTTTTATAGTGCAAGTTGCGGGAGCTAACCGGCTCGAGTGTTTCGGCAAGGACGGCAAATTTGGCAAACGCTAGCGGCCGCGGACGATTGCGCGGGCCATCAATAGATCGACAACGGCTTGCGCTAGGTGTTCGGGCTTCTGCCCCATGGTCTTGAGATGAATTTCGGGTCTTATTGGCGTTTCGTAGGGCGCATCGACGCCGGTGAAGTTCTTGATCTTGCCGGAGTTCGCCTTTGCATAGAGACCTTTGGGATCGCGCCGCGCGCATTCTTCGATTGGCGTGTCCACAAAAACTTCAATGAACTCATCCTCAGCAACCAGGTTGCGTACCATATCTCGCTCGGACCTGTAGGGCGAGATGAATGAGCAAATCACGATCAAACCGCTATCGGCCATCAACTTGGCGAGTTCGCCCACACGCCGAATATTTTCAACACGGTCGGCCTCGGTGAAGCCGAGGTCCCCATTTAATCCGTGCCGCACGTTGTCGCCGTCCAGCAGCATCGTGTGGCGCGACATTGCGAACAACTTCTGATCGACGACGTTGGCAATTGTCGATTTGCCCGCGCCGGACAGGCCGGTGAACCAGATGATGCAAGGCTTTTGATCCTTGAGCGCCGCCCGCTCTCTCTTACCCACTGAAATCGGTTGCCACGCGATATTGCTAGCCCGCCGTAGCGGAAACGCGATCATGCCGGCGCCGACCGTGCGGTGGGTGTAACGGTCGATGAGGATGAATGAACCGGTCTTGCGATTGACCTCGTAAGCATCGAAAGCCGTGGGCGTTGCGGTCGCAAGATTGCAGAATCCGATCTCGTTGAGGCTAAGCGTCTTGGCTGCCAGGTGCTCACGTGTGTTGACGTCGATCCGATACTTGATTGTAGTAATACGACCGGCGGCCACAGTCTGTGTTCCAATGCGAAGGATGTAGTTGCGTCCAGCAACGAGCGGGTCATTGTCCATCCAGATCAGATGAGCGGCGAATTGATCGGCGACCTCCGGCCGCTCAGCCGGACGGGCGAGAAGATCGCCACGGCTGATATCAATCTCATCTTCGACGACAATGGTGACGGCATCGCCGGCCTCAGCGCGAGGAAGATCGCCGTCCTGGGTGACGATGCGCTTGACGCGTGTAGTCCGTCCAGACGCTGCGACAACGATCTCATCTCCTGCCGTGATGCTCGCGGAAGCCACCGTCCCGGCATAGCCGCGGAAGTCCAGGTTGGGCCGATTCACGCACTGGACTGGAAAGCGGAAAGCCTGGCTTCCAGTGTCGGACTGGATATCGATGCTCTCCAAATGATCGAGCAGGCAAGGCCCCTGGTACCACTGGGTCTTGCCGGAGCGGTTGATGACGTTGTCGCCGTACCGGGCGGAGATCGGGATCGGAACGATCGACGTGAAGCCAAGACCGGCAGCAAAGGCCACATACTCACCGACGATCCGGTCAAAACTCTCCTTCTTGTAGTTGACGAGGTCGATTTTGTTCACTGCCAGGACGACATGACGAATACCGAGCAGCGAACAGATGAAGGAGTGACGCTTGGTCTGAACCAGCACACCCTTGCGGGCATCGATCAGGATGATGGCGAGCTGGGCGTTCGAGGCGCCGGTTGCCATATTACGCGTGTACTGCTCGTGGCCGGGCGTGTCGGCCACCATGAACGAGCGGCGCCGGGTGGTAAAGAAGCGGTAAGCCACGTCAATCGTGATGCCCTGCTCCCGTTCGGCCTCAAGCCCGTCGACTACCAGCGCAAAGTCGATTTCATTGCCGTTGGTGCCGTGCTTGGCGCTGTCGCGTGCTAGCGCCATCAGCTGATCCTCGTAAATCATCTTGGTGTCATGCAGCAGCCGGCCGATCAGCGTCGACTTGCCGTCGTCGACCGAACCGCAGGTGATGAATCGCAGTTGGTCCTTCGTTCCGGCCTGGACCAGCTCGGCTGTCGCTTTGGAAGCCATCAGAAGTAACCTTCCCGCTTCTTCTTCTCCATCGAAGCGGCTTCATCGGTATCGATCAAGCGTCCCTGGCGCTCAGATACCCTCGCGGTCTGCATTTCCGCGACGATGTCCTCGATCGTGGTCGCGTCGGAGTCGATAGCCCCGCTCAAGGGATAGCATCCCAGCGTGCGGAAACGTATCATCCGCATCTCCGGCCTCTCGTTCGACTGAAGCGGTAATCGCTTGTCGTCGACCATGATCATTGCGCCGCTCCGCCGGACGACGGGCCTTTGCTTTGCGAAATAGAGCGGGACGACCGGGATCTTCTCGAGCATGATGTATTCCCAGACGTCGAGCTCAGTCCAGTTCGACATTGCGAACACACGCATGGTTTCGCCCTGGCGGATTCGGGTGTTGAAGAGATTCCAGAGCTCCGGTCGCTGGTTGCGTGGGTCCCACACGTGTCCGGCCGAACGGAAGGAGAATATCCGTTCTTTTGCGCGGCTCTTTTCCTCGTCACGTCGTGCTCCACCAAACGCGGCATCGAACTGATAGAGATCAAGCGCTTGCTTTAAGCCATCGGTCTTCATCACCTGCGTATGAAGAGCCGAGCCGGAATCGATCGGGTTGATCCCGCGCTCGATGCCTTCCTTGTTCACGTGGACGATCAAGTCGACGCCGAGGCGCTTGGCTGTCTCATCGCGGAAGGTGATCATCTCGCGAAACTTCCAGCCCGTGTCGACGTGAAGCAGGGGGAACGGCAACTTTGCCGGATAGAACGCCTTGATGGCGACGTGCAGCATGACGCTCGAGTCTTTTCCGATCGAATAGAGCATGACCGGCCTTTTGAACTCGGCGACAACCTCACGCATGATTTCGATCGATTCAGCTTCGAGGCGACGCAGATGTTTAGGCAGCACGTGGTTCTTCTTTGATGCAGGATGTCTGTCGTTAGCTGGCGTTTTGACGCAGCGAATTGCGCCCCAAGGCGACAAAGCCATCGTTGCGGAACTCGGGCTTGCCATAGCGCATGTCCTGTCCATCCGGTCCAACAACCTGGCCAGCCGCGAGCAGGACCGCATGCCGGGCATGCCGTATCCCGCGTCGTGCCAGCCCAGGTGTAGACACCCGCCTCGCCTTGCGCAATCAAACAGAGGTTTAGTGACGATCCCGGGGTTCCTTAAACCCCACCTCGTTCTAGATCGCACCATCGCTGCCCGGGCAGGGCTAAAGGGAGCGCATTTGGCAATCACCACTTATCT
>NZ_PSRR01000442.1 GCF_004296405.1 Bradyrhizobium sp. Leo170
CCAACAGACCGATCCCGGATTGCGCTTCGCTACATCCGGGCTACGATGCCGGGCGTGTGGCGCCACAGTCCGATCATTATGATCATCCTGTTGTCGCTCGTGTCGCTCGACACGAGATATGCCGCATGGCCGCGCGGGAGTGTCAGGACTGCGCCAAAGGCCGTGCCATCGAAATGCGACCGGTCCAAATTCAAGCTCATCCTGGACGTCGGCCATACCGCCGACGCGCCGGGTGCGAGGAGCGCTCGCAACATTCCGGAGTTCGATTTCAATCTCCGCCTTGCGAAACGCATCGAGGACAAGTTGAAGTCCGAAGGCTTTGCGCAAACCAGCCTCTTGGTGACGGAAGGCCCGAAAAGGCCGAGCCTGTTCAAGCGCGCCACCGCGATCAACAATTCGGGGGCCGATCTGGTCCTGTCGATCCACCATGACTCGGTGCCTGATTCCTTTCTCGAAGAATGGGAGTTCGAGGGAACGAAGAGCCATTTCAGCGACCGGTTCAGCGGCTATTCGCTGTTCGTTTCTCACGACAATCCGAAATTCTGGACCAGCCTGAGGTTCGCCCGGCTGCTCGGCAATCGAATGAAGGCGCAGGGCCTGCAATATGCCCGCCAATATGCGCTGGCGTTGATGGGGCGATACCGGCGAAAACTGCTGGACAAGAAGGTGGGCGTCTATCGTTACGACCAGCTCGTCGTGCTTATGCGGACCCGCGTGCCCGCAGTCCTGCTTGAGGCCGGTTCGATCATCAACCGGGACGAAGAGCTGGCAATGGCGTCCACGGAACGGCAGGACATGATCGGCGCCGCCGTGGTCGGTGCCGTCAAGGAATTCTGCGCGTCGCGGTAGCGAGGGTATCCCCCGATTACAGCGGTATCTTCCGATATTCGCGGTTCGCGAGGCTGGCCTCTTCCAGGTCGAGATCGCGCTCGATCCGGCGCCGCGTCTCGTCGGTGATCTTGCCGTCGCGGAGCAGGGCGTGAATGAACTGGCGCTCGGTTGCGATCAATTCCCGCGTCAGCTCGGTGCCGTTGGCGGAGACGTCGTGATTGTCGGGGTCGAGCGCGGCCGGCAATTGGTTGGTGCGGATATCGTGCCGCGCCCGCAGCAGCTTCACGACCTCCTCGGAGAGCTCGCGCTCGTCGACGATGGCATCGAGCGATGTGAGGCCGGCGGCCAGCGCCTCGCGCCTCGCGGCTATTTCGGCTTCATGCTCGGCGATACTCTCGGCGCGGCCGTCCTTGGCGATGTTCAGCCAGCCTACGACGGTAGGCAGGGTCAAGCCAAACCCCACCAGCGTGATGAAGATGACGCCGAAGGCGACGAACAGGATCATGTCGCGATAGGGAAAAGGCTCGCCGCTCGCGAGCGCAAACGGCAGCGCCAGTGCGGCGGCGAGCGACACCGCGCCGCGGACGCCGACGAAGGCGATCGTGAATGTCCATTGCCAGCGCGGCTGCGGATCACGCTGTCGCACGCGCTCGCTCAGGATCCGCGGCAGGTAGGTTGCGGGAAACACCCAGGCAAAGCGGGCGATGACGATGACCGCGATCACCAGCGCGGTGGTGGAGAGGATGTCGTCGAGCGGAAATGCCTTCGACTTCTCGTAGAGCGAACGCATCTGGAAGCCGGTGAGCAAGAACAGGATGCCTTCGATCAGGTAGATCACCAAGTCCCAGAAAAAGATGCCCTGCAGGCGGGTGGCGGAAGGAATCAAAAGCGGGCCGTTCCAGCTCACATAGAGGCCGCAGGCGACCGTGGCGATCACGCCGGAGCCGCCAAAGTGCTCCGGCAGCCAATAGGCCACATAGGGCGTGATCAGCGAGAGCGTGATCTCGACCTGCGGATCCCGCGAGTGCTGGCGGGCGCGCAGGCTCAACCATCCGACCGCGATGCCGAACGCGATCTCGCAGACGACGATGGCTGCAAATTCGCCGGTGGCCTTCGGCAGCGAGAAGGCGCCGGTGGTGATCGCCGCGAGGGCGAAGCGGTAGAGGATCAGCGCCGTGGCATCATTCGCCAGTCCCTCGCCTTCGAGTATGACGAGGATGCGGCGGGGGAGATGGAGCCGCCGCGCGATCGCAAGCGGGGCGACCACATCGGGCGGCGCCACGATCGCACCAAGCAGGAACCCGACCTCCCAGGGCAGCCCGATCAGGTAGTGAGTGGCGGTCGCGACCGCCGCCGCCGTGAAGATCACGCAGCCGACGGCGAGCAGCACGATCGGACGAAGGCTGTTCTTGAATTCCCGCCAGCTCATGGCCACCGCGGCCATGTAGATCAGCGGCGGCAGCACCATGAGCAGCACCAGTTCCGGCGGCAATTCGATGCTGGGCATGCCCGGCACGAAGGCCAGCGCGATGCCGGCCAGCATCAAGAGGATGGCGGGCGCGACATTGAGGCGCCGCGCCAACAGCGCCGTGCCCGCCAGCACGGCAAGCAAGATCAGGAAGGTCTGGAATCTGGCTTCCATGGCCGGTCCAATTGGCCCCGAAGCGCAGGCAAGGTCAATGTGCGTGGACGGCTCGACCGTGCGAGATCGAAAAAGCGGCCGTCCGATCAGCCAAGCCCCGGGTGTACTTACTCCCGCAGGTCGTAACGATAGGATTTCGAGACGATCTGCCAGCCGTCCTTGAGCTTCATCGCCACCAGATAGTCGGTGAAATAGCGCGGCGGCAATTGGCAGCGGACCTTGATGAAGGCGGTGACGTCGTCCGAACGGTCGATGGTGACGATGAAATCCTCGCGCGGCTTGCCTTCCGCCTTCGCCGACGGCCGCTTGCGGACCCGGTCGAGCCAGTCCGGCACTGTCAGCACCTGAAGCTCGCTCTTTTCCACCCAGCGCAGGTCGGCGGAGGGGTGAAACATCGCGCCGAGCTTGTCGGCGTCGCCTTCATAGAGTCCGTCGAAATAGTTCTGCACGACGGCTTCGACGGTCGATCGGTCATGGCTCATGGTTGGTTCCTCCCTTGGCCCATCTGTTGGTAGCCCGGGTGGAGCGGAACGCGCAACCCGGGACATCCAGATCAACGGTTACGAGCGATCCGGGTTACGCTGGCGCTTCATCCGGGCTACGGGCTGGCGGACCGAACCATCATTCGTCCCGCGGTACTAAAGCTTATCAGATGGTGCGGCCCCGTTCGTGACCTGGGTCACCAAACCCCGCCCCGGCTTCTGATAGGCCTTGCTATCATGCTGAACAGGCGGGTTTTTGAAGGTGCGTAATGAAATCGATCGGATTTCCAGGATTGCATCGGTTCGTTCTGGCGCTGTTCCTGCTTCTGATGTGCCAGCCGGCCTTCGCCGAGAAGCGCGTGGCGCTCGTGCTCAGCAATGCGGCCTATCAGAACGTCGCGCCGCTCCCCAACCCCGTCAATGACGGCGCGCTGATCGCCGCGATGCTGAAGGACGCCGGTTTCGACGTGGTGGATTTCCGCCGCGATCTTCCGGCGGTTGAGACCCGCCGCGCGCTGCGCGACTTTGCCGATCGTACCCGCGATGCCGAGATCGCCGTGGTCTATTACGCCGGCCATGGCATCGAGGTCGACGGCGGCAATTACCTCATTCCGGTCGATGCCAGGCTGGAACGCGACACCGACGTCTATGATGAGGCGTTTTCGCTCGACCGCGTCCTGATCGCGATCGAGCCGGCCAAGAAACTGCGGCTCGTGATCCTCGACGCCTGCCGCGACAATCCCTTTGCCAAGAGCATGAAGCGCACGGTGGCCGCGATCGGGCAGGGCCTTGCCAAGGTAGAGCCGACCAGCCCGAACGTGCTGATCGCCTATTCCGCCAAGGCCGGTTCCACCGCCGCTGATGGCGACGGCAAGAACAGCCCCTTCACATCAGCGCTCGCAAAGCACCTGACGACGCCCGGGCTCGATGTGCGGCGCGCATTCGGCTACGTCCGCGACGACGTGCTGAAGTCGACCAATAACCGCCAGGAGCCGTTCGTCTATGGCTCGCTCGGTGGTGAGGATGTGCCGCTGGTGCCGGCGCCGGCCAAGGCGGCGGCGCCTGCCGCGTCCGCACTGAGCCCGCAGGCCGACATCCGCCGCGACTACGAACTGGCGCTGCAGGTCGGCAACAAGAGCGCGCTCAACGCTTTCCTCGCGCAATATCCCGACGGCTTCTATGCGAGCCTCGCCAAGCTCCAGCTCGAGAAGATCGCCGCCGAGGAAGCCCGCGTCGCCGCCACGGAGAAGGCGCGGGCGGCGGAGCAGGAGCGTGCCCGGCTTGCCGCCGAAGGTGCCCAAAAAGCCGAGCAGGCCAAGGCGGCCGCCGACGCCAAGGCCGCCGAACAGGCGCGCATTGCCGCCGAGAAGGCCAAGCAGGTCGCGCAGGATCAGGCGGCGGTCGCCGAGCAGAAGCGGCTCGCGGCCGAAAAGGCACTGGCCGACAAGATCGCCGCCGACAAGGCCACCGCGGAGCAGGCGCCCGCCGCAGCGCCTGTCGACAAGGCGGTGAATGTCGCCGTGCTCAGTACCGGCTCGCCGCAAGCCGACGTCACCAAATCGGTGCAGACCGAGCTGCGCCGCGTCGGCTGCCTCACAGGTAGCGCCGATGGCGAGTGGAACGCCGCCTCGCAGCGGTCGCTGACGCTGTTCAATCGCTATGCCGGAACCAGGCTCGACACCAAGGTCGCCAATGTCGACACGCTCGATGCCATCAAGCAGAAATCATCGCGCGTCTGCCCGCTCGTCTGCGAGCACGGCACCAAGGCCGATGGCGACCGCTGCACCCGGATCGTCTGCGGCGCCGGCTCGTTCCTCAACGACGACAATGCGTGCGAGAAACGGCGCGAGAAGAAGCCGGTCGCCAAGCGCGATTCCGACGATCGGCCGGCGCGGCGCGAGCGGCCGGAAGTGCGCATTCCCCGGCCGATGGCCTCTTCGGGCGGCCGCGGCAGTGGTGGCGGCCAAATGGTCTGCGACCGCGGCGGCTGTCGCCCGGTCGCGCGCGGCTGCCACCTCGAATTCCGCACCACCGCGCAAGGCGGCCCGTACGAGGGCGGCGGCGGCAACGTTCAGGTTTGCAATTGAGACCGGGGTGCCGTCATTGCGAGCCAACGGGTCGCGCGAATGCGCGCCCGATGACAGGCTCCGCGAAGCAATCCATGGAGCCGCTTGCGGAGGCATGGATTGCTTCGTCGCTATCGCTCCTCGCAATGACGGTCGATAGCTTGAAACCGGCTAGATCGCGCTCGCCGCGATATTGACCATCAACGCGAGCAGCGCCGTGTTGAACACGAAGGAGATGATGCCGTGCACGGTCGCGGTGCGGCGGATGATCCTGTCGGTGATGCCGACATCGGAGACCTGCGCGGTCATGCCAATCACGAACGAGAAATAGACAAAATCCCAGTAATCGGCCTCGACGTGTTCCTTGCCGCTGGGAAACTGCAGACCGCCGGGTTCCTTTCCGCGATAATATTCGTGCGCATAGTGCAGCGAAAAGGCGGTGTGGACCAGCGCCCAGGATAGCACGATGGTGACGATCGCGAGCGCCAGCGCTTCCGCGCTGCTCTTGGCGGCGCCGAGCTCGAAGATGATGGCGGCAAGGCTCGCGAAGGCGCCGAGCGCCGTGATGAGCAGGATCAGGAACCGGCCGTCATCCTGCAGTATCGCGTTGCGCCTGATGTAAGCGATGCTGCATTGGAGCATCATCATGAAGGCGAGGGCGAGATACAGCGCGACGAAGATGTCCCAGCTCACCAAGAGCCGCGTCACCGGCCGCAGCCACTGCGGCAGCAGGAAAAACGCGGCGACGCCCACTGCGATCGAAGTAAAGATGCGTGGCCGCGAATACACCACGCGGACGGCCTTCGGCAGCTTCCGGAAGCGAACAAGGCGCTCCTCGAATTCCTTGCTCATGGTCCGCCCATCTTTTCGTTCTATTTGATTGTAACGGTCCGACCGCGCACTCGTTCACC
>NZ_PSRR01000443.1 GCF_004296405.1 Bradyrhizobium sp. Leo170
GCAAAGCGCAGCGTGCCCACCATTCACGGTCGGTGCAAGTAAAGGTGGGCACGCTTCGCTTTGCCCACCCTACAACCCGGCCGTCATTGCCGGGCTTGACCCGGCAATCCATCCTCCCCCGCAAGACTCATTTCTTGATGGATGCGCGGGTCAAGCCCGCGCATGACGAGAGGCGATCAATGCCCCGCCGCCTTGTTCGCAGCGGCGTTGTTCAGCACGATCAGCGCATCCACGGCGATGCCGAGCTTCGTGTTGATCAGGAACGGATTGATGTCGATCGAGGCGATGCGGTTGCCGGCGTCGGCGATCAGGTTGGAGAGGCCGACCAGGGCCTTCACCGCGGAGGCCTCGTGCAGTGCCGGCTTGCCGCGATAGCCCTTCAGCTTGATGCCGGCTTTTGTCTTCGCGATGAGCTGCTTTGCCTCTTCCGCATCGAGCGGTGCACCGGCGAGTGCGACGTCCTTCAATAATTCGATATCGACGCCGCCGGTGCCGAACAGCACCACCGGCCCCATCTCGGCATCGAGCGAGGCGCCGACCACGAGCTCAAGATCGCCCTTTACTTGTTGCGCGATCAGGATGCCCTCGAGCTTCGGCTTGTTCTTGAGCTTCCTGACCCGCGCCGTGATCTCATTGAACGCCTTCTTCACCTCTGCCGCGCTGTTGAGGTTCAGCACCACGCCGCCGATATCGGTCTTGTGCAGGATATCAGGGCTGACCACCTTCGCGACCACGGGAAAGCCGATCTTCCGGGCAATGGTCGCCGCCTCCGTCGCCGTCTGCGCGAGCTCCTCCTTCGAGATCGGAATGCCGTAAGCCTTGAGCAGCTTTTTCGAGGCGACCTCGTCGAGCGCCGCGGCGCCGTTGGCGCCGTTCAGCGCCTTCTCCAGCATCGCGCGCGCGGATGCCGTCGAACTCGAGACGATGTCAGGCACTTCCTTGCGCAACTGCGCGTATTCGATCAGCGACTTGATCGCGCCGACCGCGCGGTCGAGCCCCTGCAGCACGGCGACATTGGGGAGCGTCTTGCGCAGCGCCTTGGTATGTTCGGTGAAGCCGATCGACATCGCGCTGATATAGATCACGGGCTTGCCGGCTTGGCCGGCCATCTCGTTGACGATGCGAAGATTGCGCTCGCGCAGTTCATGCGGCGCCTTCGGCAGTTCGGCATCGATGATCACGATATCGGTGTCGGGATCGTCGATCATGATCTTGATCGACTTCATGTAGACGGAGGGATCGACCACGGCGGCAAAGCCGGCGTCCAGCGGATTGCCGACAATGCTGCCGGGGCCAAGCATCTTCGCGAGCTGTTCGGTCGCGTTCGGGCTGAGCGGCGCGAAATTCAGTCCGGCCGAATAGAACGCGTCGATCAGCAGCCCGCGCTTGCCGCCGGACAGCGACACCGCGGCGAGCCGGTTGCCCTTCGGCAGATCGGCATGCACGAAGCATTCGGTGGTCTCGATCAATTCATCCAGGCCGCGGACGCGGATCACGCCCTCGCGGGTCGAGATCGCGTCAAAGGTCTCGATCGAGCCGGCGAGCGCGCCGGTATGCGCCATCGCCGCGGCGCGGCCGCCTTCGGAGGCGCCGAGCTTCAGCGCGATCACCGGCTTGCCGGCGGCGCGAGCGGCCTTGCAGGCATCGCGGAACGCCTTCGTGTTTCGCACGCCTTCCAGGTAGACCACGATGACGCGAACGCTCGGATCGGCGGCGAAATAGTTCATCAGGTCGGGTGTGGTCAGCCCGCTCTCATTGCCGGTCGTCACCATGTAGCCGACACCGACGCCGCGATCCTCCAGCGTCTGGCGGATCGCCATCACGATCGCACCGGATTGGCCGGCGATCGCCACCGGTCCGGCTTCCATGGTGACGATGCGGTCGTCGATATTGGTGAAGAGGTTTTCGCCGGCGCTCAAGTTTCCCAGGCAATTGGGTCCAGTCACCGCAAGCCCGGTCTCCTGCACCGCCTGTTTCAATTCCACCGCGAGCCGTTGGCTTTCTTCGTCCTGCAACTCGCTGAAGCCAGAGGTGACGATGGTGGCGGAGCGCGCGCCGGCGGCGGCCGCATCGCGGATCACCTGCACCGCAAAGCGCGCCGGCACCAGCACCAGCACATGATCAGGCTTGTCGGGGAGGCTCGCAAAATCCTTGTAGCAGGTGACGCCCCAGATCGTCTCGCGCTTGGTGTTTACGGGATAAAGCCCGCCGCGATATCCGTATTTGATCAGGTTGTTCCAGATCCGCTCGGCGTAATTACCGGGCTTGTCCGTGGCGCCAACCAGCACGATGTTGCGCGGGTGCAGCATCGCATGGATCCGCTTGACCACGTCGCTGGCATCACGCGACGGCGACCATTTCTCTGTCGGAGCGGATGCGGGGCTGAACTGTGCTTCCATGGACCTCGCCTTGTCGTTTCCTGCGGCGCTGCAGCGAACACCGTGCGCCATGTTTTTTGTTATTTCTATTGGGGCTTGCCGAGCGTGGCAACTCACACTGGCTGCATGCCGCTACGCGTTGATGCGATATCCCACCGCACGGACAATATTCACGGTGTTGTCATCCGCGAGGGGCCGGATTCGATCATCGTCGCGCGCAGCAGATAGCGTTCCGGCCCCGATGTCAGCGCGTCGAATGGCCAGCAGGTCGAGAGCACCAGCTCATATCCGCTCGACAATGGATCGATGCCGGAGGCATCGAAGCGCACCACCGAGCTGGCGTCGGCGCGATAGCGGAAGGTCTTGCCATCGCTGCGGGTGACGTCGATCTCGTCGCCGATCACGACGTCCTTCAGGAAGCGGAAATGGGTGTCGCGATGCGCGGAATAGACGGCAACGCCGCGTTCGCCGGCCTCGGGTGTGAGCTCGACTTGGCCCGGGCCGAACGCGAGCGCCTGGCCGCTCGAGCCCGCGAGCACGATGGCACTGGCATTGAGCCGCTTCACCTCGATGCGCGCGACCGGCCAGGTGTCGGCCCATGACCACGGTTTTGTCGGATGCCCGGTGGCGATGGTTTGGGTGAAGGCACGTTCGAGCAGCACCTGCGCGAGGAGGGCTTTGGCGTGGATGTAGGCGCCTTGGCCGAACAGGATTAGGCCGAGGAGGGCGAGGAGGAGAGGGGCAAGGAAACGCGGCATTTGACCGATACTCCGACGTCATTGCGAGGAGCGCAGCGACGAAGCAACCCATCTCTCCACAAGCGGTGACATGGATTGCTTCGCTGCGCTCGCAATGACGCGTGTGGAAAGAGTCGCGCGCGGCCCTCGGGGACGGGAGGCCGCGCGCGCCAAGAGGAGGTGGGGGCGCCTCCTCTTTTCATTCGGCATCAGCGGGCGAAGTTCCGACGCCGGATGAATGCGAACAGGAGCAGGCTCAGCGTGAGCAGGATCGCGCCGGCGATCATCTTCAGTTCGGCGTCGGTCGCGGTCTTCGGCAGCTTGATCGCGTCGGGCGCCTGCACCACCGCCGGGCGCTTCAGGGCTGCGACCTGCACCCGTCCATCGCCTTCCACGCGCCGCTCGGTCGGTGCCGCCGGCAATTGCGGGCGCTCGCCGAAGACTTTCGCGAAATCCCAGCCAGCGGGTAGGTTGAGCGGCAATTCGCTCACTTTCAGCGGCTCGCCGTCGGGCCGGCTTGGGGTCTTGTCGACCGCAACCAGGCTGGTCAGCCGCGTCACGAGCTGATGCTCGAGCGCCAGCGCCAGGATGGTTTTGTCGGCGTCCTCAGGACTCGCCTGCCGCGTGGTGCGCGCAACCTCGGCGTCGTCGATCTTGCGCCGCGCCCACAGCTTCGACAGGCCCTTGCCTTCGGCGGCGTTCGCCAGCGGCAGCGTCACGAGCCAGGGGCGGTCGCCGATGCGGCCCTTGATCTCGACGGAGCCCGCGAGCTTGTCGAGTTTGGCCGCCAGCACCAGCGGCTCGCCGCGATAGAGGTCGGGAAGGATCGCCGGCGTAACCTCGGCATGTGCGTCGGAGAATTTGGCGGAGAGACTGGTCACCGCGGGATTCTCGAGCTTCGCGAACAGCGAACGCATGCGCTCCTCGACCTGGTCGGTGGAGCCGATATGGGTGAAGGCGCCGCGGCCGAGCTCGGCGGCGCGCGTCATCAGATAGGTGTTGGGCGCCGAGCCGATGCCGACCATGAAGATGCGGGAGCGGCCGCGCATCGCCGTGATCGTCTCGAACAATTGCTGTTCGTTGCCGATGGCGCCATCGGTCAGGAACACCACCTGGCGGACATGATCGGAATCGCTGTTCGAGCGATCCGTCAGCGCCGCCCGCATCGCCGGCACCATCTCGGTGCCGCCATTGGCCTGCAGCGCGCTCACGAAGGCGGTGGCGCGGCCGAGATGCTCGCTGTCCGCCGGCACCGCCGATGGGAACAGCACGTCCATGGTGTTGTCGAAACGGATCACGTTGAAACGATCGTTCGGCTGCAGCCGGCCGAGCGCGTAAGTCAGGCTCGCTTTCGCCTGCACGATCGAGGTGCCGCCCATGGAGCCGGAATTGTCGATCACGAAGATCACTTCGCGCGGCCGTGGCTTCTGCTCGGCCTGCTCGACGGCAGGCGGGGTAACGAACGCGAGCAGATAGTCGGCGTCGCCGACACGCTCGCGGAACAGCCCGACCGACGGAGCCTTCTCGGCGGCAGGCCTCCAGGTCAGCTCGAAATCGCGGTCCGCAGGCACCGGACCATCGGTGAGCCTGATAATCCGCGTCGCGTCGTCGACGTCTTCGATCTTCACGGTGTGATGATGGCTCTTCACCTCGCCGAGTGGGAAGCCGGCCTGCAGGCGAACGGTGATGTTGGTCGGATTAACCGGCGCATGCTCGGCCGGATCGAGCACCGGCGGCGTGATGTGGTCGCGATCCGGAACGGGATCAGACTTCGTCGCACCCCAGCCGCCGCCATCTGGACGGAGGTCGACGCTCTGCACGAGCGGCTTCGGATTGTAACGCGGCGCGACCACCATCGGCACGCGCAGCGAGAATTCGTTGCCGGACTGCTGCACCGGCTCCTGATATTCGATCTGCACCAGCACGGTTTCGCCCGGGCCGATATTGGCGACCGAGTTGGTGAAGATGTTCGGTCGCTCCTGTTCGATCAGCGCGGCCTTCTGGCCGTTCTGCTTGGCCTGCTCATAGATGATGCGCGCCTGCTTGCGCTCCTTGATATCGCCGACCACGATGCGATCGCCGACCACCATCTTCAGCGTGTCGACCGCGCCGCCTGCCGGCAGCGGATAGACGTAAACCGCTTCAACCCAGTCCTTGGTCGGGTTGCGGAAGATCTGGGTGACGCGGGCGCGGACGGTCGGGCCTGACACCGTGAGGTCGACATCGGTGCCGAGCCTGACGGCATCGTCATATCCCTCGTCGGTCTTCAGCAGCAGCGAGCCGGAACGGGCGTCGCCCGGCTTGATGAACGCTGCCGGCGGCTTGATCTCTACCGACCACGCCGGCGCGAAGTTCACAAACAATGCCGCGAACCCGATGATGAGCGCGGCAACGCCTTCCACCACGAAAAACAGCGCTATCCGCATCTTGCGCGACAGGCGCGGGCGGCTGGTCACGATACAATCGTACGTCGTCATTTCCTTCTCCCGAGGAACGTCTTGGACGTGCAAAATCTTCGGGAAAGTGCCTCGAGGCGCGAGCAGAATGATCGGCATTGTTCAGCCGCCGCCGGGCGCCGCACGCCGCGCTGTCGGCGGCTTTGTGCGGTTTTGTGCTGAAATGTGCGGTCTGGTAGAGTCGGCGTGAATCAGCATGGGGTGACGATGCCGACGCCGGACAAGCAGCTCTCCGAAGAACAAAGCCGGCAGATCGCGGAGCTGATCCGCGAGGAACTGGCGCGCCGGCGCATCTCGCGGCAGGCGCTGGCCGAGCAGGCCAAGCTCAGCCTCTCGACAT
>NZ_PSRR01000444.1 GCF_004296405.1 Bradyrhizobium sp. Leo170
GCCCGACCGGCGCTGCCGGCGCGCTGGCCTCGCGGCCGCTTGTTTCGCCGCCTTCCGGGCTTTCGGCGGCGACGTCTTCGCCTTGTTTTCTCTCGACAATCTCGTCATGCGAATCCTTATAGGTCGCAATTTTGACACTGTAAAGATTTTGCTTGACGATCAGCGCGACCACCTGTATTTCTATCTTTACGATGTAAAGATAACATGGAGGGAGTGACGATGCTTGATCAGGCGATCGCTGAGACACCGCGGCCCAACCTGGCGCCGATCCCTTTTGAGGCGGACGCGCCGTTCTTGAAAATATCGGGCGAGTTGCCGCGCGAGCTTAACGGCACGCTCTATCGCAACGGCCCCAATCCGCAATTCGAGTCCCCCGGTGCGCATTGGTTCGTCGGCGACGGCATGCTGCACGCCTTCCATCTCGAGAACGGCCGCGCCAGCTATCGCAATCGCTGGGTCCGCACGCCGAAATGGCAGGCCGAGCATGACGCGGGCCGTGCATTGTTCGGCGGCTTCGGCCGCAAGCTATCGGATGCGCCGCCCGCGACCACCACTGACGGCGGCGTCGCCAACACCAACATCATCTTCCATGCCGGCCGCCTGCTCGCACTCGAGGAAGGCCATCTGCCGACCGAGATCGAGCCCGGCACGCTGAACCGGCTTGGCTATTGCGATTATAGCGGCGCCATCCAAGGCCCTTTCACCGCGCATCCCAAGGTCGACCCGAAGACCGGCGAGCTCGTGTTCTTCGGCTACAACGCCGCAGGCCCCCTGACCCCTGCCCTTTCCTTCGGCTCGGTCAATTCGTCCGGCGTGGTGACGCGCTTCGAACGCTTTGAGTCACCCTATGCCAGCATGGTGCACGACTTCATCGTCACCGAGAACCATCTGCTGTTTCCGATCCTCCCGGTTACCGGCAGCATGGAGCGCGCGATGCGCGGACACGCGCCTTACGCCTGGGAGCCTGAGAAGGGCGCCCATGTCGGCGTGATGAAGCGCAACGGCTCCGCGCAAGACATCACCTGGTTCCGCGCCGAGAGCTGCTACGTCTTCCACGTGGTGAACGCCTGGGAGGAAGGCAGCCGCATCATCGCCGACGTGATGCAGTTCGAGGAAGCGCCGCTGTTCAACCATCCCGACGGCTCGCCGACGGACCCGAAGAAGAACCGCGCGCGCTATTGCCGCTGGACCTTCGATCTCGCCGGCAATACCGACCGCTTCACGCAAACCTATCTCGACGACCTCACCGGCGAATTCCCGCGCATCGACGATCGCCGCGCCGGCTATGCCTTCACCCATGGCTGGTACGCCTGCGCCAATCCTGAGCTGCCGATGTTCGGCGCGCTCTCCGGGATCGTGCATGTCGATGGCACGGGCAAGCGCATTGGCCAGTATCTCCTGCCCGCCGGCGACACCATCTCGGAGCCGGTGTTCGTTGAGCGCGGCAGCGATGCCGCCGAGGGCGACGGCTGGTTGCTCGCGGTGGTCTGGCGTGCCCGGGAGAACCGCAGCGACCTCCCCGTGTTCAACGCGCACGACGTCCAGGCCGGCCCGATCGCATTGGTCCATCTCGGCCACCGCGTGCCCGACGGCTTCCACGGCAATTGGGTTGGCGCGAATTGAGCTCGCGCCACGCTCTGCGTCATTCCGGGGCGCAGCGATGCCCCGGAATCCGGCGGTGATCGGCTCACAACTCCGGCATCGCGCTGATGCGCACCCGGAGCGACGCTCTAAACAGCTGAAAAATCTAGACTTATCCGATCTCGCCGTTATTTTGACACTGTAAAGATTTCGCTTGACGGCTTCCCTCGGCGCCTCTAGCTTATCTTTACATTGTCAAGATCAGCCTGGAGAGGCGGCCATGACGATCTTTCTCATCCTCGCCCCCTATGGTGCCTTCGCTGGCTTGCTGCTGGTGACGTCGGCGACTGCCAGCCTGTTTGCCGCCGCCGCGATTTGCCTGGCGGTCATCGCATTCGACGCGATGCGCGGCCTCTCGATCAAGATCCTCGGCGTCGGCTCGGTGATCACCTTCGCCGCGATCGGCCTCTATGTCGCTTTCGTCGATCAGCACCTCGGCACGGCTTCGGTGAGGTTCGCAGTCGATACGGGCATTTTCCTGGTTTCGCTTGGTTCGATCCTGGCCGGCCGTCCCTTCACGCTGCAATATGCACGCGAAGTGGTTGACGCCAAGACGACGCAGCAACCCGGCTTCCTGCGCGTCAACTACGTCATCACCTGGGCCTGGACCATGGCAGCGGTGCTGATGATGGTCGGCAACATCGCCATCGTCTATATGCCGAGCCTGCCGCTGTGGAGCGGGCTGCTGATTGCGTTCGCCGCGCGCAACAGTGCGGTCTTCTTCACCAAGTGGTATCCGCACTACCGGATGACGAAATACGGCGCGCATCCGGTCAGCGCGCTACCCAGTGCGAACTGAGTATCGCAGGGGGAACATCGCGATGAAGGACGTCTTCGCAAGGCTCGCTACCGACTTCTTCTCGACCATCGTGTTCCTGGCGGTCTATTTCGCCACCGACAACGTTCTGCTCGCGACCGGGATCGCGATTGCCGGCGCGATCGCGCAGGTGGTGCATTCCCGCATCAAGGGCGAGACGCTCGGCTTCATGACCGGGGCGAGCCTTGCGCTGGTGATCGTGCTCGGCAGCGCCACCCTGCTCACCAAGGACCCGCGCTTCGTCATGGCAAAGCCGTCGATCGCGCATTTCGCGATCGGCGCGATCATGCTCAAGCGCGGCTGGATGCTGCGCTACATGCCGCCGATCGTGGTCCAGACCATTCCTGAGTATGTCACCCTCGCCGGCTATGCCTGGGCGCTACTGATGTTTGCGATCGGCGCCGGCACCATCGCGGTGGCGGCGACCGGCGACATCAAGCTGTGGGCGGTCTATGTGACGGTGGTCGCCGCCGGCTTGAAGATCGCAGCCTTCGCGATCCAATACGTCCTCTTCCGCATCATTGTGACGAGCCGGCTGCGCGCCGCCGCGCGCGCTTAATCACCGCACGCCGGAATAGATCGTTGGGCTTGCGCGGCGAGATAGGCTATACCCGCCGCCCAAGCTTCACCATTGAACCTCGGGGAGACAGGCATGGCGGTGGACGGAAACTGGAATCTCACCATGAGCACGCCGATGGGCGATCGGCAGGCGACGCTGTCGCTGAAAAACTCGGGCGGCACGCTCACGGGCACGCAGGGCGCCGAGGGCGATTCGGTTGAGATCTTCGACGGCACGGCCAAGGGCGACGACGTCGCCTGGAAGGTTTCCATCACCAACCCGATGCCGCTCACGCTCGAATTCACCGGCAAGGTGTCGGGCGACAGCATCACCGGCGAAATGGGCATCGGCCCGATGGGCAGCTTCCCGTTCACGGGCACACGGGCGTAAGCGGGGCGCCATTGTAAGCGCGGCATTTGCCGCACCCTCAGTCGTCATACGCGGGCTTGACCCGCGTATCTATCTTCTTGGAATGATGGATGGCCGGGTCAAGCCCGGCCATGACGCGTTGTGAGGCCGTTGCGCAACCTCAGCCCAGGTTCAACTCCTTGAAGAAGTCGTTGCCCTTGTCATCGATGATGATGAAGGCCGGAAAATCCACGACCTCGATGCGCCAGATCGCTTCCATGCCGAGCTCGGGATATTCGACCACCTCGACCTTCTTGATGCAGTGCTCGGCGAGGTTCGCCGCGGCCCCACCGATCGAGCCGAGATAGAAGCCGCCGTGCTTCTTGCAGGCTTCGCGCACCGCCGGCGCGCGGTTGCCCTTCGCCACCATCACCATCGAGCCGCCGGCGGCCTGGAACTGGTCGACGAAGGAATCCATGCGCCCCGCCGTGGTCGGGCCGAACGCGCCGGACGCATAGCCGTCCGGCGTCTTGGCCGGACCGGCGTAATAGACCGGATGGTTCTTGAAGTAATCCGGCAGCGGCTCGCCGCGATCCAGCCGCTCGCGCAGCTTGGCATGCGCCGCGTCGCGCGCCACGATCATGGTGCCGGTCATCGAAACCCGCGTCTTGGTCGGATGCTTCGACAGCGTCGCCAGAATGTCCTTCATCGGCTGATTGAGATCGATCTTGACGACCTCCCCGCCAAGCGACTGCTCGACCTGCGGCAGATACTGCGCCGGATTATGCTCGAGCTCCTCCAGATAGACGCCGTCCTTTGTGATCTTGCCGAGCACCTGGCGGTCGGCCGAGCAGGAGACGCCAAGCCCGATCGGCAACGAGGCGCCATGGCGCGGCAGCCGGATCACGCGCACGTCGTGGCAGAAATACTTGCCGCCGAACTGCGCGCCTACCCCCAAGCTTTGCGTCATCTTGTGGATTTCCTGCTCCATCTCCAGATCGCGGAACGCGTTGCCGTCGGCCGAGCCGTGCGTCGGCAGCGCGTCGAGATAGCGGGCGGACGCGAGCTTCACCGTCTTCATGCAGAGTTCGGCCGAGGTGCCGCCGATCACGATCGCCAGATGATAAGGCGGGCACGCAGCGGTGCCGAACGTGAGAATCTTCTCCTTCAAAAACGCCAGCAGCCGATCCTTGGTCAGCACCGACGGCGTCGCCTGGAACAGGAAGCTCTTGTTGGCGCTGCCGCCGCCCTTGGCCATGAACATGAACTTGTAGGCGTCATCGCCCTCGGCGTAGATCTCGCACTGCGCCGGCATGTTGTTGGCGGTGTTCTTCTCCTCATACATCGACAGCGGCGCCACCTGCGAATAGCGCAGGTTGCGGCGCAAATAGGCGTCGCGCGCGCCTTCCGACAGCGCCGCCTCGTCGTCGCCCTCGGTGATGACGTTGCAGCCCTTCTTGCCCATGATGATCGCGGTGCCCGTGTCCTGGCACATCGGCAGCACGCCGCCGGCGGCGATATTGGCGTTCTTCAGGAAGTCGAAGGCCACGAACTTGTCGTTGTCGCTGGCTTCCTTGTCGTCAAGGATGCTGCGCAACTGCTTCAGATGCCCCGGACGCAAATAATGGTTGATTTCGCCGAACGCCGCCTCCGACAACGCCCGCAGCGCCTCGCGCGACACCACCAGCATGTCCCTGCCCAGCACCTTCTCGACCCGCACGCCCTCGGCCGTCACCTTCTTGTACGGCGTCGTGTCCTGCCCCAGCGGGAACAACGGCGTGTGCTTATAGGGCGGGACAGGCTTGGACTGGTCGGGGAAAGCGGTGGGAGCGTTCATGGGCATGATCTCAGGTTGGGGCCGGGAACGTCGGCCCGGCATCTAGAGCCGTTCTAAGCATTTTTGCCGTAAAAGGAAGGGAATCTGGGAATACCGTCTCATCGTTTCGGGGGCTTGCCAGCCTCTCGATCCTGGGCTCCGTGAAACACCGCGGCGACGATGATCCGCTCCGGCGCTCGATCGACTTCATAGACCGCGATGTAGGGCAACCGCGGTACTGGCCATTCGAAGGTGTCGGCGTCGCGGCCAACTCGCCCCATGAATGGAAACGAGGACAGCAGTTCGATGCTGCTGAATAGCCGCTCCACCACGGCCTTGGCCGCAGCGGGACTGTCCTGAGCGATCTAATGATAGATATTTTCGATATCGGCGATCGCTTGATCGTCGAAGACGAGTTTCATCTATCGCCGCCGACCAGCCGTGCAATGCGGTTGCGCGCCTCTTCGTGAGACACGAGCTGCCGATTAGGATCAGACCTGCGGCGGCGGACTTCCTCGACCTGCTCCTCGGTCAGCTGCATCTCGCGCATGTGCTTGACGTAGTCGAGCAATGCACCCGCGGCTGCGTCCTGTTCGCTGGGCGGCAATTGCTCGACCTGCCGCAGTGCTTCCTGAAGTAGCTTTGTCATAACATCAGTCTAGGGTCTGTTGGGATTCATC
>NZ_PSRR01000445.1 GCF_004296405.1 Bradyrhizobium sp. Leo170
ACGCAACGCTCGACCGAAGGGGATATCGGCAACTGGCTGGCTGCGATGATCGCGCGTCGCGCGATCGAGCCAAATCACCTCTGGGAAGACCTCGGATTGCGCAATCGTGGCGAATTATCCCGCCTCTTAAGCCGCCATTTCGCGCCGCTCGCCGCGCGCAATGTCAACAATATGCGCTGGAAGCGGTTCTTCTATCGCATGCTGTGCGAGGGCGACGGCCTTGTGATGTGCACGACACCGGTGTGCACGCAATGTAAGGACTTCAACCGCTGCTTTGGCGATGAAAGTGGCGAGAGCCGGATGGCTGAGCGCCGGCGTGACGTTCTGTTGCGGGCGGCTAACCCGGACGCCGCCAGCATCTGGCCTATGTGAGCAACACGGGATGGATCGTCCGTTGGCCAGACTTCCAACCGATGACCGCGCGGATCGCGCTGGCTTCGACGAGGTGCAGGTGGATACGACCTGCGCCCAATTCAGCAGGCAATGTCCCGACGCCGGCTGGAAGGATATGTTGCTCAAGGCCGGGCTGCGCCCGACGCGCCGGCGGGTGATCTTAAGCGAGTTGTTGTTTGCCAGGGGCGAGCGGCATGTCACCGCAGAGATGTTATTTGCCGAGGCGCGTGAGACCGGCTTTCCGGTCTCACAGTCTACCGTCTACAAGACTTTGAACCAGTTCACGCGAGCCGGCCTATCGGGTCGGATCCGTGTTGACGGTTCGCGATCATTTTTTGACACCAACACCACGCCGCATCCGCATTATTATCTGGGCGGCGACGATATCCTGCTCAACGGTCCCGATGCGAATCCCCTGCTTGTGAATGTTCCCGTGCCGCTGCCGGCCACGCAGTCTCGCGCGTCGATCTGATCATCCATCTGGGTCGCAAGCCGAGTTGATGCCAAGCGATCGCGCCCTGAGATAAGCCGACGCGTCGACTTTGCCACGCTGTCGCGTTTGCGACAACCCGGCTGAGCCAAAAACTGTGTGCTTGTTCAACAGCTTGGGGCGGGTGCCGGCGTGGCATGCGGGTTGCTGAAGCCTTGCTTTGCCAAAGACAACAAGGAGCTTCGCATGATCGCCGCCGCCTCTGCCAAACCGTCATGGTCCGAGACGGCATCGGGAAGTCCGATCGTGCTCAACGATACGACACTGCGCGACGGCGAACAGGCGCCTGGCGTTGCCTTCACCACCGACGAAAAGGTGGCGATCGCGCGGGCGCTGGCGCGGGCCGGCGTTACCGAGATCGAAGCCGGGACGCCGGGGATGGGCAGTGAAGAGATCGCCGCCATCCGCGCCATCGTTGAGGCCGGTCTCCCGCTCACCATCATCGGCTGGTGCCGGATGCGTGAAGCCGATGTCGATGCGGCGATCGAGGCCAAGGTGTCGATGGTCAATGTCTCGATTCCGGCATCTGACGTGCAGATTGCCGCCAAGCTTAGCGGTGACCGCGAGCTGGCGCTAGAGCAGGTGAGGCGGGTGGTCAGTTACGCCCGCGAGCGGGGGCTTGAGGTCGCCGTCGGCGGCGAAGACTCCTCCCGCGCTGACGTCGATTTTCTCATCACGCTGATCGCCATCGCAAAAGCCGCGGGCGCACGGCGCTTTCGCATTGCCGATACGCTCAGTGTGCTTGATCCCGACTCCACCTATGCGCTGATCGCGCGTTTGCGCGCGACCACCGATCTCGAGCTCGAATTTCACGGCCATGACGATCTCGGGCTCGCAACCGCCAATACGCTCGCCGCCATCAAGGGGGGCGCGAGCCACGCCTCGGTGACCGTCATAGGGCTCGGCGAGCGAGCGGGCAATGCGCCGCTGGAAGAAGTCGCCGTCGCGCTCAAACAGCTCTACGGGCGCGCCACCGGCATCGTGCTGCCGGAGCTCGAGAACGTCGCCGCGGTAGTGGCAGCCGCGGCTGCACGTGCAATTCCTCTGAACAAGGCCATCGTCAGGGAGCATGTGTTCACCCATGAATCCGGCATTCATGTGCATGGCTTATTGCAGGATCAACGCACCTATCAGTGGCTCGACCCCCATTTGCTTGGTCGGTTCAATCATATTGTGATCGGCAAGCATTCCGGGCTGTCCGCGATCACGACGCTCCTTGACGAGTTGCAGCTCGCCGCCAGCTCCGAGGAGACAAAACAGATCCTCTCGCGGGTGCGAAAACATGCCACCGAGCACAAGCGGCCGGTGGCGCGCGAGACGGTGGTGGCGATCTGGCGCGACATCCGCGAGCGCTCGTTGACAAATTGCGCGTGAGGCGGGCCATGGTCCGGCACCATTACGGCCGATCACTTCGAAACCGTGGGCGCGCCGCGGAAATCCTCGCTGCTCGCACTGATGCGCCAACGCATAGTCTACGTAGGCAATATAGAGCGCCGCGTGCGCGAAGCAGCGTCGCAAGAAGTGACCAGCCTGTGCTGCGTCCCGACCACCGGCCGGAGGGCCTAACCCAAAGGAAAGTTTCGATGAGCAACAAACAGAGGGCAGCCAGCATCCTGGATCGGCTCAACAAGGCCTCGTCGGCTGAAGATTTTTTTGCGCTGCTTGGCGTCGACTACGACCCCAAGATCGTCAATGTCGCGCGCCTGCATATCTTAAGGCGCATGGGGCAATATCTCGCCAAGGAACAATTCGAAGGTAGCGCAGAGGCGGAGGTCACGGCGCGGTGCAAGGCGGTGCTGGAGCAGGCTTATGCCGATTTCGTGGCGTCCTCGCCGATCGATCAGCGGGTGTTCAAGGTCTTGAAGGATGCGGTCGCCGAG
Organism: Bradyrhizobium sp. Leo170; assembly: GCF_004296405.1. GTDB lineage: Bacteria > Pseudomonadota > Alphaproteobacteria > Rhizobiales > Xanthobacteraceae > Bradyrhizobium. The sequence continues at coordinate 2,764 of NZ_PSRR01000445.1, forward strand.
CCCAAGAAACCGGCGGCCTTCGTGCCGTTGAGCTCGCTGAAATAGCCTCATGTATCAGTTCAGATCTGCCTGCATGTCGGTGCGGTGTGTTGTGCCATTCGCCTTCCTCCAGATCAACTCTCTACAGCAACGCGCGAAGCCACGCTGTCGCCTTCCCGACGTATGGGCGGATTGTATTGTCTGCGATGCTAACTGACCCCTCATCAATTTTTCTCAAGTCATTGATCGGAGCTCTGATTTTCGATCGCGTGCAACTGGTACGACACTTGCTGTTCTCCGGCCAAGTCCGTCATTGGCGCCGGCGTACACAGAATTGTTGCCGTCCGAGATGAGATTTGGAGAAAGACCAATCATGTTACCGTTACTGCTCGCCGCTTGCGCCGGCGTCATCTTGTGGCTCACGCTCGCGTTAATGCCGTTCGAACTTATCTTTGACGCCGTTGAGGCTGGGATTGACCGGGCGTTGGCCGCTAATGGGTAACTCGCGTTTCCACGCTACCTCTGGAGAAGGCATGCACAGTATCGTTTCCATCAAGCAGGTTCCCGATTTCGCGCAGATCGGCGTCAATCCCCTTACCAACACGATCTTGCGTCAGGGTCGGCGAGTATCGTCAAACAAGACGCCTTGTTTGCGCGCGAGGCCGCGCGCTTATTGCGTGAAAAGTTCTCCAGTAAGATCACCGCGCTCACCAGGCTCGATGTGTAGCGCCGCGCCGAACGCGGCGCGTCGATGTTGCGCACAGAGCTGCCGTGCCTTGCCAACCATGCCGGAAGCGAGCCAGATTTGCCGCGGTCTCATAACCGACGCCCTGCGCGCGCCGCTGGGGCCAGTTGTGAAATGGAGCGAGCAGGAGGCCAGCGTCGAGAACATCTCGAAATGCGGCGTGCGCGGCTCGCCGATCATAGTCAAGCGTGTCTTTGCGCCTTCGCCACAAACCGAGAGGAGGCGGATGGGAGCCACGAAGCAGCCGACCGAGTTGCTGATGAAAGCCATCTTGAAGGGCCGACCCAAGCTAGAAACCGGTCTTGTGGCGCAGGCGCGCGGGTTGTGAGGGGGACAAGGCTATGAGCAACATCACCACAGCTCCTACGCCGGTCGCGGGCGGCCGCGCAGGAGCGAAAAGAGAATTGCCGGAGCACTTTAAGGCCTACAAGCATATCTGGGTCTTCGTCGAGCAGGAGCGCGGCCAGGTGCATCCAGTCTCCTGGGAACTCATGGGTGCGGGCCGCAAGCTTGCCGACAAGCTGAAGGTCGATCTCGCTGCGGTTGTTATCGGCCCGGAGGGCGAGGCCGCGCGTAACGCCGCGCTCGAGTCCTTCTGCTACGGCGCCGACCTAGCCTATCTCGTGAGCGAGAATGTGCTGTCGGAGTATCGCAACGAGTCCCACACGAAGGCGCTGACCGATCTCGTCAACACCTATAAGCCAGAGATCCTGCTGTTGGGCGCAACCACGCTCGGTCGCGATCTTGCGGGCTCGGTAGCCACCACCCTACTGACGGGTCTCACCGCCGACTGCACCGAGCTCGATGTCGACGCGGATGGTTCGCTTGCGGCCACGCGTCCGACATTTGGCGGATCGCTGCTTTGCACGATCTACACTTTGAATTACCGGCCGCAGATGGCAACCGTCCGCCCGCGCGTGATGCCGATGCCAGAGCGCCTCGCGCGCGATGCCGCCCGCATTATCATCCATCCGCTCCGCCTGCTCGAAGAAGACATCGTCACCAAGGTGCTATCCTTCATGCCGGACCGTGATTCGGCCAAATCCAATCTTGCCTACGCCGACGCCGTCGTCGCCGGCGGGCTGGGGCTGGGCTCGCCGGAGAGTTTCCAGCTGGTACGACAGCTCGCCGACGTGCTCGGCGCGGAATATGGCTGTTCGCGGCCGCTGGTACAAAAGGGCTGGGTCAGCTCCGACCGGCAGATCGGCCAGACCGGCAAGACCATCCGGCCGAAGCTCTATATTGCCGCAGGTATTTCCGGCGCGATCCAGCATCGGGTCGGCGTAGAGGGCGCAGATCTGATCGTTGCCATCAATACCGACAAGAACGCACCGATCTTCGACTTCGCCCACATCGGCATCGTCAATGACGCTATGCACTTGTTACCCGCGCTGACGGCCGCTTTTCGTGCACGGCTTTCGCCGCATTCGCGCGACCGGATCGCGAGCTAGAGGAGGTTGTTATGATCGAGGAGAAGTTCGATGCAATCGTGGTCGGCGCCGGCATGTCGGGCAACGCGGCGGCGCTGGCCATGGCCAAACGCGGCATGAAGGTGCTACAGCTCGAGCGCGGTGAATATGCTGGATCGAAGAATGTCCAGGGCGCAATCCTCTACGCCGACATGCTGGAAAAACTAATCCCGGACTTCCGCGACGACGCTCCGCTCGAACGTCATCTCGTCGAGCAACGGTTCTGGATGATGGACGATCGCTCGCATGTCGGCGTGCACTACCGCTCCGAGGACTTCAACGAGGAGCGGCCGAACCGGTACACGATCATCCGTGCGCAGTTCGACAAATGGTTCTCCTCGAAAGTGCGCGAGGCCGGCGCGACCGTGCTGTGCGAGACCACGGTCACTGAGCTGGTACGGGACGCCAATGGGAAAGTCATCGGTGTTCGTACAGATCGTCGCGACGGCGAAATCCACGCAGATGTCGTGGTACTGGCCGAAGGCGTTAATGGCCTGCTCGGTACGCGTGCGCGCCTGCGCGAGCGGCCCAAGCCCGACAAGGTGGCACTCGCGGTTAAGGAAATGCACTTCTTGCCGCGTGAGACCATCGAGGCCCGTTTCAATCTCAAGGGCGACGAAGGCGTCGTTGTCGAAGCGGCCGGCACCATTTCTTGCGGCATGACAGGGATGGGCTTCATCTATGCCAATAAAGAATGCATATCGATCGGCATCGGCTGTATCGTCGCCGACTTTCAGAGCACTGCAGAGACGCCATATGGGCTGCTCGATCGCTTCAAGCGTCATCCATCCGTGGCGCCCCTGATCGAGGGCTCGGAGGTCAAGGAATATTCTGCGCACCTCATCCCTGAAGGTGGCTACAAGGCAATCCCGCAGCTGTATGGCGAAGGCTGGGTCGTGGTC
>NZ_PSRR01000446.1 GCF_004296405.1 Bradyrhizobium sp. Leo170
CGCATTTCAGAACCCGGCCCGCAGCCGGCCCACTCATCAACTCCCGCATCCCGTGCCGTCCGTCGCAGCCCGCGCCGGCGGACGGCGCGCGCCCAACTGGAGGACATTTCCCATGTCGCATGACGATCCTTTCACCCTCGACCTCTTCGGCAATACCGCCCTTTCATCCAGTCTCGGCATTGGCGTCACGGCCTTCGCCGCCGATTTCGGCGGTGATGACGACCATGAGGATGATTCGCCGCCGTCGACGCCGGCCTCGGTAAGGCCGGCGATCGAATCGGCGCGGCGCTCCGAGGACGGTCCCGGCAAGCGCGGCGACAATTTCTATCTTTCCGGCGAGCGTGGCCTCGCAAATGGCTGGAAACAGCGCGCCCGCGACAGCAGCGCCGCAGTTCGGCTCGCCGCACAGATCGAGGCCGAGGAGCGCCCCGCGACGGCCGAGGAGCAGCGGCAACTGATCCGCTTTACCGGCTTCGGCGCCTCGGAGCTCGCCAATGGCGTTTTCCGCCGACCGGGCGAAGCCGAATTCGCGAAGGGCTGGGACGAGATTGGGGCCGACCTGCAGGATGCGGTCGATGAGGCTGACTACGCTTCGCTGGCACGCTGCACCCAGTACGCCCATTTCACGCCGGAGTTCATCGTCCATGCGATGTGGGCGGGTTTGCTGCGCCTCGGCTGGCGCGGCGGCCGCGTGCTTGAGCCCGGCATCGGCACCGGCTTGTTTCCGGCGCTGATGCCGCCGGTTCTGCGCGAGGTCTCCCACGTCACCGGCGTCGAGCTCGATCCCGTCACGGCGCGCATCGCGCGGCTGTTGCAACCCCGGGCGCGGATCGTCACCGGCGATTTCGCGCGCACCGAGCTGCCGGCGCGGTTCGACCTTGTGATCGGCAATCCGCCCTTTTCCGATCGCACCGTCCGCTCGGACCGCGCGCTGCGCTCGCTCGGTCTGCGACTCCACGACTATTTCATCGTCAAGGCGATCAAGATGCTGAAGCCGGGCGGGCTCGCTGCCTTCGTTACATCGCACGGCACGATGGACAAGGCAGATGGCTCGGCGCGCGAGCTGATCGCGAAGCATGCCGATCTCCTCAGTGCCATCCGTCTGCCTGAAGGTAGCTTCCGCGCCGATGCCGGCACCGACGTCGTGGTCGACATCCTGTTCTTCCGGCGGCGCAAGCACGGCGAGCCCGAAGGCGACCTGTCCTGGCTCGACCTGGAGGAAGTGCGCCCCGCGACCGGCGACGAGGGCGCGATCGGCGTCAACCGCTGGTTCGCACGCCATCCCCGCCTTGTGCTCGGCGCCCACGCGTTGACCTCCGGCCCGTTCGGCGAGACCTACACCTGTCTTCCCAAGGCCGGCGAGGAGCTCGCGGCTGCGCTCGCCGACGCGATCACGCTCCTTCCGGACGCCAACTACGATGGCGAACCGGAGGCGGTCGACCCTGACGACGAGTGCGAGGCCGTGCCGGCGAAGTCGGAGCGCTCGGCGAGCCTCACCGCGCGCGAGGGCAGCTATCTGCTCGATCACCGGCATGGCTTGATGCAGATCCTCGACGGGAAGCCGGTTGCAGTCTCGGTGCGCAAGGGCCGCAGCGCCGATGGCATTCCGGAAAAGCACGCTCGGATCATCCAGAAGCTGATCCCGATCCGCGACGCGGTGCGAGAGGTGCTGAAGTGCCAGGAGCTCGACCGGCCGCAGAAGGATGCGCAGGTCAGGCTGCGCATCGCCTGGTCGAACTTTGTCCGCGCTTTCGGGCCGATCAACACGACCGTCGTGTCTACGGCGGAGGACGACGAGACCGGGGAGGTCCGCGAAACGCACCGCAGGCCGAACCTCCAGCCATTCCTGGACGATCCGGACTGCTGGCTGGTGGCCTCGATCGAGGACTATGACCTCGAGTCCGATACGGCGAAGCCGGGTCCGATCTTCACCGAGCGGGTAATCGCTCCGCCGGCGCCGCCCGTCATCACCAGCGCCGCCGACTCGCTGGCCGTCGTTCTCAACGAGCGCGGCCATGTCGACCCCGACCACATCGCGGAGCTTTTGCACCGCGACGCGGACGACGTCATCGACGAGCTCGGCAGCGCCATCTTCCGCGATCCCAGCGGCGGCTCGTGGCAGACGGCGGACGCCTATCTGTCGGGTGCTGTGCGCGACAAGCTCAAGGTTGCGGAAGCGGCGGCTGCGCTCGATCCTGCCTATTCGCGCAACGTGGCCGCTCTGCAGGAGGTGCAGCCTGCCGACCTCCGGCCCTCGGACATCACCGCGCGCCTCGGCGCGCCGTGGATTCCCGCTGGCGACATCGTCGCCTTCGTCAAGGAAACAATGGGCGCGGAGATCAGGATTCACCACATGCCGGAACTGGCCTCGTGGACCGTGGAGGCCCGGCAGCTCGGTTGGATGGCCACCGGTACGTCGGAATGGGGCACCGAGCGGCGGCACGCCGGGCAGCTTCTCTCTGATGCGCTCAACTCCTCCGTCCCGCAGATCTTCGACACCATCAAAGACGGCGACAGCGAGCGTCGGGTCCTCAACGTCGTCGACACCGAGGCGGCGAAGGAGAAGCTCTCGAGGATCAAGACCGCCTTTCAGAATTGGATTTGGTCCGATCCGGATCGGACCGACCGGCTGGCACGGGTCTACAATGACCGCTTCAACAACATCGTGCCGCGCGCCTTCGACGGATCGCATCTGAAGCTGCCGGGCGCCTCTGGCGCTTTCGTTCTCTACGAACATCAGAAGCGCGGCATTTGGCGCATCATCTCCTCGGGCGCGACCTATCTCGCCCACGCGGTCGGCGCCGGCAAGACAATGACGATGGCGGCCGCGATCATGGAGCAGCGCCGGCTCGGACTGATCGCCAAGGCGATGCTTGTCGTGCCCGGTCACTGCCTGGCACAGGCGGCTCACGAATTCCTGGCGCTCTATCCCGGCGCCCGCATCCTCGTCGCCGACGAGACTAACTTCACCAAGAACAAGCGGCATCGCTTCCTGTCGCGCGCCGCGACAGCGACGTGGGATGCGATCATCATCACGCATTCGGCCTTCCGGTTCATTGGCGTGCCATCCGCGTTCGAGCAACAGATGATCCAGGATGAGCTCGAACTTTACGGACAGCTCCTGACCAAGGTCGAAAGCGACGACCGCGTCTCGCGCAAGCGGCTCGAGCGGCTAAAGGAGGGATTGAAGGAACGACTCGAAGCGCTGGCCACGCGCAAGGACGATCTTCTGACCCTCTCCGAGATCGGCGTCGACCAGATCATCGTCGACGAGGCGCAGGAGTTTCGCAAGCTATCCTTCGCTACCAATATGTCGACGTTGAAGGGCGTCGACCCCAACGGCTCGCAGCGCGCCTGGGATCTCTATGTGAAATCGCGCTTCATCGAGACCAATAACCCGGGGCGGGCGCTGGTGCTCGCCTCCGGCACGCCGATTACCAACACGCTCGGCGAGATGTTTTCGGTGCAGCGCTATCTCGGATATGGCGCACTCCTGGATCGCAAGCTCCACGAGTTCGACGCCTGGGCCTCGACTTTCGGCGACGTCTCGACGGAGCTCGAGCTCCAGCCGTCCGGCAGGTACAAGCCGGTTACCCGCTTCGCCACCTTCGTGAACGTCCCTGAATTGATCGCCATGTTCCGGTCCTTCGCCGACGTGGTGATGCCGGAGGACCTGCGGCAGTACGTGAAGATCCCCGCGATCTCGACGGGCAAGCGCCAGATCCTGACGGCAAAACCGACACCGGCGTTCAAGCGCTACCAAGCCCTGCTCGACGCGCGGATCAAGGCGATCGAGACGCGCGACCGGCCGCCGGAGCCGGGTGACGACATTTTGCTCTCGGTCATCACCGATGGGCGGCATGCGGCGATTGACCTGCGTCTGGTCTATCCGGACAGCGATAACGAGCCGAACAACAAGCTGAATCTTCTCGTCGGAAACGCCTTCCGCATCTGGAAGGAGACGTCAGACAACACTTACGTGCGCGCCGATGGCAAGCCGTACGAGCTGCCGGGCGCCGCGCAGATGATCTTCTCCGACCTCGGAACGATCAGCGTCGAGAAGACGCGCGGCTTCTCGGCCTATCGCTGGATCAGAGATGAACTCGTCCGCATGGGCGTGCCCCCGTCCGAGATCGCCTTCATGCAGGACTTCAAGAAGTCCGAGGCCAAGCAGCGCCTGTTCGGTGACGTACGCGCCGGCAAGGTCCGCTTCCTGATCGGCTCCTCAGATACAATGGGGACGGGCGTCAACGCGCAGCTTCGCCTGAAGGCTCTCCATCACCTCGACGTGCCGTGGCTGCCGTCGCAGATCGCGCAGCGCGAGGGCCGGATCGAGCGCCAGGGCAACCAGCACGACGTCATCGACATCTTCGCCTATGCTACGGAGGGCTCGCTCGACGCGAGCATGTGGCAGAACAACGAGCGCAAGGCTCGTCGAGTTGAGCGCTTACGGACTGAATGGCTTCCAGAAGCAGCTTACCACTTTCGGTCGTGGACAATCGGAGTGCCATTGCACTCTCTCGCAAGACCTCGTTGATCTCAACTTGGTTCTGTTTAGCGTTCTTCGTGTGTTCTTGTATGTGTTCAGCAAGCCGAGTGTTCGCAGATTGAATGGCCTCTAGCAGCAAGTCACGAATGTCGCCGACTGAGGACTTGAGCGCCGCAGAACTCTCCCGCAGGACTCTAGTCATTTCATCTTGATTTTGTTTGACGCCGAAGGTCACCTGCTCAGTCAGCTGAATGACTTTGCTCTCGATTTTCGGCAGTCCATCTGAGGCGGTTTCTATAACCTTGCCAAGTTGAGCTATAGATGTCGTGATCTGTCCCCGTTGCATTTCCAGACTATGTAGGAGCTCGCTCAGACGTTGAGCGACGTCGATGAACGTCTCAGCTTTCCCGACCAAATCCTCATATCGTGAAGTTGCGGTTTCCATGTTGTGCGTGGTGCGGCGCTGCTGTTCGACCAAGGCGTCGAGGAGCTCACGATACTGTTTTTGCCACTCCAGCATCGCGCCGACAGCTTGATTGAGTTGTTTGAAATTATCGCCGAACTGGTCAGTGATCTTCGTGTTGAAATCTCTGATCACCTCCTGCAGTGCGACGATCAGCGCCTTAGAGTTGTTTTCGGCGAGCGTTTGCATGAAGGTAGCTTGCGAGCGATTTAGGGCATCGAGTCGATCGTTTGCGTCTTGTCGACTTAACTTTAGTTGCGAAATCAGGGTGGATTCATCGTCTCCGACGAGCGACTGTTGCACGCTGACAAGCTGGCTGTAGAGATCATCAACGGTGGCGCCATCCGGTCGTGCAGATTGCGTCGTTCGTCTCACCCCAAATAGGGCGTATCGAAGTTTTATCGATAGGGCGGCGCCGACACCAACTACTGAGGCGATGAATGCTGTTTTGAGGCCATCAAGCAAAGCTGGAATGCTAGCGTCGATCTTTTGTGGGTCGAATTCGTAGAGCCCTTCGGCGATACCCAGGAACGTGAAGAAAATTCCAGCCGTCGTGAAAATTGATGGCCCTTCGTGGACGGTATGTTCGTTGTACTTGAAGAGGTGCGCTAGTGCAGCGCAGACGATGAGCAGCGTTACCGCCCATTGTGTAATTGGCGGCAAGGTCAGGAATAGTTGCAGTACACCATTTGCGAACGAAAATGATCGTTCCATATTGTCCCCCTGCCCAAGATCGGAAACGCGCTAGTTCTTCGCGCTCAAGTCATTCGTATCAATCAAACAACCCCTGATGGAATTCTATCCAAAAATTCTCCAACGGATATCCGCAAGATAGCGGACGGTGAAATCCGTGGATT
>NZ_PSRR01000447.1 GCF_004296405.1 Bradyrhizobium sp. Leo170
CTAGAGCGTTTTCGAGCGAAGTGGATACCGGTTCGCGTGAAGAAAACGCGTCGAAACAAGAATCCAGAGCTTCGGTTCTGATTCAATCAGAACCGAAAATGCTCTGGGCGGGATGGCATCGATGGGCTCACCAGCAGCGGAATCCGATCGCCCGACACCGCGACCGGCGGGCCCGGACGAGGCTCGGGCGGCAGCGTTGCGCGCCGCCAACATCAATCCGCGCACCGGGCTTGCCACCGATTACCTCAATCACTTCAACGAAGCCATCATGCTGCTCGAGATGATTCCGGATATGCCGGAATGTGCCGAGGATTTCATGAGCTGGCACCCGCTGACCTATGCCGAGCATTTTACAGCCTCCAACTTCAGGGCGCGCGACCTCGCGATCGCAGCCTACGAATCGGCCGATCCCACGACCCGCGCCGAATTCGACAACATCACGAACACGATGACCTCGATATTGACCGCAGTGAGCGCCGCGATGGGCAAGGTCCGCCAGGACAAGACCCGTGCCAAGCTGGCCGAGCAGGCCACGATCTGGGTCAAGCCGCTGGTCGCCCTCGCCGGCGGCATCATCAATGGCGGCACTGAGGCCGACATCGAGCGCATTATGGCGAGCGAGTAGCCGGGCCTGTTGCAAATTGCACTTTCGCCCTCATGGCCAGGCTTGTCCCGGCCATCCACGTCCTGGAGCCGCGCAGGAAGGCGTGGATGCCCGGGTCAAGCCCGGGCATGACGAACCCTCCGGTTAGACCTTTCGTCACCAATCGGGCATGATCGGCGCCGGTTTTCCTCGGTTTGGATCGCTTCTTGACCTCCCCCGCCCAGCCTGCCCGTCCCCAGCTTGCCGTTTCCGGAGCGATTTTTCGTGACGGCAAGGTGCTTCTGGTTCGCCGCGCCCGCTCGCCCGGCAAGGGCTTCTATTCGCTGCCGGGCGGCCGGGTCGAATTCGGCGAATCCCTGCATACGGCGCTGCACCGGGAGGTCGACGAGGAGACCGGGCTCAAGATCGAGATTGTGGCGCTGGCCGGCTGGCGCGAAGTGCTGCCCGGGCCGACCGGTGGCGGGCATTATCTGATCATGTCGTTTGCGGCGCGATGGGTGGCGCAGGAACCCCACCTGAACGACGAGCATGACGATTTCAAATGGCTCGAGCCCGAGGCGATCGGCAATCTCAAGGTCACCGGCGGCCTGCAGGAGGTGCTTCAGGCCGCCCGGCGGCTGATTTAAAGCCGTATGGGGCGGCTTCCGGCGCCTTGCCTGCAGCACAATCCACGGGCATATGACGCTGCCATGTCGAAATATCTCCTGGCCGCCCTCGTCTTCGTCACGGCGTGCAATCTCTCGCCCGGCCGGGCGGAGGATGCCGCCGCTCCGTTTGACGGCGACCTGCAGCGGCTCGCCGAAATCCTCGGCACCCTGCACTATCTGCGCGGCATCTGCGGCAGCAACGAAGGCGCCAAATGGCGCAACGAGATGCAGGCGCTGATCGACGCCGAAACCCCCTCCGGCGACCGCCGCGCCCGCATGGTCGCGGGCTTCAACCGCGGGTATAACGGTTTCCAGCAGACCTACCGCACCTGCACGCCGGCGGCCGTCGTGGCGATCCGCCGCTACGTCGAGGAGGGCTCGAAGATCTCGCGCGACCTGACCGCGCGCTATGCTAACTGACTGAGCGAATAGACGATCGATTTACCTTAGGCGCCGCCATTAACCCTTCCTAAAGATGTGGCCTAGGCGTGCCCAATCTGCGTGCTACAGCTTTGTGCATGACGTGATTCGCCGTGAATCGCGCCGACATGCCTGTGAGTTTCATGCGCATTCCAGCGTTCTCGATTGCCCGCGATCCCCTGCCTGACCACGAGCAGAAGCAGGCCGCGCTCACCTATCTGAACGAGGCCTGGGCCGAAGCGCGCCATGACGGCATCGACGGCGACTGCCTCGCGCAGGCGAGCCTGTTCGCTGCGCTGGCTGAGCTGGTCGGCACCTATGGCGAGGAAGCGGTGGCGAAGTTCGTCGAAGGGCTGCCGGCGCGCGTGCGCAACGGTGAGTTCTCGCTGGCGCTGGCGCGGCAGTAATTGGCCGTCATCACCCGCCAACGGGTCGGCGCAACGCGCCGCCCCGTTGGCGGGTGACGACAGCGGCTACGCCCTCAACGTCTCCAGAAACCGCACCGGCTCGCCCAGCGACGGCGTCACCACTTCGCCCTGCCACATCACCCGCTTGCCGCGGATGAACGTGCCGACCGGCCAGCCGATGACGCGCATCCCGTCATAGGGCGTCCAGCCGGCGCGCGAGGCGATCCAGTCGTTGGTGATGGTCTCGCTTCGCTTGAGATCGACAATCGTGAAATCGGCGTCATAGCCGGCCGCGATACGGCCCTTGCAGGCGATGTTGAAGAGCCTCGCCGGGCCTGCGCTGGTGAGATCGACGAAGCGCGCCAACGATAGCCGGCCGGCGTTGACGTGATCGAGCATCAAGGGCACCAGCGTCTGCACGCCGGTCATGCCCGAGGGCGAGGCCGGATAGGTCTTCGCCTTCTCTTCCAGCGTGTGCGGGGCATGGTCGGAGCCGAGCACGTCGATGATGCCCTGCTCGATGCCGTACCAGATCCGCTCGCGATGATCGGCCGAGCGCACCGGCGGATTCATCTGCGCGTGGGTGCCGAGCCGCTCGTAGCATTCCGGCGCGGCCATGGTGAGGTGGTGCGGCGTCGCCTCGCAGGAAGCGACATCCTTGTGGTCACGCAGGAAATCGATCTCCTGCTTGGTCGAGATATGCAGCACGTGGATGCGCTTGCCCGTATCGCGCGCGAGCTTGACCAGCCGCTGCGTTGCCATCAGCGCGGCGACCTCGTCGCGCCAGACCGGATGCGAGCGCGGATCGCCCTCGACCCTGAGCGATTTGCGGTCATTGAGGCGATATTCGTCCTCGGCGTGGAAGGCGGCGCGGCGGCGGATCACCTTGAAGATGCGGCTCAGGCTCTCGTCGTCCTCGACCAGCAGCGTGCCGGTGGAGGAGCCGATGAACACCTTGACGCCGGCGCAGCCCGGCGCGCGTTCGAGTTCCGGCAGGTCCTGCACATTCTCCCGGGTGCCGCCGATGAAGAAGGCGAAATCGCAATGCATGCGGTGATGGGCGCGCTTCACCTTGTCAGTGAAGGCCGCTTCCGTCACCGTCAGCGGATCGGTGTTCGGCATCTCGAACACGGCCGTGACGCCGCCCAGCACCGCGCTGCGCGATCCGGTCTCGAGATCTTCCTTGTGGGTCGGGCCCGGCTCGCGGAAATGCACTTGGGTGTCCATCACCCCGGGCAAGACGTGCAGGCCCTTGCAGTCGATCACCTCGTCGGCGGAATCGCAGTTCAGGCCGCCGATCTCGGCGATGCGGCCACTCCTGATGCCGATGTCGCGGACGCCCTCGCCATCCTGATTGACCACGGTGCCGGATTTTAGAATGGTGTCAAAACGCTGATTCATCGCTCCTCGCGCCCGTATCCAAGTCGCCGCCCGGGCCTTGTTCGGCGCAGTTTAGCGCCTTAACTTCGCAGGGGATATCCGCTAGCTCCGTTTCCCAAAGGAACCTTGGAAAAAGGCCGAACAAAGCCGCATGAAAGCAGCATTTCTACCCGATCGGGGCGTGGTCAAGGTGACGGGCGAGGACGCCCGCAACTTCCTCAACGGCCTCGTCACATCAGACCTGACCGACCTCAAGCCGGGCATGGGCCGGTTCGGCGCGCTGCTGACCCCGCAGGGCAAGATCATCGTCGATTTCGTGATCACGGAGGCGCCCGCCGGCCACGGCGGCGGCTTCCTGATCGATGTGCCGCGTGCACTTGCGCAAGCGCTGACCGACAAGCTCCGCTTCTACAAGCTGCGCGCAAAGGTCGCGGTCGAGAACCTCTCCGACGGGCTCGGCGTGCTGGCGGCCTGGGACGGCGAGCCGGCGATGAGGCCCGACCTCTGCTTCGCCGATCCCCGCAACGACGCGATGGGTTTCCGTCTCCTCGTGCCCGAGGATCTGAAAGCGAAGGTTGCTGATCTCATCGGCGCCGACCTCGTCGACAGCGCCGCCTATGAAGCGCACCGCATAGCGAGCGGCATCCCGCGCGGCGGGCTCGACTTCAGCTATGGCGATGCGTTCCCGCACGAGACCAACATGGACCGCCTCAACGGCGTCGATTTCGACAAGGGCTGCTATGTCGGCCAGGAAGTCGTGTCGCGGATGCAGCATCGCGGCACCGCGCGCACGCGCACCGTCAAGATCATCCTGGATGATCTCTCGCCCGAGCCGGGCGCCACGATCCTCGCCGGCGACAAGCAGGTTGGCACCATGGGCTCGGCCGCAGGCGAGATCGGCCTGGCGCTGGTCCGCACCGACCGCGTCGCTGATGCGCTCGATGCCGGGCTTTCGCTCTCCGCCGGCGGCCTCGGTCTGAGGCTGGCCGAGCCTGATGTCGTCCGCGCCGCACCGAAAAAGACCGTCGCATGAGCCGCACTGCACAACTGCATCCCGACGGCAAGACTCGCTGCCCGTGGCCGGGGGAAGACCCGTTTTACGTCGCCTATCACGACGAGGAATGGGGCGTGCCGGAATATGACGACCGCGCGCTTTACGAGAAGCTGATCCTCGACGGCTTCCAGGCCGGCCTCTCTTGGATCACGATCCTGCGCAAGCGCGAGAATTTCCGCAAAGCCTTCGACGACTTCCAGCCCGAGAAAATCGCGCGCTACAACGCCAAGAAAGTGCATGCGCTGATGAACGATGCCGGCATCGTGCGCAACCGCGCCAAGATCGAGGGCACGATCGAAAGCGCAAAGGGCTATCTGAAGATCATGGAAGAAGGCCCGGGCTTCTCGAAATTCCTGTGGAATTTTGTCGACGGCCGGCCCAAGGTCAACGAGTTCAAGACCACGGCGAGCGTGCCGGCCTCGACGCCGCTGTCGATCAAGGTCTCGAAGGAGCTGGCATCGCGCGGCTTCAAGTTCGTCGGCCCGACCATCGTCTACGCCTTCATGCAGGCGACCGGCATCGTCAACGACCATCTCGTCACCTGCTTCTGCCATGAGGCCTGCGGCGGCAAGCATCGCAGCCCGCGCTTCAAAGTGAAATGACCGGAAGATCACCGGCGCCGAAGCAGGACGCGCGGGCCTGGCAGCGCATGCTGTCCGGGCGGCGGCTCGACCTGCTCGACCCTTCGCCGCTTGACATCGAGATCGCCGACATCGCCCATGGGCTCGCCCGCGTCGCCCGCTGGAACGGCCAGACCAGCGGCGCGCATATCTTTTCGGTCGCGCAGCATACGCTCCTGGTCGAGGCGGTAATGCGCCAGCAGATGCCGCGCGCCGATGTCAGCGTGCGGCGCGCGGCGCTGCTGCACGATGCGCCGGAATATGTCATCGGCGACATGATCTCGCCGTTCAAGGCGGTGCTCGGCGGCGACTACAAGACGGTGGAGAAGCGCCTGCTCTCCGCGATCCACATCCGCTTCGGCCTGCCGCCGGTGCTGGCCGACGAGATCACCCAGCAGATCAAGGCCGCCGACCGCGGCGCCGCCTATCTCGAAGCAACCCGCCTTGCGGGATTCTCCGAAGCCGAAGCCGGACGCCTGTTCGGCCGCGATCCCGCACTGCCCGAGGCCACCGAGCGCGACTACCTGACGCCCTGGACCGCGGCAAAAGCCGAGAAGCGGTTCCTCGAACGCTTTAAGGCCGTAGCGGAGTTGGTAAGGTAAGAAGGCAGTCGCACGTTGTTCCCTTCTCCCCTTGTGGGAGAAGGTGGCG
>NZ_PSRR01000448.1 GCF_004296405.1 Bradyrhizobium sp. Leo170
CAGGCAGCGTGAATTGAAAAGTCGCGCCCTGAGGTTGGGCGGCGGTGGCCCACAGTCGGCCCCCATGCGCTTCAATGATGGTGCGGCAGATCGATAGACCCATCCCCAAGCCGCCGGGCTTTGTCGTGTAGAAGGCCTCAAAGATGCGCTCGAGACCCGCTGAACTCAGACCTGGACCCGAATCCCGCACTACGACGAGCACGCCGTCCGGCTCGCCCTTACCAGTGGTGATCACCAACTCTCGCGCCCCCTCGCGAACCGAGCTTAATGCTTCGACGGCGTTGATGATCAGGTTCATGATCACTTGTTGCAGCTGGACCCGATCTGCTCGAATGAGTGGCAAGCTCTCCGCAAGTTGCGTCCGCACCGAAATGCCGTTCTTCAAAACCTCGGCCCGGGTCAGGGCTATGACCTCAAGCACCGCCTCGTTGATCTCCAGGTCGTCCTTCCGTGGGGGCGCCTTCTTGTTTAGGGCGCGGATCCCATCGATGACGTCGATGGTTCGGTTGCCTTCCTTGACGGCGGCACCGAGCGCCTCCCGGACCTCCTCCAGATTGGGCCGCCGCGCGTTTAGAAAGCGCAAGGCAGCTTGGGCATTGGTAACTGTCGCCGCGATTGGCTGCATGACTTCATGGGCAATCGAAGCCGAGAGCTGCCCCATTGTTGCGACTCGATTCGCGTGCACGAGCTCCATCTGCACCTCGCTGTAGCGCCGCTCGCTTTCGCGAATTTCCTCCTCCGCCCGCTTGCGCTCGGTTAAGTCCACTACGAAGGCCATGCCCTGGTCGTGTCGCCCGCCGAACCTCGCTGCCCCGACCAGCACCGGCACGCGGCCGCCGCTTTTCAGGAAGTACTCCTTCTCATAGGGGTGCGCGGTTCCGGTCGCCTCCAGATCCGCCACACGTCGGTCGTCGGCGTCGCGCCATTCGGTGGGCGTCAGATCCCGCCAGCGCAGTCGACCGGAGACGAGATCGTCGCGGCTGTATCCGACGATGCGGAGAAAAGCTTCATTGGCATCGCTGATCCGACCGTCAAGATCCCAGACGAAGATGCCGATGATGTTGGAATCAACCAGCCGCTGTATCCTCGCCTCCCGTTCTTGGAGATCGCCGTAAAGACGAGTGTTCTCCAGTGACATCGCCGCCTGCGAGGCGAGCAGATTGAGGACCGTCATCCGGGCGGGAGTGAAAACGTGGGCCGTCAGGTTGTTTTCGAGGTAGAGTACACCGGCCAGTCTGCTCTGTTTGAGCAACGGCAGGCAGAGAATTGAACGGGCGTGCTGCCGCTGGATGTACTCATCTGCGGAAAAGGGGTTCGCGGCTGCGGCATCGTGGAGAAGAACGCTCTCTTTCGTCCGCATCACGTAGTGTAGGATAGACTCCGGCAGACCTGCAGCGGTTACACTTGGTTGTCGCTGACCGACGGTCACCGTATCATCGCTGGTCGTGACCTCCGCCTCAACCCGATACTCATCATTCCGCGCAAGAATCAACAGGCCTCGCTCTGCACCCGCGTATTCGATCGCCGTGCGCATGAGCGTGTCGATCAGTTTGCCCTCGATGATCTCCCTCCTGAGATTGATCAGTGACAGTCTCCTGATGCGGTCATCGGCCATCACGATCTCCCTGCAAGAAAATTTGCAACCTCGGCCTTACCTCGATCTCAATGACTGTAGGGCCGCACATCACCGCCGTCGTCTCAGTGAGCGCCGCACGATGTCTCATTCTCCGCCGATCGGACTTCGGTTGCTGTTTAGTGGGCCATCTGGGTCTTCCTCGAACGGGAGAATGCGGCGGCCATCTCGGCCGCCGAAACCGAGACGCGACGGGACCACACCGCGTCGGATGACCGCCTCCGAAAGTGGGAGTCTCGCACCCTCGCTTTACCCATGCGATCAGTTTAAGATTGGGACCTCGGACGTTCGGTCGGTCCATAGGGGTCGTCATGCAAGTCTCTTTTTCCACCGAACATATAGCGCCGCGCGACCGCGTGAGGTGCTGGTGCGACTACTTCGCGAAGCAGGCCCATAGCATCACGCCGGGCGAGGTCCCGGATCCCGGCGCCTTTCGCGCGGAAGCGAGCGGATCGATTGCCGGCGAATTTGCGCTGCTAGATATCAAATCGGAACTCGAGAGGGTCCAACGCACTGCGGCCGATGTTGCCAAGGACAAGTCCGAAGCGTTCTTCGTCCGCCGATTTCGCGTGCCGGTGATCTGGAGGGCCGGCGCACGCAGCACGCCGGTCGACCTCATCCATGAAGCCGGCGACTTCTGCATAAGCTCAACCGAATGGCAATTCGACGCGGAATCGAAAGGCCCTGCCTCGTACGACATGCTGATCATCCCGCGGGCCGCGCTCTCGCCGATTATAACCGGGGGCCGACTGGAGTGTCCCTTTCGGCTGCCCGGCGCGTCGCCGCTCGGCTTGCTGCTAGGCGCAGCTATCGATGCGGCGAAGGTGCAAGCGCCGCTGCTTCCCGAGGAACTTAGCGAAGCCGTGCTGCGCAATCTCTGCGGCCTCGTGGCACTGACCTGTAACGCCTCCGACGAGGGCACCAATCGCGGGCGGGATTCGCCGCACTCGGCGCGGCTCGCGGCAGTCAAGCGCTATATCGATCTGCATCTCGCCGATCCCACCCTGACGCCCGCCAGCGCCGCCGTCGCACTCGGCATGTCGGCGCGCCAGTTGCACCGGCTGTTCGAGCCGAACAATGTTAGTTTCGCCCGATACGTTTCGCGCCAGCGACTGCTCCGGTGCCGCGAGGCGATCGCCGGGGCGACGGGAACTGGCCGGTCGGTGGTCGACATCGCTTTTGGCTGGGGGTTCAACAGTATGGCAACATTTTATCGCGCGTTCGTAAGCGAGTTTGGTAGCCCGCCCACCATGCTACGCGCGGTCTCGCAAGGACGAGCGAGCGGCCTGCGCACGACAGGGCAAGAAACATCGTGAATGCTGCGCAGCAGGAACTTGTCCAGATCGCCTTCGCCAGGCTGGCGGTGAGCCAGAGGTCGCCGGAGCTCGGTTCTACGAGCGGCTATTCGCCACCAATCCGAGTTTCCGGCCACTATTCAAGAAGGACATTCGCATTCAGGTCGGCAGACTGATGACCATGCTCGCAACGGTCGTTTACAATTTGCATCAGCTGGGTAAGTGCCAGCGATCCGTGGTTTTGCCGTCCGTCATGTCGAGTATGGCGTCGAGCTCGCCGACTACGTCGCGCTGCGGGAAGCGCTGCTCTGGACCCTCGAACAGGCGCTTGGAGAAGATCTCACGCCCGCCATCCACGAGGCGTGAACGGTCTACTACGATGAACTCGCCGGTGAAATGAGCCGGCGGCCGGCGTCTGACTACGATCTCCCGCTTGGCGCTGAGTGAGACGTTTCATGGCGCTAGATGAGACGACCTCGCAGCCGCTTCTATGTGAATGATGCTGCGGCCCATGGAACTGGCGGGCCGAGGAGATAAGCCGTTCTGCCAGATCGCGTGATGCTTGTACGCTGTGGGATGGTGCATCCGCCATGCCGAGTTTAGCGTTGCGTATAGACGAGTGAGGGACCCCGCACGCGGAGAAAAAACATCGTGAATACGGCGCAACGGGAACTTGTCCAGACCACCTTCGCCAGGCTGGCGGTGATGCCGGAGGTTGCCGGGGCGTTGTTCTACGAGCGGCTACTCGCCAAGAATCCGAGTTTCCGGCCGCTGTTCAACAACAACATGCGCGTTCAGGGCGTCAAGTTGATGAGCATGCTCGCTATGGTCGTCTACAATTTGCCCGAGCCGGATCAGGTTTCGACTGCGTTGCGTGATCTCGCCGTCCGTCATGTCGAGTATGGCGTCAAGCTCGCCGACTACGACGCGATGCGGGAAGCGCTGCTCTGGACCCTCGAACAGGCGCTTGGAGAAGATCTCACGCCCGCCGTCCGTGAGGCATGGACGGTCTGCTACAATGAACTCGCCGGTGAAATGAAGGCGGCGGCCTACGTCTGATTACGGTCTCCCTGTCCCTATCGTAAATCCAATCCGCTGGCGGTTGATAGACAATCGGGCGATGCTGCTGCTCGATGTTGGATTTGTGCAAACTGATCTTTGGGACGATGATCGATCTGCTACGGTCGCGAGTAACGCTCGAGGCAGAGATTGTGGTGCTGCGGCACCGAATCAACGTGCTGCGGCGGGCCAATCCCAAGAGACTTCCATTTGGGTCGATTGACAGGCTGATATTCGGAGGCGTCTGCCGGCTGTTTCCCAAGATGTATGATACACTTGCAATTGTCCGACCGGACACTGTGATCCGTTGGCACCGTGCCGGCTTCAGATCGTATTGGCGCTGGAACTCGCGACGCCGCCCCGCGGCGGCCAACTGTGTCGTTGGAAATTCGCCGGCTGATCCGCGAGATGAGCATCGCTGACGGCGGCAAGCTGCATCAGTCATTTTCGTATCCCCTCAATACCGTGTTCTGATGTTTGATCGTCAACCATTGCGGCCAGATATTCGGCGGCGGTGTGATCGGATCGTCGGTCAATTGAAGGACGACTCGCTTGAGCGAGACAACCGGTCCAAAGCTCGCAGCAAGATCGTAGGGTGAGACACGCACCAGCGTCTGCGGGGTGATATCGCGAAATCGCACAAGCTTGGGCAAAATGACAAACGGGACGTCGCGCGGCCCGCTTTGACGAAGCAACTGATGAAGCGCGGCTTTCTAATGACTATAGGACAGGCCGATGTCCGTTCCAGATTGGAAGTAGGCTGCGAAGGGTAAGCATCCGGTATCGTCCAACGGACATGAAATCTGCTGGCTGCGGTTGCGTCCGATACTCAGGTCCTGATGGCGCATTCGCGAACGTCAGGAAAAGCAGACCCTTTTCCCCGAGGTCGACGGTCGGTGCATATCCGACTGGTGTTGGATTGGTATCCTGGCCGCCGAGGTTGACGGTCTGATCCGGTTGTATGCTGTAAGCAACGTCGATGACGCTTGATCCGGTCTTGACCTGATCGCCATCCTGAACTTCGACCATCAGGCATAGCGGACATGGATATCGTAAAAGTTCAGCCGAAAAGGCCGACTCCAAGGATCGGTAAGCCCAGGAATATTCCAAGCGCAACCAGACAACCCTTCATTTGGATGCCGCTCAAGCGTGAATGTTGAACCGGATTAAGGTTGCACGCCGCAATCGAAGCAACCGTTAACGTCGAACGCAAATAAAGGGCGTGACTTCCGGTATGGGTCAGACTCGGAAGTCCAAATCGACCGGAGCTAAGGCCGGTCTACCACTGACAGCAGACATCTGGGCGACCGCGAGATTTCGTCGCTAAGGGCCAACGACCGACATCACACGTTTGGCCTAGAATCAAAGAGCCGCCAACTTAGGGCAGCCCCGCTCACTCACAGTCTTGGACAAAGAGTTCCCCTTGTTACAACAGTATCGCAGATCAACGTACGTCGTAATAACGCAATGAATAGAGAAGCCATACGCGCGAATTACTGGTTTTATCGTCGCCTTTCGCATATATAATAGTCGTAGCTCCCAAGTACAAAACACAGCTGTGAACCCGACGTAACACTAAAAAAACCACGTCACCGAGCTATAGAGCCTCATCCGACGTAGTATTATTTTGCAGAACTCGGGGAATTCCCTGTCGGCGCCACTACTCGCCATTTTTGTGATGCGCCAGGTAGGCTTGAGTGCTAAGCTGATTTTTTTCGGCGCGCATTGCCTCATCAAGAATGTTACCGGAGAACTGACCGTCAGGA
>NZ_PSRR01000449.1 GCF_004296405.1 Bradyrhizobium sp. Leo170
GAAAAGTGGGTACTAGTCCTCGTGGATTGCGAAGAGGCCGCCGCGGCGCTGTAATCAGCGCTATGGGCACGGCTATGGGCACGAAGTCGCGCGAGGTCATTTGGGGCGGTCGGATCATGGGTGCGGAGATCCGCGCTCAGAGCGCCCGGGAAGCTGCCGAGAAGGCCGCTCGCGAGGCGGACCGTGCAGAGGCAGAAGCTTGGTCGGGTGCGCATGGAGGGCCACGGGAACGCCAGGGCGCGGCCCCCGACGCTTCCCCACGCTAAGGCAGCCAAGCGGTTCGGTTCCTCGGCGGTTGACTGTTTTCCGATAGATTGCAGCCCGAAGGGCAGGGATTGTCGGAACAAGCCTTACTCGATCGTCTTGAATCCAAGCCGCCCTGGAAAACTGGAGTTCTGCGTAAAATGGCTCCCCGCGCCAACTGGAAAGGCTTCCTGCGTCTGTCCCTCGTAACCTGTCCGGTCGCGCTCTACCCAGCGACATCGGAGAGCGAGAAGATCTCGTTCAATCAGCTTAATCGAAAGACTGGCCATCGCATCAAGTATCTGAAGGTCGACGCCGACACGGGCGAGGAGGTCGCGAACGAGGACATCGTCAAGGGCTATATGCTCGACAAGGAAACCTTTATCGAGGTTTCGAAGGAAGAGCTTGAGGAGGTCGCGTTAGAATCCACCCGCACCATCGACATCGACGAGTTCGTCGATCGTGAAGAGATCGACCCGCGATATCTGATCCGCCCTTACTACCTGCGGCCCGACGGCAAGGTCGGCCATGACGCTTTCGCCGTGATCCGCGAGACTATACGCGAGATGAACAAGGTCGCGATTGGTCGTGTCGTGCTGACCAACCGCGAGCACATCATCGCGCTCGAGTCGCTGGACAAGGGCCTCGTCGGGACGCTGCTGCGTTATCCGTATGAAGTCCGCTCGGAGGATGAGTATTTCGACGAGATCCAGGACGTCAAAGTCACGAAAGACATGCTCGATCTGGCCAAGCACATCGTGAACCAGAAGTCGGGGCGGTTCGAGCCCGACAAGTTCGAGGACCAGTACGAGACGGCCCTGATCGACCTCATCAACCAGAAACGCGCTGGCAAGCCGATCACGCCCAAGGAGCGGCCGAGCGGCGAAAACGTCGTCGACCTGATGGAGGCGCTGCGCCGGAGCGTCGGTGGCGCCGCCGCCGAAACCAAGGCGGCCAAACCCGCCAAGAAGCCGCGCAAGGCGGCGGCCGGTCAGAAGGAGATGCTGATGCCGATCCAAGGCAAGAAACAGGCGAAGGAGACGGCCGCGAAGAAGCCGACGAGCAGGCAACAGCGAAAGTCGGCCTGACTCGGAAATGATCTCGTGGCAACGAGGGCGTGAGCGTTTTCGGGCAACCACATCGAGAAGAGAGACGCTAGGCCACGAATGTGCGCGCTCACCTTCCTGGGAACGTCTGCAAGCGTGCCATCGGCCGAACGCAACCATCCGGGACTTCTCGTCGAGGCCGGAAATCATCGTATCCTGGTGGATTGCGGAGAGGGAACGCAGCGCCAATTGCTGCGCGCCTGCGCTGGCTTTCTGCGGCAGAGCACCGAAGTCATGACGATCCAGGGTGGTCCCGGCACACTCGAAGTCGTCGTCCATGCGTCGCGCCTGGCTGAGCCACAAGTCTAGGGCGCGTACTCACAAAATGTGACGTCCGCTTCCGGGGGTAAAGCGGACGCTTTGTGCCTGTCCCGAGAATTTCGCCTCATGGGTCATAAGCGGTCGTGAGCAGTGTGACCCGGGCCAGTCAATCCTAGTCGCCCCAATCGCCGGCTGCTACGATGAGGCCGGCGTTTCGCGACCGCGTCGCTATCGCGGGTGCACGCTGGGATTTGTGGGGCCGGAGCAACATCATGACCAGAGGCTCGGCAGCTCTGGGGTCGGCGGTCTTTTTTCTGATTGCCCCCACGACGATCGCCGGTGTCGTGCCGTGGTGGATTTCGCAATGGCGTCTGCAAGCGCCGTTCTTCGATCTCCAGCTTATCGGATGGTTCGGCGTGGTTCTGATCCTGCTCGGCATTCCGGTGTTGGTCGAAACCTTCACACGATTTGCGCTGCAAGGCGGCACGCCAGCGCCGGTCGCACCAACGCAACATTTGGTGATCACCGGCCCCAATCGTTATGTCCGCAATCCGATCTATCTTGCCCTAGTGGCGATTGTACTTGGCCAAGGACTGATCCTCGGAAACGCAAGGCTTCTGGTCTACGGCGCGCTACTGTGGATCGGCTTCCACATCTTCGTTCTGGCTTATGAGGAGCCGACGCTGCGTAGGACATTTGGAGCGGAGTACGACACCTATTGCGCCAACGTGTCGCGCTGGTTGCCACGCTTGCCCGGCTCTACGTCGGCGTCGTCCTGATCGACCGCGAGTGCGAGTGCCGCGGCCATCGTCGCCGGATCGTGCGCGTTGTGTACGATCAAATGTGCCAGCAGCAGTGTGACCAGCGCATCGGCTACGGCGGCGAGGTTACGACCGGGCAACATGTCCCAGATCGGGGGCGCGTAGCGCCTATCTCGCATTGCAGGATTTCGATCCGGCTAATGTCTCTTGTGGGTCAGGAGCGGCGGTTAAGCCTAGCGCACGTCACGTCCCGTCTACCCGCGGTTGAGGAAATTCGAACCAATTCGAGCGACTTCGGGTCGGGGCCAATAAAGGACATCAGCCCGATGGGCATCCTGTCTGATCCGTTGTAGAATACCCTCTACGTTGGATTGCAGGCCCATCGTGCAAGAGCAACCAGTGCGGGTCGAACGGAGGTTGGCGGCGATACTGGCCGCCGATGTAGCTGGGTATTCGCGGCTGATGCACAACGACGAAGAGGCCACGCACGCCAAACTGACCGGGCTCTTGGCGAACATTGTCAGGCCAGCGATTGTGGAACACGGCGGCCGCATCGTCAAAAACACCGGCGACGGGTTCTTGGCGGAGTTTCCAAGTGCGGTCGAGGCGGTGCGGGCCGCAACTCAATTCCAAAGCCGCACCCATGACCTGACAAGCGATGATCCGGAAGAAAGCCGCGTTCGCTTCCGTGTCGGGATCAATATCGGCGACGTGATCGTTGAGCCTCACGATATTTTCGGGGACGATGTTAACATCGCGGCGAGGCTTGAGGGGATAGCTGAACCCGGCGGTATCTGTGTCTCAGCTTCCGTCTACGCCCATGTTGGAGGCAAGGTCGCCATTGAGTTCGCTGATTTGGGTGACCAGAAGCTCAAGAATATCTCCCGACCGGTCCGGGCCTACGCAATCGTCTGGGAGGAAGCCAGCCGCGTTTCACTGAGTGTTGGAGGACAATCAGACGCGCTTTCAGGGCCTCATCTTTCCATTGTCGTGCTCCCTTTCGCCAATCTCAGCGGTGCTCCCGCGCAAGAATATTTCGTCGATGGAGTAACCGAGAGCCTTACCACTGATTTGTCGCGGATCAGCGGCTTGTTTGTTATCGGACGACACACCGCATTCACCTACAAAGGCAAAGGCAAAGCGATCGATCTCAAGCAGATCGGTCGCGAGTTGAAGGTCCGGTATGCGCTCGAAGGCTCGGTACAGCGCAGCGAACGTCGGCTGCGCATAAACGTGCAATTGGCCGACGCAGGAACCGGAAATCACCTCTGGGCCGAGAGGTTCGACAAGCCGATGGCCGATCTGTTCGACATGCAGGATGAGATTGTGGCACACATCGCCAACGCCCTAGACGCTCAGCTTGCCAAGCAAGAAGCGAGGCGATCAGAACGGTCCCCGCTTCCGAGTTCAATGGACTTGTACTTTCAAGGTAAGGCTTTGATGTACAAGGGATGGATACCTGAAAACTTGGCACAAGCACGAAGCAAATTTGAACGAGCGCTGGCGCTTGATCCAGAAAACGTCGGAGCAATGGTCCGCATACCAGCCCTTGATGTGATCGTTAGCATGGCCAGCATGACGGACGACAGCGCTGCGCTTCTCGGGTCGGCCGAGGCAAGAGTTCTAAAGGTCCTGTCTCGCTCCAAACCACGCCTTTGCCCACTTGACCTTGGGTTCCGTTCTGACTGCGACAAACCGCGCGGTTCAAGGCATCGCCGAGTTTGAGCGCGCGTTGGTGCTGGATCGCAATTTGGCCGAGGCGCACGCCTCAATCGGCTTCGCGAAAATTCTTACTGGGCGCTGCTCGGAGACCGAAAGCACATCTCAATCAGGCGTTTCGGCTTTCGCCCCGTGATATCTTTGCTCACCGCTGGATGATGTGGATGGGCTTTGCCAAGCTGCAGCTTGGGGCGGATATCGAGGCACTTGGCTGGTTTCGTCGTAGCATCGAAGCGAACAGAAACATTCCCCTCGCGCATTTTTCACTTGCTGTTGGGCTGGCGATGCTGGGCTCTATCGACCAGGCAAAGTCCGCTGCAAGGGCAGGATTTGAGCTTGATCCAAGCTTTTGTCTGCGGCGGTTTCGCGACAGCGTCGCGAGTGACAATCCAACCTACCTCATGGGACGCGAGCGGTTCTATCAAGGCTTGCGGATCGCCGGGGTGCCTGACGGCTGACGCCCGCTTTGGGTCAAAAGCGCCGATCCGGCGGTCGGCCTACCGTTTCCGCTTTACCTCCGGAAGCTGACAGTTTGAAAGCCGCGGTGGACTTCGCATTTGGGCCATGACCGGACAGTCAATGAGCCTCAGCACGTCAGGTTTTGCCGTCGAGCCGCTGTAGATCGCTATCGAGTCGGCTCATCGGCACTAGCAAAGTAGAGAAGCGCCGCAACAGAGCTTATCACCAACGCCGCACCCGTTAAGCTCAGCATCGTAATACGCTCGCCAAGAATCCATGCTCCAAGCATAAGTGCAACCACTGGATTGATGAAGGTGTAAGTGGCGACAACTGGGGCGGACATGCGATCGAGCAGCCACGGGTAGGCTGTGTTCCCGACGACGCTACCGAGGAGCGCCAGATAGAGCACGCCCCCGAGTGAAACGATTGAGACCTGGCGAGGCGAGAAGTGGGCCCATTCGCCGATCAATTGACTCAGCACCAACAGGCAGACGCCACCGCAGATAAGCTGCATGCCAGCAAGATCATGGGGCGGAATATGGGCGGCGCGCCTTTGCACGTACACGCTGCCGAGTGCCCAGGACAGAGAGGATACCAGAAGCAAAACAATCATACCGATCGGCAGTGAATTGTGCGAATTCGATGTTTCATTCCATGCGATTAATGCGACGCCAGCCAACCCAGGCACAAGCGCTAAGAGTCTTTTCAGAGCTTCGCTTTGACCAGTTGATACGTTGACAAGCACGATCCAGAACGGAATGGTCGCCAAAAAAATGGCCGATAACCCCGAAGGGACATAACGCTGGGCATGTGCGAGGATCCCATGACATCCGACGAAGAGGAGCGCGCCACTGATTGCAGCGTACCACCAATCTTCCCGCGGTCGTGGAGTCAATCTGCTCAATTGCGAGAAGGCAAGCAACAGAGCGCCACCGAGAATGGAGCGCGCTCCAATCAGGAGTAAAGGCGGGATCGACTGCAAGCCTAGCGCGATTGCCAGATATGTTCCCCCCCATAATAGATAAATGGCGCCGAATGCGCCTATTAATTGGGCTCGGCTTGCGCCTATCGACATTGATGACCTCTTGCTGTTGACGATCAAGACACCCGCAGGTCAACTCACCGACAAGCGGCGAGGTTTCCGTTGTTGATAACGGCTCGCCCCGCAAGGTGAATGTCGCCTT
>NZ_PSRR01000450.1 GCF_004296405.1 Bradyrhizobium sp. Leo170
GTCGCCGAGGGGAGGAGTGACAATCCCAGCCGCCCCAAAATGGCGCCTTATTTCGTTTCGCCGCTGGAAACGCTCTTGCGTCGCGGCAAAGCATGGGGCCAAATGGCGTCCGCCATCGTCTGAGACGCGGACACGAGCGCCGCGAGGACAAGGCGAGCAAGCCACATCAGCGGAGAGAGGAAACGGCATGGGTTGCTCCTGTGCGTCTGCAAACGGACTGTCGCGATGACGGCAGGACCGGTGATCATCGTCGGCGCTGGGCATGCCGGCTTCCAGCTTGCGGCTTCCCTGCGGCAGGACGGCTTTGCCGAGCGCATCGCGCTCCTCAATGACGAAGGCCATTTGCCATACCAGCGGCCCCCCTTGTCCAAGGCTTACCTCAAGGGAACCGGCGGGCCGGAGACGCTGATGTTCCGACCAGGAAAATTCTATCTCGACCAGAGCATCGAGTTGATTACCGACCGTGCCGTTTCGATCGACCGGGTCGGGCGAAAGCTCACGCTCCATTCCGGCGCGCCGCTCGATTACGGTCACCTGGTGCTTGCGACCGGCGCGCGCAACCGGCTGCTCGATATCCCCAATGCCAATCTGGAAGCGGTGCGCTATCTCCGCACCCTGGACGAGAGCGAGGCGCTGCGGCATCTGCTCAAGCCCGGCCTGCGCGTCGTCGTGATCGGTGCCGGCTTCATCGGGCTGGAGTTCGCCGCGACCGCGCGCGCGAAAGGCCTCGAGGTCGATGTGGTCGAACTGGCGGGGCGTGTCATGGCGCGTGCGGTGACGGCGGAAATCTCCGACTATTTCCACTCGCGGCACACGGCCACGGGTATCCGTATCCATCTCGGCGTTCAAGTCACGAGCATCGAGGCCGATGGCGCCAGGGTGACCGGCGTCAGCCTCAGCGATGGCCGGCATATCCCTGCCGACCTCGTCGTGGTCGGCGTCGGCGTATTGCCGAATGTCGAGATCGCGGCGGAAGCCGGCTTGCCGGCGGCATCCGGCATCATCGTCGACGAGCACCTGCTCACCTCGGATCCGAATATCTCGGCCATCGGCGATTGCGCGCTCTACAAGAGCGAGCGGTTCGGCGGCTCGCTGCGGCTGGAGTCGGTACAGAACGCGACCGACCATGCGCGCTGCATCGCCGCGCGGCTCACGGGCCATGCCAAGGCCTATGATGGGCTGCCATGGTTCTGGAGCGACCAGGGGCCGGACAAATTGCAGATGGCAGGCCTGACCACCGGCTATGATCGCGTCGTTGTGCGCGGCGACCGCGAGCAGGGGCAGTTCTCGGCATTTTGTTACCGCGATGGCCATCTCGTCGGCATCGAATCCGTCAACCGCGCCGGCGATCACATGTTCGGCCGGAGATTGCTCGGCGCCAATCGCTCGATCTCGCCGGAGCAGGCGGCCGACCCGTCTTTTGATCTCAAGAGCGCATTGACGTGAATTCGTAGGGTGGGCAAAGCGCAGCGTGCCCACCATCCCTTGCGGAGCGTAAAATGGTAGGCACGGCGCTGACGCCTTTGCCCACCCTACGCATCCAGCACACGTGTTACCTCTGCCGCCGTCGGCATCGACGGGGCAGCGCCCATTCGTTGCACACAAATTGATGCTGCGACGTTCGCATAACCCAGCGCATCACGAAGGTTGCTGCCGCCCGCGAGTTGCGAGGCCAGTGCGCCGACGAAGCAATCACCCGCGCCCGTGGTGTCGATCGCCTTGACCTCGCGCCCCGGTGCCATCAGCGACTCACCTTCTGCCAGCGCGAGCACGCCGCGCTTGCCGAGCGTGACGCAGATGATCTTGTCGCTCCCTGCCAGTGAACGGGCTGCATCGATGAAGCGGGTGTAATCGTCGCTGTCGCGCAGCTCGCGCCCTGTCAGGAGGCCGAGCTCGGTCTCGTTGAGGACGAGGATATCGACGAGGTCGAGCAATTCGTTATCGAATTCCCTGGCCGGTGCCGGATTGAGGATCGTGGTGGCGCCGGCGGCGTGGGCGCTCTTGAAGAAGGCGGTGATGGTCGCCTGCGGGATTTCGAACTGGCTCACCGCAATGTCGCCCTTTGCCAGCACGGGCATCGCGACATCGTCGGCATCGACCAGCGCATTCGCGCCGGGCACCACGACGATGGTGTTGTCCGCATCCGCAACGGTGATGATCGCGGTGCCCGTATGCGTCTCGGGCGTGTCCTTGACGAAGCTGAGGTCGACGCCTTGGGCTGCGAGGAACGTCCGCAACTGCGCTCCCAAAGCGTCCTTACCCAGCCGGCCGATCAGCGTGGTTGGCGCGCCGAGCTTGGCGGCGGCGACAGCCTGGTTGGCGCCTTTGCCACCTGGGAAATACAGCACGGCGCTGCCCGCGACGGTTTCGCCGACGCGCGGGTGGCGCTCGGCGGTCGCGACCACATCCATGTTGATGCTGCCGGCGACAAAAACACGTCCCATGCTGACAAGCGCTCCCTTATGCGCTGACGTTACGCGCCAACCTGGAACTCCTGCTTCACCGCCTCGATGTCGGCAAGCGAGGGTAGTCCCGCCTCGTTGCCGAGCTTCTGGATCTTGTAGGTCGAGGCGGCCCGCGCGAACTCGAAATGATCCTTCCAGGTTTTGCCGGGATGCGCGAGGTAGGAATAGATATAGGCGCCGTGGAACACGTCGCCGGCGCCGTTAGTGTCGATCACGCGCTCGCGCGGGATCGGCAGCGCTGGGATGGTGCGAACCACGCCGGCCTCGTCATACCATAGCAGGCCCTTCTCACCCTGCGTCACACCGCCAACCCGGCAGCCGCGGCCCTTGAGATAATCGAGCATCTTTTCCGGCGTCAGGTCCATCTGCTCGCAGAGGCGCTCGGCGACGATCGCGACGTCGATATATTCCAACAGCTCATGGGTGTTGGTGCGCAGGCCGCCGCCGTCGAGCGAGGTCAGGATGCCATCCTCGCGGCAAAGCTTTGCATAATGAATGGCAGCGTCCGGCTGGTGGCCGTCGATATGCAGCGCGCGGCAGCCCTTCAGGTTCAACAGCGGGAAGGGATGGATATGCTCGTCGTCGCGGCAGCGGACGATGGCGCGCTTGCCATCCTTCGGCATGATGAAGGACAGCGAGGACGAGTTGACCTTGCGCGGATGGACGGAGATTCCATATTTCGCGGCCATGTCCCAGAACATCCGCCCCAGCCAGTCGTTGGCCATCGTGGCGATCAGGTCCGGCACGATGCCGAGCTTGGCGCAGCAAAATGCCGCAGTGACGGCATTGCCGCCGAAGGAGACCGCATAGGCGTCCGCCACATGTTTCTCGTCGCCGGTCGGCAGATGGTCGGTGATGAAGGTGACGTCGATATAGGTCTGTCCGATGAAGAGAGCCTGCATTCGTTTTCCGTCGTGGGGTGATGGGTGATCCCGGCGGCAGCTTCAGCTTAGCACCGGATATTATGTGCGTTCGCTGAAATTATTCGCAACCATGCCGTCTTTGCGGCTTGAGATGGCCAAGTCGGGGGACTACCACCGTTCCCGGTTTTGTCAGCATGCCGTCCGATAACGGACGGCGGCTGTCTTAAGTTCCTGGTTGTAAGACAATGGGGGTAGGGCGATGACTGTATATTCCGGGCCGGTGTTCGAGATGGCGGCGAACCAGTTCACCGTGATCGCCAACCATCTCGAAATCCCCATGGACGAGCGCGCGCGGCTATTGATGCCGAAGCGGTCGGTCACCGTCTCCTGCCCGATCCACCGCGACGACGGCACGGTGGCGGTGTTCGAGGGCTATCGCGTCCAGCACCACCTCACCATGGGCCCGACCAAAGGCGGCACCCGCTTTGCGCCCTCCGTCGATATCGGCGAGGTCGCCGCACTCGCGATCTGGATGAGCTGGAAATGCGCCCTCGTCGGCCTGCCCTATGGCGGCGCCAAGGGCGGCGTCAATGTCGATGTGACCCAGATCTCCAAGCGCGAACTGGAATCGCTGTCGCGTCGCTACATGCAGGAGATGATTCCCTTCGTCGGCCCGCATACTGACGTGATGGCCCCGGACATGGGTACCAATGAGCAGGTGATGGCCTGGTTCATGGACACCTATTCGATGTACCAGGGCCAGACCGTGACCGAGATCGTCACGGGCAAACCGGTCTCCTCCGGTGGCACCCTCGGCCGGCGGGAGGCGACCGGGCGCGGCGTCGCCTATCTCGCGAGGCGGGTGCTGAAGGAGCTTGCGATCAATCCCTCCGGCGCCACCGCCGTGGTCCAGGGCTTCGGCAATGTCGGCTCCTATGCGGCGCTGGAACTGCATCATTACGGGCTCAAGATAACGGCGGTCTCCGACCACACCGGCGCGCTCTATGACGAGAAAGGCCTCGACATCCCCGCGCTGATGCACCATGCGCAACTGCATGGCAGCATCGCCGGCTTCTCCAACGAACTGCATTTCGATCCTGCCGAGGTGCTGACGCTGCCCTGCGACGTCTTGGTGCCGGCGGCGATGGAGCGCGTGATCGACGCTCGCGTCGCCGCCAAGCTCAGGTGCCGCGTGCTGGCGGAAGGCGCCAACGGTCCGACCACGCCGGAGGCTGATCTCGTCCTGGACAAGCGCAATGATATCTTCCTCATTCCCGATATTCTCTGCAATTCCGGCGGCGTGGTGGTCAGCTATTTCGAATGGGTGCAGGATCTGCAGCAATTGTTCTGGGAAGAGGAGGAGGTGATGCGGCGTGAATACCAGATCCTCGACCGCGCATTCGAGACGATGCTGAAGCGCGCGAAGGCCGACAACATCCCGCATCGCACCGCGGCGATGGCGATCGGGGTGGAGAAAGTCCGGGCCGCCAAGAACACGCGAGGGCTGTTCCCATGATCGCCGCGCTCGACCATGTCGTCGTCCTCACCGGAGATATCGAGGCGGCAACGGCGGCCTACGAGACGCTGTTCGCGCGCTCGCCAGCGTGGAAGAACGTCAGCGACGGCGCCGCGCGGGTGCTGTTCACGCTCGACAACACGTCGGTGGAATTGATGGCGCCGAGCGGCGAGAGCGAGAACGCGGGCCGCATCCGCGCGGTGCTGGCATCGCAGGGCGAGGGGCTCGCGAGCCTGTGCTTCCGCACCAACGACATCGAAAAGATGCATCGGAGGCTGGAGCGGCTGACGCTGCGGCCGGAGCCGGTCTCGGAGGTGGAGAGCCAGGACGAGATCTCCGGCGCGACGCTATCGTGGAAGCGCACGCGCGCCGCCACCGATGCGACGCGCGGCGTGCGGATGTTCTTCCTCGAGCGGGAGCGGGAGCGCCCGCTTTCGGTCCGCACCCAGCCCGCGGGCATCACCGCGATGGATCACGTGGTGGTTGCGACCGCCGATCCCGAACGCGCCGCCGCGCTCTATGGCGCCCGCCTCGGCCTCGACATGGCGCTCGATCGTTCGCACGCAGATTGGGGCCGGCTGATGTTCTTCCGCTGCGGCGATTTGATCGTCGAGGTCGCGCACAAGCCCGGCAAAACGGAGGCCGATGCGCCGGACCGCCTGCGCGGCATCTGCTGGCGCGTCACCGACATCGACGCCACCCATGCGCGGCTCGTTGCCGCCGGCGTCGACGTCTCGGAAATCCGCACCGGCCGCAAGCCGGGCACGCGCGTGATGACCGTGCGCACCGGCACCTGCAGCGTCCCGACGCTGCTGGTGCAGCCGTTGCCGCCGAAGGTAGAGTAACGATTCTTGCGGCGTCTGGCTGGCGCT
>NZ_PSRR01000451.1 GCF_004296405.1 Bradyrhizobium sp. Leo170
CGGCCTCGGCCATCTCATGAACACCTTAGAAGTGCTCAAGAAGTACGAGTTCGAGGAGACCATGGGCACCGCCGTGATCGTCCGCGAGCCGGTCGGCGTCATCGGCATGATCACGCCCTGGAACTGGCCCTTGAACCAGATCGCCTGCAAGGTCGCGCCGGCGCTCGCGGCGGGCTGCACCATGATCCTGAAGCCGTCCGAGTTCACGCCGACCTCGGCGCTGATCTTCGCCGAAATCCTCGATGAAGCCGGCGTGCCGAAGGGCGTGTTCAACCTGCTCAACGGTCTCGGCCCCGAAGTCGGCGCCGCCATGAGCGAGCACCCGGATATCGACATGATCTCGTTCACCGGCTCGACCCGCGCCGGCGTCGATGTCGCCAAGCGCGCCGCGCCGACCGTGAAGCGCGTCAGCCAGGAGCTCGGCGGCAAGTCGCCGAACGTCATCCTCGACGACGCCGACCTCGTGAAGGCTGTGACTGGCGGCGTGATGCACATGTTCAACAATTCCGGCCAGTCCTGCAACGCGCCGTCGCGGATGATCGTGCCGCTGTCGAAGATGAAGGAAGTGGCCGCGATCGCCAAGGGCGTCGCCGACAAGACCAAGGCCGGCGATCCCCGCGGCGACGGCACCACCATCGGCCCGGTCGTCAACCGCGGCCAGTGGGACAAGATCCAGGCGCTGATCAAGAAGGGCATCGACGAAGGCGCCACGCTCGTCGCTGGCGGCCCGGGCCTGCCCGAGGGCGTCAACAAGGGCTTCTACGTCCGTCCGACCATCTTCGCCGACGTCACCAATGAGATGACGATCGCCCGCGAAGAGATTTTCGGGCCGGTGCTGACCATCATCGGCGCCAAGGACGAGGAAGACGCGGTGCGCATCGCCAACGACACGCCCTATGGTCTTGCCGGCTACGTCTCCGCCGGCACGGTGGAGCGCGCGCGCAAGGTCGGCCGCCAGATCCGCGCCGGCAATGTCAACCTGCAGGGCGTTCCGAACGAGCGGACCGCGCCATTCGGCGGCTACAAGCAGTCCGGCAACGGCCGCGAATGGGGCAAGTTCGGTCTCGAAGAATATCTCGAGGTGAAGGCCGTCGCCGGCTTCAACGCGGCGTAAGCCTTTCACGACACTATTGCGGCGCCGGGGCCTTCGCCCCGGCGCCGTGTTTCTACCCGCCGAGCGCGCCTTGCGTGTTGACGTAAAGCGCATAGATCGACTGGCTGGCGGCCATGAACAGGCGGTTGCGCTTCAAGCCGCCGAAGCAGAGGTTGGCGCAGCGCTCCGGCAAGGCGATACGGCCGATCATGACGCCGTCGGGCGCGAAGATGACGACGCCGTCGAGTTCGGGATCGCCCATGCCCCAGCCGCACCAGAGGTTGCCGTCGATGTCGCAACGCATGCCGTCGGGCGTGCCCGGGCCGGCATCGACGAAGACCCGCTTGTTGGCAATCTTGTCGCCATTGGGCGCGACGTCATAGGCAAGGATCTTGCGGTTCGGTACGCCGCGGGATTCCACGATGTAGAGGATCTTTTCATCCGGCGAGAAGCACAGACCGTTCGGCCCCAAAACGCCCTCGGCGACGATGGTCGCTTTGCCGGTCTCGCCGTCGATCCGGTAGACGTTGGCATCGATCTCGGACTCGGCCTTGTAGCCTTCGTAATCGCCGAGCAAGCCGAAGGTGGGATCGGTGAACCAGATCGAGCCGTCGGACTTCACGACAACGTCATTGGGCGAGTTCAGCCGTTTGCCGTTGATGGAGTCCGTCAACACCGTGATCGATCCGTCATACTCGGTGCGCACCACGCGGCGGCCGCCGTGCTCGCAGGTGACGAGCCGACCCTGCCGGTCGCGGGTGTTGCCGTTGGCGAAGTTGGAGGGCTTACGGAAATTGCTGACCGCGCCGGTCTCCTCTTCCCACTTGATGATGCGCTGGTTCGGGATATCGCTGCACAGGAGGTAACGCCCGTCACCGAACCAGACCGGGCCCTCGGCCCAGCGCAGGCCGGTGGCCAGCCGCTCTACCGCCGAGAGCTTGAGCCAGTATTTCTCGAAGCGCGGATCGAGCGCATGGATCGCGGGATCAGGATAGAACGTCGCCGGACGCCAGCCGGCGGAATACGTATCGGACATTTGCTGTTCTCGTTGTGATGTTTCCTCGCGCCTCATTTTGCTATCATTGTCGGACACCGACCGCAAATCGGCTGAAACAACGAGGGAAGAAACGGGGGACGAAATGCCACGCATCCTGATGACCGGCGCGGCCGGCGGTATCGGCACCAGCCTGCGCAAGCTGCTGCCGCCGATCTATCCCGACCTCGTGCTCAGCGATCTCAAGACGCCGGCCGATCTCGGCGCAAACGAAACGTTCAAGGCTGCCGATCTCGCCGATCTCGAACAGGTCGAGGCGATCTGCGAAGGCGTCGACGGCATCCTGCATTTCGGCGGCTATTCGGTCGAGGGCCCCTGGGACTCTATCCTCCAGTCCAACATCATCGGCTGCTACAATCTGTTCGAGGCCGCTCGCAAAAAGGGTGTGAAGCGCGTGATCTTCGCTTCCTCGAACCACGCGGTCGGCTTCTATCCGCGCCATCACCGCATCGGTACCGATGTGACGGCACGTCCCGACAGCCGCTACGGCGTCAGCAAGGTGTTTGGCGAAGCGGTCGGCGCGCTCTATGCCGACAAGCATGGATTGAAGGTGACCTGCCTGCGAATCGGCAATTTTGGTGACAAACCGCTCGATCATCGCCGGCTCTCGATCTGGCTGAAGCCGGAGGATCTGGTGCAGCTCTGCCGCATCGGGCTCGAGCATCCCGGCATCCATTTCGAGATCTTTTACGGCGCCTCCTACAACGAGCGCGCCTGGTGGGACAATCACCGTGCCTACGATCTCGGCTACCGCCCGACCGGCCGCGCGGAAGATTTCCGGGAACATGCGATGGCTGAGCAGGCCAAACTGCCGCCCGATCCCGTCGGCGACTTCTACCAGGGCGGCGCGTTCTGCGGCATGGAGTTCGACGGCGACAAAAGCCGGGTCATCGACTGGAAGTGATGCGCTCAGGCATCCGACGTTGACAACGGCCGCCGCACTCCGTTAGTGCCCGCAACAAGACGAAAGGATGAAGAAATGGCTGAAGGACTGCGCAAGGGGCTGACGAGCTATGGCGACGCCGGGTTCTCCCTGTTCCTGCGCAAGGCCTTTATCAAGGCGATGGGCTATTCGGACGACGCGCTCGACCGTCCGATCGTCGGCATCACCAACACCTATAGCGACTACAATCCCTGCCACGGTAACGTCCCGCAAATCCTCGAGGCGGTGAAGCGCGGCGTGATGCTGTCAGGCGCGATGCCGTTCGTGTTCCCGACGATCTCGATCGCGGAAAGCTTTGCGCATCCGACCTCGATGTATCTGCGCAATCTGATGGCGATGGATACGGAGGAGATGATCCGCGCCCAGCCGATGGATGCGGTCGTTGTCATCGGCGGCTGCGACAAGACGCTGCCAGCGCAGATCATGGCCGCCGTCAGCGCCGATCTGCCGACGGTCGTCATTCCCGTCGGGCCGATGGTGGTCGGCCATCACAAGGGCGAAGTGCTCGGCGCCTGCACCGATTGCCGGCGGCTGTGGAGCAAATATCGCGCCGGCGAGATCGACGACAACGAGATCGAGGCGGTCAATGGCCGGCTCGCGCCATCGGTCGGCACCTGCATGGTGATGGGCACCGCCTCCACCATGGCCTGCGTCACCGAGGCGCTCGGCCTGTCGCTGCCGATGAGCGCGACCATCCCTGCGCCGCACGCTGAGCGATTCCGTTCGGCGGAAGCGAGCGGCAGGGTCGCCGCCGCGATGGCAAAGGCCAAGGGGCCGAAGCCGAGCGAGATTCTGACACCGGCGTCGTTCCGTAATGCGCAGGTCGTGATGCAGGCGATCGGCGGTTCGACCAACGGTCTCATCCATCTGACTGCCATCGCACATCGCTCGCCATACAAGATCGACCTCGAAGCTTTCGACAAGCTCGGCCGCGAGGTGCCGGTGCTGGTCGACCTGAAGCCGTCGGGCGAGCATTACATGGAGCATTTCCACCACGCCGGCGGCGTGCCGAAACTGATGGCGCAACTCGGCGATCTCATCGATCTCGATGCGAGGACCATCACCGGGCAGACGCTGCGCGAAGTGGTCGCGACGGCCGAGGAGGTGCCGGGGCAGGATGCGATCCGCTCGCGCCAGAATCCGATCAAGGCCGAGGGCGCCATGGCGATCCTGCACGGCAATCTCGCGCCGCGCGGTGCGGTCATCAAGCAATCAGCGGCCAGTCCGAAGCTGTTGCAGCATACCGGGCGCGCGGTCGTGTTCGAATCCGTGGAGGATATGACGCACCGCGTCGATGATCCCGAATTGGATGTCACCGCCGACGACGTGCTGGTGCTGCGCAACGCCGGGCCCAAGGGCGCGCCCGGAATGCCCGAGGCTGGGTATCTGCCGATCCCCAGGAAGCTTGCGCGTGCGGGTGTAAAGGACATGGTGCGGATTTCGGATGCGCGCATGAGCGGTACGGCATTCGGCACCATCGTGCTGCATATCACGCCTGAATCCGCCGTCGGCGGTCCGCTCGCGCTCGTGAAGAACGGCGACATGATCCAGCTCGACGTCGCAAAGCGCCGCATCGATCTTCTGGTCGACGAGGCTGAACTGCAGAAGCGCCGCGCGGCGCTGCCGCAGCGGGCTACGCCCGACTGGGCCAGGCGCGGCTATGCGCACCTGTTCAACGAAACCATCCTGCAGGCTGACGAAGGCTGCGATTTCGATTTCATGCGTGTTGGTGGGAAGGAGTAGGACTCCAACCTATTTCGACTTGCTGGTGAATTTCTTCACGGCGATGCGGAATTCGTCCGATTGCATGCAGTTGATGATGGCATCGCGCTCGGCGTCGAGTTGCGCCTGGATCGGCGTCGTTGGCGCGCGGTGGATCAGGGCCTTTGTCGCGGCAAGTCCAGCCGGCGCGTTCTGCGCGAGCCTCAGCGCAAACTCCCGCGTCGCGGCTTTCAGCTCGACCGCCGGAACGACCTTCGTGACGAGGCCCCAATCGTAAGCCTGCGCCGCCGAAAAACCGTCCTCGGCCAGGAAGATCTGCAGGGCCCGACGGGGACCGACGCTCGCGGCAAGGCCGACGGTGCCGCCGCCGTCGGGCGAGACGCCGATCTTGGCATAGGCAGGCGTGAAGCGGGCGTCTTCGGCCGCGATGCAGAGGTCGGCAACAAAGGCAAGCGACAGGCCGGCGCCCGCCGCCGAACCGTGCACGCTCGCCAGCACCAGCTTGGGCATCCGCCGAAGCGTCGCAATGAAGGTGTGATAGTGCTTGAGCAGCTCGCCGACGACCGAGTTGACATCATTGGCGTCAACAGCCGCGCCAATGGTTTGCAGATCGCCGCCGGCGCAGAAAGCGCGGCCTGCGCCTTCGATCACCAGCACGCGGATATTGTTGTTGCCCTCGACTTCAGCGCCAAACTGCTCGAGCTTCTTTGCGATTGACAGATCAATCGCGTTGAAGGCCGCCGGCCGGTTGAGCGTGATCGTGGCAATCGCGCCGTCGATGTTGAGCAGCGCCGGTTCGGTGGTAGTAACGTCGGGTGTCGGCATGAGGGGCCTCCCAGTCAGGGCGTTTCGGGC
>NZ_PSRR01000452.1 GCF_004296405.1 Bradyrhizobium sp. Leo170
AGCTGCCTAGCTGCCCACTGATTGCTTCACGCTGGATAACGGATCGATTTGTAGAGCATCGCTGCGCGGCGATACGGCGTTCCGCAACAGGCGACGGCACCTTCGTCCAAGTTGAGAGCGTGCAAGCTTGAGCGTAAAATCCGTTCCCGGAAATCGCCGCGTCGGCCTCGCGAAGCCGTCCGTGTCCTCTAGATCTCCGGAAACAGGCGTGGAAACAGCACGTCGAGCGCAGCAATCGGAAAGCGCAGCGACACCGGCCCCTTGGGCGTTTCGGACGCAAGAAGACCGGTCGCGACGACATCGTTGAAGACGCGCCGTGCCGTCCGTTCGGGCAGGCTGGTGATGCGCGGGACTTCGCCGCGCTCGAACTGTCCGCGTATGAGCGCTTCCTCCAGAAGACGGGCGGCTTCAGGCTTGAGCTTCTCGCTGCGGTCGACGAAACTCCGCAATCGCTGAGCCAACGTGTCGATCTCGAACAAGCCTGACATGAACGTCACCTGATCGAGGCACACGCGCAGGAACCAGAGAATGAATTCGCTCAAAGCGCGTTGCGAGAGGTTGCCACGGCCATCGAGATCGCCCTGCCGGGGCGTGTCGGCGTGGTCCATCATCCGCCTGTAATCGCCTGGGCCGGTAAGACCACGTGCCAGTCCGCGCGAGACCGACCACAGCCCACGGGCTCCGATGCCGGCCTGATGCGCCATGGCGTGGCTCATCAGGCGGCTGACACGACCATTGCCGTCCGCGAACGGATGAATGTAGTTGAAGCGATGATGCGCCGCTGGAATGGCGATGATCCGCGCCGCCTTGCCCAGGCGTTCGAAGCGATAACGCTCCGCGAAATATTCCATAAAGGCCGCGACACGCTCGCTGGAAGGTGGCTGATGCCGGCCGACCGCAACGTCGTGCTCGTTTCGCGACCGCCAGGTGCCGGGCTCCATCGTGAACTCGGTGCCATTGCCGCAGATCCGAAGCATTTCGGGGGAAGCGTCGCGATAGAATTCGCGATGGAGCCAGAGAATGAAATCGATCGAGGCCGGTTCAGGCAGGCGATTGTCGAGCGCCATGGAATCGATTTCGGACTGCACATGGACGTGGGCGGCCGCCTCGATCTGCAGATTGCGCCGCCCTTCGTCGTTGTCGAAATGACCGCCGATCGCGCGTTCGATATCCCGTGGCCGGGTGTTATGACCTTCGATCAGGTTGCTGTAGTAGGTGTTCATGATCCGCACGAGATCCGCCAGATGGGCCGCGGTCTGCGGATGGAGCGCGTAACCGAGCTTGGCGGTTGCCGCCGAAAGCTCCGCCACCACGTCCGAGATGGCTTCGGAAATCTCCTCCAGCCTAGCGGGCTCGATGCGTTCGACGGTTTCGAGACGTAGGTTCATGTCGGCCGATTTTATGTTATGCTAAGGCATTAAAAATGAATAATTTTCTTCTTGATGGCGGCCGCTTTGGCCGATCCTGTGGCCGATTTTAGCGAGAAGCTTGGAAGTCAATTTTGGCCGATCCATAGCTCATATAAGTAATTTAAACAACTGAAGAAAATCCTACCTGATGGCTATTTTGGCCGCTTACTTGGCCGATCCCGCGAGATCCCGCCGGCTGCCCGCCCGGGGCACCCGGCTCCTGCGGCACATGATGCCGCGCTCCGCGGTGACTGTTAGAGCATGATCCAAAAACGTGGAAACCGGTTTTCCCTCGCGACAAAAGCAAAGCGTTTGCGTGGGAAGATCATGCTCAAACAAAGAGGGATGACGATGCGAAGAAAAGTCACCCGGCTTTAGCCTGGTGGATTCCAGGTCCAGATCGGCCGCGCCACGCCGACAATATCGCACCTCAACACCGGCCCGAAATATCGCGAGTCGAACGAATGCGGGTGTGGCTGCAGCAGAAAGAACTCGCCCTCGACGAGCCTCAAGCACCCCTCCCAGGCCGGCAGCGGCCGCCCGTCGCGGTCCTTGTCGAGCACCTCGGCGATGACCTTTCCGTTGATGGCAATGGTGCCAATCGGGTCCTTGGCGCGGCAGACTTCGTCACCGCCGATAGCGGCGATCTGTTTCAGCAGCGGCACCGGCACAGGCAAGATTTTGTGCGCGATGATGAACAATTCGATCGCCGGCGGCGGCTTGAATACTGCGAGCTCACCGCGCTTCGGCAATCGTGGCTCCAGATAATAGAAGCCCAAGGGCGCGCTGCCCGAGGCGTTGTAGATCAGAAGCGGTACCGCGGGTGCGGACGACACCAGCATGGCAATGATGCCGGCGCACATGGTCGAGAGAACGCCGACCTGGCGCGCTAGTTGGGTGCGATCAATCGGCATTGGAGGTCGACCTCC
The DNA here is from genome assembly GCF_004296405.1 of Bradyrhizobium sp. Leo170. Lineage (GTDB taxonomy): Bacteria > Pseudomonadota > Alphaproteobacteria > Rhizobiales > Xanthobacteraceae > Bradyrhizobium. Next base: position 2,339 of record NZ_PSRR01000452.1, read on the forward strand.
GCTTGTTGGCCTGCGACCATTCAACGAGATCTTCGATGTGGTAGCGGACATAGCGTCCGTGCTTGCGGTAGGCGGGCCCTCGCCCCTGCACCCGCATCTTCTCCAGCGTGTTCTTGGTGAGCCTCAGCCAGGCGGCGGCCTCGACGGTATTGAGGAACGGCTTGTCCGGCACCTTTTCTTCATTCTTGGTCATTTCGACGCTCCCTATTCCATACCTCCCTGGGGTTGAGGTAGGAGAGGAAGCGTCGTCTGATTGTGAGCGGTTTTGGGAGTGGTGAAGATGAGAGGCGCCCGTTTCGCCATCCCGCGCGAGCCAAGCTCGTCAAGCGGGCGACGATCGGCGTGCGCAAGACCGGCATCCGACAACGGCCAGCCAAGTTCTAAAGTAGCTTCAGTTCTGATTGAATCAGAACCGAAGCCCTCGATTCCTGTTTTGATGCGTGTTCTTCACGCGAGCCGGTACCGACTTCGCTTGAAACGTTCTAATACAGCAGATCGCGATAGCCGCCCTTCATCATCTCGGTTCCCTTGGCGACAAGCCGGCGCGTGCGATCCTTGAGAAACTGACTGGGACCGAGCCATTCCTCGGCAACTTTTTTCTCTCCGAAGATCGTGATCGCGATCTGCCGGTAGGTCTTGCCGTTGAGGCTTTCATCGAGCGCGATCAGCGCGTGATGGAGGCGTTCATCGCCGCTTGCCGAGCAGCACGGGAAGGCGATCAACGCGAGCATGGGCCTCCTCTCCCACCTATGGGAAACTGGAGGCAAAGACACTGAAGCGACCGCGTGGCGAATACCACTCCTCGCAACGGATGGGGCGACCTACAAAGCAAGTCGTCGTCGAACCATGATCCTTCCTGTATCGACCTGGCCGGAAGCCGCGCGCAAGTTTGCGTCAGCTTATCCGCCCGGCCGTGTCCTGGACGAACGCTACGCCGCAGCCGGAGAGCAGATGCTTGCGGCACTCACCCAGTGGGGCGTCGCATATCCCGGACTGATCGTAGAGATCGAGCGCGACGAAATTCCGGAGCGAGGGCTCAAGCCGATCGCGGCAGAGCCGGAGCAAGTGACCGGCGCGATCCTGCACGAAGCAACCTTGTCGCAAATTGCGCTCTTGGAACCCGAGCTAGTAAATTTTTGCAGACAAACGCGAGAAAGAGCCCGAGCGCTATTCGGTCTCGTGGTCTGCTATGTCGCTTCCGCTGACTCCTCATGGCGCGCGACCACCAAGTTGGCCGTGAAGACGAAGGAAGGGGAGAAAACCGTCACGCTCACGCCGTCGCTCTGGCTGAGCGATCTGCGCAGCAAGCCCTGGATATTCGAAGCAGATCGCGCCACAAAGCCCGATCGTCACCGTCGAAGAGCGCAATCTGAAAGGCTGCATGGGCGCCCTCGTCTACAGCGAGACCAAGCCGCGGCAATGGGGCATTGCATATCATAAGAGCCAGTCGCCGGGGCGGAAGGCCTTCACCTTGGGGCATGAATTCGGGCATTACATTTTGCATCGCGATCTGATTGAAAGCGATAAGCAATATGATGGCGGAGTCTATTGCGACGAAGAGAGCATCCTGCAACGCGACGGCAAAGGAATTGAAAAGGAAGCCGACGAGTTTGCGGCCACGCTTTTGATGCCTTTTCATGATTTCCGGCGTCAGCTTCCGGCCAATGAACGGCCCGATTTCCAGCGCCTCAGCGCTCTTGCCAAACGATACGGCGTGTCCCTAACCGCTGCGATCCTACGATGGCTGGAATATACCGAGACGCGGGCCATGATGATCGTATCAAATGAAGGTTACGCGCTATGGGCGCGATCGAGCGATTCGGCCCTCAAATCCGGACGGTTTATTCGCACAAAAGAAACGGTGTTCGAGCTCCCTGCTGCGGCGTCTGCGAAAAGGCGGTTCTTCACCGAAGAAACAAAGGCCGGGCTCGTGCAGCCGGCCGAAGCCTGGGGATTTCCTGAAGGACTCCTTGAGATGTGCATTCGGTCCGAACGGTACGACCAAGAAATCACCCTCCTACATTTCGAAGGGAGTGCACCAATCCTCTTTCGGGAAGAAACGGATTTGGAAGATACTTACGATCGCTTCGTGAACAACGGACAAGCGCCTGTCATGCCCTTGCGACAACATCGCGGCTTTGGATCACGCCGCTAGGTCAGAAGCAACACAGCGGCGATCATGTCCATCGCCTCCTTGTGGTCGTCTGATTTGAACAAGTGGCCGTAGCGGTCCATCCTGCAAGCTGCTATGGCCTTCGAAGACTGCACCGTCTTCAGCTTCCGATCTGTCCGATTTGCACGCTACAACGCGCTGGAGTTATGCGACAGCTGCGCGAGCGGATCGTGCCCCTCAGCGCATCGAGGCACTGACCTCTAGCCGGCGATGGAAGCGAGAATAAGCTGCGACTGTGCCTACTGATTAGCATGGCGGGGTCGCCAGCGTTCGCCGACGCTTATTCAACGGATATTCGACGACTTCTGGACAACGGATCTAAGTCGTTGAAATTTTTGGCGCTCCCTAGGGGAATCGAACCCCTGTTTCAGCCTTGAGAGGGTAAAGTCGATCCGCTTGATGATCTCGTGAGGAGAGCCCTGCGATGGAGACCTTACGGATGTCAGGCCCGGCTGGTCTGCATGAGCAGGCGTTACCGCGCCAGTTTCCCACCAGAAACGACCCGGCCGAAGCGCAACGAACGCGATCAGATTCAAACAAAAAGTCAGCAAAATCAACGAAGCCAATCGCTATCCCGCCGCTCATAACGGTCTGGTTGCAGGTTCGAGTCCTGCCGGGCCCACCAAGGAAATCAAAGAGTTATGAGGAGCCGTTTCGCCTCATCGGAATCACCGCACCAGCTATCGCACCAGATACGTGCGTCTTTCGTTCGCCGGCTGGCTCGCGTTTGGCAATCTTCTCGACCGCGTCAGACAAATAGTCCGGATGATGGTGACCGTAGGTGTTGAGCAGCACCTCAAGCGACATTCCGAGATAGCCTGCTGCCTGCCAAGGATCCGCCCCTCTCTGCATGAGCCACGTCGCTGCGGTATGCCGCAACGTATAAGGGGAAATGCCCGGGCCAAGCCCCGCAAGTCTCACGGCACTTTTGAACGCCGTCTTGACCGAATTAACCGGCTTGCCGTTGTACTCAACGAAATGCTTCGCCTCAGGATCAATCCGATGCCAGCGGCGCAGGTGAGCAAGCAAGCGCAAGGGGATGGGAACCGTCGGTTGTCGCTTGTTGGTCTTCGCGGCACCCTTGTGTGTACCGAAAACTTT
>NZ_PSRR01000453.1 GCF_004296405.1 Bradyrhizobium sp. Leo170
GCCGCGCCAACAGCGCCACCTTGCGGCCGGCGGCAGCCAGCATGCCGCCGACAAAACAGCCGATGCTGCCGGCGCCGGCGATCCCGATCGGTCGATCTAAAGCATTCATCCGCCGTTCAACCTCGTGACCATAATCGATAGCAGAGTTGGTATTTTGTGCCTACCGAACGGAAGCCGCAGCTTGCGGCCGTGCCTTGTAACCGTCATGGGCCGCCGTTATGTTTTCGGCGCGGGGCAGATACGCGGGAGAAGACGATGGGTTTACTCGACGTACTCAACGGCATGCAGAATGGCCCGCGCGGGCCCAGCACGCCGAGCGCCGAATCCGACAAGGGCGGCATGTCGCCAATGACCATGGCCATCCTGGCACTGCTGGCCTGGAAGGCGGTCAAGCATTTCACCAACCAGCCCGGCGAGGCCCCACGGCAGGCGCCGACGCCGACGCCAACTCAGACACCCACTCCCCCGCCCGGCAACATCGTGACCGCAGGCCTTCCCGGCGGTCCCGCCGGCGGCGGACTGAGCGACCTTCTCAAGGGCGGCCTTGGCGGACTGCTCGCGGGTGGTGCGGCCGGCACCGTCCTGAGCGGCGGGCTCGGCGATCTCCTCAAGCAACTCCAGGACAAGGGCCTTGGTGACCACGCCGATTCCTGGGTCAGCAACGGCCCGAACAAGCAGGTCGCGCCGGGCGATCTCGCCAATGCGCTGGGTGCCGACCAGATCGACCAGATCTCCGCGCAGAGCGGAATGTCGCGCGACGACCTGCTCCGCGGCTTGAGCCAGTATTTGCCCGACGCCATCAATCATCTGACGCCGGACGGCCGGTTGCCGAACGACGATGAAATCTCGAGGCGGATCTAATTGCGACCGTGTGAAGCGGTGATCTCTCGTTTCAGGAAAGGACGACCGCCATGAGCGGCATTCTCTGGATCATTATCGTCGGCTTTGTCGCCGGCATCATCGCGCGGTTCCTGTCGCCGGGACCGAACAACCCGAGCGGGTTTATCCTGACCACGGTGCTCGGCATCGCCGGCGCGTTCCTCGCAACCTGGATAGGTCAGGCCATCGGCCATTACAGCCCCGACCAGGGCGCCGGCTTCATCACCGCCACGATCGGCGCGCTGGTGGTGCTGTTCATCTGGAACCGGCTGGTGGCGAGCGGCGTCATTCCCGATCCCGGCAGGCGGTAGTCGTTCGCCGCTTTGAGCGCGCACGTAGGGATGGGCAAAGCGCAGCGTGCCCACCTTTCTCGCACCGACCGTGGATGGTGGGCACGCTGCGCTTTGCCCACCCCACCGCAGTGCTCTCGCAATCGACGATTATGCGATCAGATGCATCCCCGCATCCATGCGCACGCACTCGCCGGTCATGTTGCCCGAGGCCGGCGTCGCCAGGAAGCAGACGAGCTGCGCGATATCTTCGGCCGTTGAGGCGACCTTCAGCGGCACCCTCGCCACGACAGCATCGCGCACCTGCTTGGCGCCGGCTTCGCCGCGGCCCTTGGTGAACCAGGGCGTATCGATATAGCCGGGACAGACCGTGTTGACGCGAATGAGCGGCGCGAGCGCGCGCGACAGCGACAACGTCATGGTGTTGAGCGCGCCCTTGCTTGCAGCATAAGCGATCGAGGAGCCGACGCCGGAGATGCCTGCGACCGACGAGACATTCACCACCGCCGAGGCGCGCCCCGACGCGTTCGCGGCGGCTTCAAGCAGCGGACGGGTCGCGCGCACCATCTGGAACGGCCCGATCGTGTTCACCGCGTAGATGCGCTGGAAATCTTCCGCCGAGAGCCCGTCGAGATTGTCGTGCGCGACATGCTTGGTGGTGCCGGCATTGTTGATGAGCGCATCCAGCCTGCCCCAGGATGCCGCGGCAGCAGCGATCTTGCGGCAGTCCTCGTCGCGCGACACGTCGCCCTGCACCACCACGACCTCGGCGCCGGCGCTGCGGCAGAGATCGGCGGTCTCCTCGGCTTCCTTCTTGCTGTTGGAATAGTTGACGACGACGCGCCCGCCGACCTTGGCCAGGATCTGCGCGGTCGCGGCCCCAAGGCCGGACGCCGAGCCCGTTACGATTGCATACAAACCATCCTTCGACATCCGCACTCCCTCTTTAGCTTTTGCGCTCAAAACGTTCCGGCGCTGGCATACCATATCGCGCACCCAGCGCGACAAGCCAGAACTCCGTTGCGTGGAATTTTTGCTTTCCGCACTATGGCTCGCATGCCGCCGCCGCAGGCGGCCCTGCGGACAGCGCTTGTCACGGCTATGGCTTTTCCGCATCATAAAGCGCAAGAACGGAACGCACTTGGCGCGACAGTTTGGCGCGTCCGAGACGTGCCAAATTCCATAACTTGAGGAACGCCGTGGCGGAGAGTGAGAATATCGTCGTCGAGACCGCAGAGAAAATCTTTGCCGATCTCGCCGACGCCCAGACCATCAACAGTGACAAGACGGGAAGCTGGAAAGCGCCACTCTGGCAGGCGCTGAGCGAGGCCGGCCTGCCGCTTGCCTGGGTGCCGGACGATCTCGGCGGCTCCGGCGCGAGTCTGGCCGAGGGCTTTGGCGTGCTCAACGCCGCCGGCCGGTTCGCGATCGCGGTCCCGCTCGCCGAGACCATGCTGGCGGGCTGGCTGCTCGCGCAAGCGAAGATCGCTTCTCCCGACGGCGAGATGACGGTGATCCCCGGGAGCCCAAAGGATCGCATCACGCTCAATGCCGATGGCAGCCTGTCCGGCCGCGCCCGCGGCGTGCCGTTTGCCAAAGCGGCAAAGCATGTCGCGGTGCTGGCGCATGGCAACAATGGCGGCATCTCGATCGCATTGGTCGACGCTGCCAAAGGCCGGATCGAGGCCGGCCTCAATGTCGGCTACGACAATTCGGATACCGTGACGCTGGACAAGGTCGAGCCAATCACGATCAAGCCGGCGCCCAAGGGGTTTGACCAAGCCACGCTGATGCTGATGGGCGGCGTGGTCCGCAGCCTGCAGATCGCGGGCGCGCTGGAAGCGATGCTCGACATTTCCGTGCGCTATTCCAATGAGCGCGTCGCCTTCGAGAAGAAGATCTCGAAATTCCAGGCGGTGCAGCACAATCTCGCACGCCTCGCTGGCGAATCGGCCGCCGCGCTCGCCGCCGCTACCTCTGCCGCCGACGCCATCGCGAACGCGACCTCCTTCGACGACGCGGTGTACCTCGAAGCAGCGTCCGCCAAGATCCGCTGCGCGGAGGCGGCGGAGAAAGGGGGCGCCATCGCGCACCAGGTGCACGGCGCGATCGGCTTCACCATCGAGCACATCCTGCACCGCTATTCGCTGCGCGCGCTGGCCTGGCGCGACGACTTCGGCTCGGAAAGCCATTGGGCGGTTGAGCTCGGCAAGCGCGTCGCCGCCAGAGGCGCCGACGAATTGTGGCCGCTGGTGGCCTCGCGCTGATTTACGGAAAGAGCTATGACTGCAGCCCTACGTTTCGATCCGATCCGCCTGCCGCCCGAATGCGAGCGATTGCGTAAAGAAGTGCGCGCCTTCCTTGCCGAAGAGATCGCCGCCGGCACCTTTGATCCGAACAAGCCCAACCGCGACGACACCGACGCACCGGAATTCTCGCGCCGTGTCGGCGCCAAGGGCTGGCTCGGCATGACCTGGCCAAAGAAATATGGCGGCCAGGAGCGCTCGTTCCTGGAGCGTTATGTGGTGACCGAGGAAATGCGGGTCGCCAACGCGCCGACACGGCGCTTCTTCGTCGCCGACCGCCAGAGCGGACCGGTGCTGCTGAAATATGCGCCCGAGCATGTCAAGATGGACATCCTGCCGCGCATCTGCCGCGGCGAGCTGTGCTTTGCGATCGGCATGAGCGAGCCGAATTCCGGCTCGGACCTGTTCGCGGCGAAGACGCGCGCGACCAAGACCGATGGCGGCTATCTGATCAACGGCAGCAAGATCTGGACCTCCTCGGCGCATATCGCCGACTACATGATCGCGATCTTCCGCACCTCGCCGCCGACCAAGGAAAATCGCCGCCACGGCCTGACCCAGTTCCTGGTCAAGATGAAGCAACCAGGCATTCAGGTGAATCCGATCGGCCAGATCACCGGGCAGTACGAATTCAACGAAGTCGTCTTCACCGACTATTTCGTGCCCGACGATCACGTGCTCGGCGAGATTGACGGCGCCTGGAAGCAGGCGACGAGCGAGCTCGCCTATGAGCGCAGCGGCCCCGAGCGCTTCCTCGAGACTTACTACGTGCTGACCGAACTCGTGCGCGCCGTCGGCGACAAGCCGGACACCCGCAGCGCCGAAGGCATCGGCCGCCTGGTGGCGCAGCTACACACCATGCGCCGCATGTCGGTCTCGGTCGCCGGCATGCTGCAGGCCGGCAAGGAGCCGGTGGTGGAGGCGTCCATCGTCAAGGACATCGGCACCGTATGGGAGCAGCAATTGCCGCACCGGGTGCGCGACCTCGCCGCCTTCGTCGAGGAGACCGCATCCAACCGCGAGACGCTGGAGAAGCAGCTCGAGTTCGCGATCAGGACGGCGCCGAAACTGACGATCCAGGGCGGCACCACGGAAGTGCTCCGCGGCATCATTGCGCGCGGACTTGGTTTGCGCTAGGCGCGCGGCCGGCCTGCGCTAATTCAAAGGGGAACGCTCATGAGCAAATATACCGATATCGGCGTCGAGAAGCAGGGCCATGTCGGCCTGATCGAAATCCGCAAACCGCCGTTGAACTTCTTCGACGTCGCGCTGATCAATCAGATCGCGGATGCGCTCGAGGAATTCGACCGCGACATCGAGATCCGCAGCAGTGTGCTCGCCGCCCAAGGCAAGGCGTTCTGTGCCGGCGCCAATTTCAGCGATCCGGCACGGCAGGAGCAGGAAGCGCGCGCGGAGTCCGATCCGGCCGCCAATCTGCCGATCAACCATCTCTATGTGCAGGCGGTGCGCATCTTCCGCAACAAGAAGCCGATCGTCGCCGCCGTCCACGGCGCCGCCATCGGCGGCGGACTCGGACTTGCCGTCTCCGCAGACTTCCGCGTCACCTGCCCCGAGGCGCGCTTCTCGGCGAACTTCACCAAGCTCGGCTTCCATCCCGGCTTCGGATTGACATTCACGCTGCCCGAGTTGATCGGCAAGAACCATGCCGAATTGATGTTCTACACCAGCCGCCGCGTCACCGGCGAAGAGGCCTACCGCTGGGGGCTCGCCAATGTGCTGGTGCCGCAGGACCAGGTGCGATCAGAGGCGCTCAAGCTCGCGCAGGAGATCGCCGAATGCTCCCCTCTCGGCCTCATCTCCACCCGCGCCACCATGCGCGGTGACCTCGCCGACCGCGTGCTCGCAGCCACCAACCATGAACTGATCGAGCAGACCAGGCTGCGCGCCACGGAAGATTTCAAGGAAGGCGTCAAAGCCAGCGCCGAGCGCCGCGTCGCGAATTTCAAGGGGCGGTAACGCCGCTTGCGCCGACGCGTAGGGTGGGAAAAGCGCAGCGTGCCCACCTTCTCTTGCACCGACCGTGAATGGTGGGCACGCTGCGCTTTGCCCACCCCTACAAGTCAG
>NZ_PSRR01000454.1 GCF_004296405.1 Bradyrhizobium sp. Leo170
CCCCACGAGCGGCCGGCCAACGTCCTTCAGAAATCTCTTGAGGGCATCGGCGATCGTCGCGTCGTGCCGCGCCTGCGACAGTCGCGTCTCCAGAGCGGACGGCACGGGTCCTCCGTCGGACACGAATTGCCGGAACACCTCGAAGTCGCGGGTGAGCGTGAAGCCCAACTCGTCGAACGGATTGAATCCATCGAGGAGGTCGGACGCTGCGTACAACCTCTGAAGCATCGTCGGCAGCATCCAAGTTCTCCATTTGAGGTCTAGCGAAGCGCCGTGTCTAGCAATCTTGCGAGCCTTGCAGCGGCAAGGGCTGCGCGGTTGCGGGCGGTGTTTCGTGCGTTCGTTTCGTAGTCGCGCGTGAGTTGAACCGCGGCCGGTCCGAGCCCGACCGGCTGGGCGTACGCGAAGCTCTTTGCGGCCTCGAAGCTCTCCTGCGCCCATCGATCGGGATCGAGCACCTTCTCCGCATCGGCATCGACCGCGACCGACCCGAGACCACCCCGGTCGTCAGCGTCGAAGATGGCCCCGAAGACAGAAGAATATCCGCCGAAGAGACGATCCCAATAGGCGTGCAGCGCGATCGTCTCGCCGGTGGCCGGGACGACCATCTCGGCGTTGCCGCCGCGGTCGCCGTGCGGAAGCTCGGCGGTATAGCGGGCGATCGCGTGAAGCGGTTGATGGAGATCCCCGACGAGGTGCAGCAACCAGACGAGGTCGTAGGAACGGAGTTGATCGGAGGCGCCGGAAGCTGCGGGCAGCGTAGCGATCATGGTCTTCGCCATCTTCGCGGCATCGACCGGATCCGGTGCGGGCAGTGTCGTGCCGTCCGGCGAGAACAATATGTCCTCATAGTGCCAATAGCTGTGCTTCAGCTTGTCGTAAGCTACGTTCTGCCCGGCGGTCGCGTCCGTAATGCGATCTTCCCGGTAATCGCTCTTCGTCTTGATGTCGTCGGCCCACGTCGCCGCGTGGACGAAGGCATAAGTCCTTCGGGAAGCTTCGTCCTGCGCACCGCACGTCCAGACCTGATAGTCGGGATTGAGCCTGAGCAGGCCGTCGATCTTGTCCTTGATCGCGGGATCCAGCCGCTTGTAGGCCAGATAGGCGATCTGCATATGGCCTTCGTCCCACCACGCGGACGCCGGGTCGGGCAGGAGCGCGACGAGGCAGGACAACGCTATCAAAGCGGCTTTCTTCATGCGCGTTCCTCCGCGATTCGCCCAGTGGATGACACGTCGGCTCCGGTATCGCGATCGTTACAGGTTCCGAGGTAGAAGATCGGACTCGGATTTCACCGGAATCGCCGGCCGCGCCTCGCCTACGACAGGCTGATCTTTGGTCTCGAAAGTATCGGCCGACCCGACCTGATCGCCGAAGTCCAGGCCGGTCCGGCGTTCGATCTCGGTGATGGCGACACGCCATTGCGAGACGTCGACGAAGGCCGGCGGCTTCGGCGGAATGCCTCCCTTGCGCTGTTCGGACAGCAGTTGACGCTGATCGACGACGAGCCCGACTGATTTCACGCCGTTCTTGCCCTTCCAGGCGATCACCTTGAAAAACGACGACGGAATCTGGGTGGCGTCAGCCCAAAGATCCACCTTGTCGTCGAAAATCGGTCCCTGGAAGACGCAGATGCGGTTCGCGGTCTCTTCCGAGATGGCTCCGTTTTCGAGGACGTATTGCTCGGCGCCCTGCCAGAATTTGGTGCTCTCGTTGAAGCGGAAGTGCTGCGGGGTGCAATTGGTGAAATGATAGGTGTCCGCATTCGCGCGTTCGGCTTGATCCTTGCTTCCCCAGTCAGGGTCCACCCGGCGAGTTAGATGGCCCCTGTCGAAGAGATTGGACCAACCAGAATAGAAGGTCTGGTCGATGAAGAAGCTCGCGCTGATGCGGGGGTCCCCGTACCACGTCTCTCCTTCGGCGCCGTTGGTGACTTCTCCCGTAGAGCGATCCACGTTCAGGAAGCTCTTGCCGTCGATGTTGGTTGCGGTGAAGAGAGCCATCTTCTTGGCCTTGTTCATCTTGATGCTGAAGTGCTCGTACTTCAGTTCACCGGCCTCGGCGTTCTGTTCGCCGGTCCTCAAGGGAGCGATCTGCTTCGCCAGTTTGCCGACCGGCGTGGGCAGAGGAAACGTTACGCCATGCACGAACCGCGGGTCGTAGCCGTCGCGATTCGAATAGTCCTGATCAATTGATATCTTTTCCGCCGCTCGCGTGAGCGCTTTCTGGGGAGCTGGCGCTGGCGCGATCGATGCGGCGGTCGCGTAGCTTCCGCCCACCCGGACACTCACCTCGATCGGAATCGTCACCTTGATCTCGTTCCCACCCGCTTCGCTGGCCATGACGCCCTCCTCCCCGATTACCAGACTCTCTTGTGCATCCGCGGAGGGATGCGGCGGCGAGAGTCGCCTTCCGCCCGTCTGCTCGAGCGCCGTTTTCGACAGATCGAGCGCGGCCCGCAATAGGTCGCGACGCTCCCCGTCGAGACTGGCGAGCCTGTCCGAGAGATGTCGATAGATGGCGCTGATCCGCACGCCTTCGTTGACGTTCGTCGGAATGGGATTGCCGTTCTCATCCTTGCGTTCGAGGAACGGCTCCCCGAAGTGATGAAGCGCAACGAGCTCCCACGCATCATTGAAGACCGCCGCTCCCGACGAACCGTGGTCGGTGTCGGTCTCGTACAGAAGCGTACGCTCCGTCCGGTACTGCAAAATGTTGTTTCGGATGGCGATCATCTTGGGCAGACCGTTCGGGTGCTGCACGATATTCATGTTCATGCCGATCACGTGCTTGTCCGGCCGATCGGACAGGACGCAATATCGGAAGTCTCTCGGATCGCCGTCGCCAGCCACCTTTCGCCCAAGCGCGACGAGGGCGTAGTCCAGTTCCTCCTGCTGCGAGAACAGGGCGAAGCGCTCGGGCGCCAAACGGAAGACGGTGGTGGGCCGCATTGATCCGTCGTCGCCCATTTCCCGATCGAAAGTGATCTGTGCCGAAAGGGCAGCGGCTTCGTCCTGGATCACGTGCTGGTTCGTCATGAAAAGCGTGGGACTGATCATGAAGCCTGTGCCGGCCGTCCATTTGCCTCCGGCCGTCGCCTCGACGAACGCGATTGCCCGCCGCGCCGTCGCGCCGCCCGGCAGGAACCACGACGTCTGCATGTCGTCAGGACCCTGCACGGCCTCCGCGCCTCGAGGCATGGCCTGCCGCGCGGCCCGCAAGTTGAACATCGCCATGCGCGCACGGTCCGGCTCGGCCTGGCGCCACTGCTTGCCTTCCACGAGCTTGCGCACGCGATCGCGATCTTCGCGCGTCTGCTCAACTACATTCCGAAACCGCGTCTGATTGATTTCCATGGGGTCAGCCCGTCCCGATCGAAAGCACGTCGAGCCGACCTCGGGACGCGGCAGCGCTCCGCAGGTTCGAACATCTCGACGTCATGCCACCGTCACAAATGCCGTCAGGAGCGCGCCGCATCCGGCGGTCCACTAGAGATCGTGCGGAAAAACCGTCGCGTTTCCGTCTGAACGCTCGCGATGTCATGAAAGTGCCGGCCTCTCCGGGTGCCCAGACATTACCCGCCCCGCAATAAATTCCGATAAAAAATTTGTCTGCAATCTTTGATTGCCGATCCTACATATGGCGCGCGCGCCGTCAAGCTCGCTCGACAAAAACCAAGAAACGAACGCATAGCCCGTTGACGCTTAGCGGCGGCCTCACAGCCATTTGGCTTCCAAGCTTGAACCCTGGTCACGTCAAATAGCAATATCCTGCTTCCCGCCTCTATCGACACATCGTCGGAGCTTTGGAAAGAGCCTCGCGACCGATCCGTTTAAGGCGGTCACGCGTTTTCTCGCCCGTGCTGGCCGCTTCCAGTATCTTTGAAGCCACATGGGTGCGAGCGCCCGTCTCGTAGCGCGAAAGGCTCACACAGACTTCGTCGAGGACCGACCGTAGAAGCGCAGTTGTGGCAGCATCGAACATCTTCAATCTCCCAATGGTACAACAGCAATAGAAGAAGCTGACGAACACGCGACAAAGAGATGTCTGTTCAAACCTTCGACGCTGTTTCGCTTTAGTTGAATAAAAGGCTCCGACCGGGGACGTGACGCTGATGCGCCCGGAGAGGTGCCATTTTCATGGAGATTAGCCGGTGGCACAGAAGCAACTGTCATCGATGGTCTCGGGCACAATAGTGGCATGTCCGCGCCGATCCATCGGGGAACGCTTGTGCAGGAAGGGATTGCGCGACGATGGGAGGGATTGTGCAACCATGGTGTGGCTGAGGTATCGAGAAAATGAATCGTTAACCCTGATCGATTCATAAAAATCATTGGACCTCGCTTCCGCAGGAAGCGAGAATCCGGGCATGCCAAACCTCGAGCCAAGTCCGCTTCACCTTCGCCGCATCGACGCCACCCGCAACATGCGGCGGTTTTACTTGCTTTCGATCCAGCCGACCCTGTTCGGCGGGATCTCGCTGATCCGCAACTGGGGCCGGATCGGCACGACCGGCCGAACGATGGTGCAGACCTTCGATGCCAGTGCAGAAGCGGGCGAAGCATTCGGACGGCTGGAGCGCGCCAAGCGCAGGCGCGGATACGCCTCTGCTGAGGAGAAAGTCTAAAGTTTCGTCAGTTTTCCGGGGATTATGGCTCCGCTTCCGATGTCTGGCTCTATTCGTCCGGCGGTCTTGGTGTCAGACGGAAGAAAATCGAAGCAAGACGGAGCCTGTTCCATGACCACCGCCAATGAGATTGCCGAGAAGATCGCCGCTGAGAACAGCCTGACAAAGACACAGGCGAAAGCGATTGTCGACGGCGTGTTCAAGGCCATCGCCGATGCAGCCGCGAGCGGGGCCGAGACAAGCATCGCCGGCTTCGGAAAGTTTAAGGTCAAGGACACCCCTGCCCGCGAGGGCCGTAATTCGTCGACCGGCGCAACGATCGCGATCGCGGCTTCCAAGAAGCTCACCTTCACGCCAGCCAAAGCCATCAAGGACGTCCTCAACGGATGAGCGGAGCCGTTGCACTTCGTGCCGTAAGTCGCTAGACGAGGGGGCTTACGCCCCCTCCTCTTCGGCCGCGAGTGCTTCGTTGCGCTGACGGATGAGGTCGGCCAGTTCGGCTTCGATCGCCTTGCGCTCCGCGGCCGTGAACAGGCATTCCCGCAGCTCGGCGCGCAATTCCTCAATGGTGTCGACGGTCATGAGGGCGTCTCCGATTGAAAGGAAGAAGGCCCCGCCTCGCGGCGGAGCCCTCTGGCGGTAGCCTCAGTCCCGGTTCGGCCGGGACCAGATCAGCTGCAGGCCCTCCTCGCCCTCCACCTCGATCAGGGTGGCGTAGATCGGAGCGGGGAAGCTCGGGTCATCCAGCTTGACCGAGAGGTAGTCGCGGCCCTCGTTGGAGACCTTCTGCCAGGCAGCGCCCAATTCGACGCTCGCGCCCGCGAAGATGCGGAAGTGCGGTCCCTTCTCGGAGGGGTTCTCGACGCGGACCAGCTTGGCCTTGACGTTGAGGTTCAAAGTCTTGATGGCGCCAGAAAATCCGTT
>NZ_PSRR01000455.1 GCF_004296405.1 Bradyrhizobium sp. Leo170
TCGACGCCGATCCGCTCCGGCTGCGCCAAGATCGCAGCCGCCTCGGCGCGGTTTTCCGGCCGCTCGATGAACTCGGCGGCGCGCAGATGCGCCCGCACCAACGCCGCGACGACGTCAGGATTCTTCTCCGCCCAGTTCTGCCTGATCGCCAGCACCTTCTCGACCGCGGCGACCAGGATGTCGGAAACGAAATGCAGGATGTGGCCGATGCCGAGATCGACTGCGATCGAGTTCCAGGGCGCGCCGACGCAGAACGCATCGACATGGCCGTTGGCGAGGCTGTCGACCATGTAAGGCGGCGGCAGCACCACCAGCCGTACGTCCTCGTCCGGATCAACCCCGCCCGCCGCCATCCAGAACCGCAGTTGATAATTATGGGTCGAGAACGGAAACGTCATGCCGAAGATCAACGGCTCCGCCCCGCTCTTGCGCCGCTTGGCGACCACGCGCGACAGCGCCAGCGCCGTTGCCATCGGGTCGAAACGGTCGCCGTCGAGTTCCTCCATGATCGCAGCATGCAGCGGCGGCGAGACCGTGATCGCGTTGCCGTTGAGGCCGAGATTGAAGGGCGCCACGATCGGCACCTTGACGTGGCCGAGGCCGAGGCTCGAGGCGATCGCGACCGGCGCCAGCAGATGCGCCGCATCGAACAGGCCGATATTGAGCTTGTCGCGGACGTTCGACCACGACACCTCCCGCACCAGGGTGATGTCGAGCCCCTCGGCGGCCGCAAAGCCCTTGTCGGCGGCGACGATCAGGGCAGCGGCGTCGACCAGCGGAATGAAACCGATGCGAAGCGGTGTGGTCATTTGAGCAACTCCGACGCGGTCAGGATCGACTGCGCGATCTCGCCGATCTTCTTTTTTTCGCGCATCGCCGTGGAGCGTAGCAGCACATAGGCCTCGTCCTCGGTGAGCCCCTTCAATTTCATCAGGATGCCCTTGGCACGGTCGATCACCTTGCGCTCTTCCAGCGCGTGCTTGGTGCGGTCCAGTTCGTCCTGCAGCCGCGCGAACACGTTGAAGCGGGACACGCAGAGGTCGAGAATCGGCTTGATACGCTGCTTGTTGAACCCGTCGACGATGTAGGCCGACACGCCGGCCTCGACAGAGGCCTGGATCGAGGCGGCATCGCTCTGGTCGACGAACATGGCGATCGGCCGGCGCACGGCCCGGCTGACCTGGAACATCTGTTCCAGCACGTCGCGGCTGGGATTTTCCAGGTCGATCACGATGATGTCGGGGTCGACGGCGTAGATTCGCGCCAGCAGGCTGTGCATCTCGCTGATATGCACGACGCTGGTATAACCCGCCTCCCGCAGGCCCTCCTCCAGGATCGCGGCGCGGATCGGGCTTTCGTCGACGATGACAATTTTCGGAGACGACTCGGCAGCCATCGTTCACTCGTGTTCCCTAAAAACTATCCATAGCACGATGGAAGCCAGCTCAAAGCCTTGTAATTATGGACAATTGGGACTAGCTCCTGCCCATCAATCAGGCAGATTTAGATATGCAACAGGCGGCCGCGCCAAAAATCTCGTTTGTTTCGCTTGGATGTCCAAAGGCGCTTGTGGATTCCGAGCGCATCATCACGCGGCTGCGGGCCGAGGGCTATGAGCTCGCGCGCAAGCATGACGGCGCCGATATCGTCATCGTCAACACCTGCGGTTTCCTCGACAGCGCCAAGCAGGAATCACTCTCGGCGATCGGCGAGGCCATGGCCGAGAACGGCAAGGTGATCGTGACCGGCTGCATGGGCGCGGAACCCGAGCAGATCGAGAGCGCCTATCCGGGCGTGCTCTCGATCACGGGTCCGCAGCAATATGAGAGCGTGCTGGACGCCGTGCACCGCGCGCTGCCGCCGATGCACAACCCGCATCTCGACCTGGTCCCCCCGCAGGGCGTCAAGCTGACCCCGCGCCATTATGCCTACCTGAAGATCTCCGAGGGCTGCAACAACCGCTGCACCTTCTGCATCATCCCCAAGCTGCGCGGCGACCTGGTATCGCGGCCTGCCAACGACGTGCTGCGCGAGGCCGAGCGGCTGGTAAAGGCAGGCGTCAAGGAACTGCTGGTCATCTCGCAGGACACCTCGGCCTATGGCATCGACCTGAAATATGCCGAGAGCCCGTGGCAGGATCGCTCCGTCCGCGCCAAATTCTTCGACCTGGCAAAAGAGCTCGGCGAACTCGGCGCCTGGGTGCGGCTGCAATATGTCTACCCGTACCCGCATGTCGACGAGGTCTTCGCCCTGATGACCGAGGGCAAGGTGCTGCCCTATCTCGACATCCCCTTCCAGCACGCCAGCCCGGATGTCCTGAAAGCCATGAAGCGTCCCGCCGCGCAGGACAAGACGCTGGCGCGCATCAAGCAATGGCGCGAGCAGTGCCCGGAGCTTACGCTGCGCTCGACCTTCATCGTCGGATTCCCGGGCGAGACCGATTCCGATTTCGCCTATCTGCTCGACTGGCTCGACGAAGCCGAGATCGACCGCGTCGGCTGCTTCAAATACGAGCCGGTTGCAGGCGCCACCTCCAACGCGCTCCCCGGCGCCGTGCCGGATGAGATCAAGCAGGAGCGTTACAACGCGCTGATGGCCCGCCAGCAGAAGATCTCCGCGCGCCGGCTGAAGCGTAAGGTCGGCACAAGGCAACAGATCATCATCGACGAGGTCGGCCCGACCGTCGCGCGAGGCCGGTCGAAGGCTGATGCGCCGGAGATCGATGGTGCGGTCTATCTCTCGAGCCGGCGCCCGCTGAAGGTCGGCGAGATCGTCACTGCAAAGATCGAACGCTCTGACGAATATGACCTGCACGGCAGCGTCGCCGGATTCTGAGCGGTCTCTGCGTCGATAGTTGCGGCCAGTTCGGACGATTTGATCCAGCTCAATGCTCGTTCAACGTCCGCCAAACGATATTCAAATTTCGGAGAATCCTGCCGCCACTCCGGTGGCAAGGAATGGCGTTGCCTGATAATTCGCATCCTGCGAAGCCGCTTTTGCGTGCCAATCTTAGATTAGTATCTATAACTATAACAACTTCAAGATGTCACGCTCCATTCACGGACTCGGCCTATGGCTCGCGCACCTTCAAATCCAGGGGGTGAATGATGAGCCGCTTCTCGAAGACACTGCGCACGCAACGTTGGGACGATTACCGCTACTACCACCAGAGCCGCATCAATCAGACGCTGCACCTGATCAGCGCAGTCATCTTCCTGGTCTGCTATGGGCTGCTGTTCACCGATCCGGCCATGGCCGGTCTGGTCGGCTGGCTCGCGATGTTGACGCGGCAGACCGGGCACTTCTTCTTTGAGCCCAACGGCTATGACGACGTGAACAAGGTTTCCAACGAGTACAAGGAAGCGATCAAGGTCGGCTACAACCAAAGCCGCAAGATCGTGCTGCTGGTCGTCTGGGGGCTAGCACCGGTCGCGCTGTTCGTCTTTCCGACGCTGTTCGGCCTGTTCTCACCGCCGGCCACCAGGCTCGACTTCATCCGTCACGTCGGTGCCGTCTGGCTCGCGATCGGCATCGCCGGCGGGCTCGCCCGCATGATCCAGCTCTTCATCATCAAGGACGTGCCGACAGGACTGATCTGGGTCTGGAAGGTCCTGACCGATCCGTTCCACAACATCGCGCTGTACTACAAATCGCCGCTCGCCCTGCTCCGTGGCGAACTGATCGACACGTCCATCGCCGACGCCGATTGGGGCGAGGAGGACACCGAAGAGGCGCCGCGCGCGACTTGACATTCCCTGCCCTTGCGCTGTATGGCCCATCGCCATGAAGCTGAACCGGACCATCCGCCGCGCTACTTTCCGTCGTCGCACCCGCGACGATGATGGGTTGCGCCATGTCCGACGCCAGCGCTGACTAGCTAGTTCAGCCTAAGGTTTCGAGAAGGCCGCACCCTCAAAAGTGCGGCCTTCTTGCGTTGCCGCCTGCCTTTCATCCCAAGCAATTCAAGGAGCCTGACATGCCTGACACCTTCCATCCGTTCGACGCGCTGATGGACATCACCGCGCGCCCGAAGACCGTGTTTGTCCGCGGCGAAGGCTCCTATCTCTGGGACGATACTGGCCGCCGCTATCTCGATTTCGTGCAGGGTTGGGCGGTCAACTGCCTCGGCCATTCGCCGCCTGCTGTCGCCGAAGCGATCGCCGCGCAGGCCAAGTGTCTGTTGACCCCGAGCCCGGCCTTCTACAACGAACCCAGCCTCAAGCTTGCCAATGCGCTCGTCGAGAACAGCTGCTTCGACCAGGTGTTCTTCGCCAATTCCGGCGCGGAAGCCAATGAAGGCGCGATCAAGCTCGCGCGAAAATATGGGACAAAATACAAGAACGGCGCGTTCGAGATCATCACCTTTGAGGGTGGCTTTCACGGCCGCACGCTCGCGACCATGTCGGCCTCCGGCAAGAAGGCGTTCGAACCGCTGTTCGAACCGAAGGTGCCGGGCTTTCGCAAAGCCCAGCTCAACGACATCGCGTCGGTTGAGGAGCTGATTTCATCGAATACGGTTGCCGTGATGCTGGAGCCGATCCAGGGCGAGGCCGGCGTCTGGCCCGCGACCGATCAATTCCTGAAGGAGCTGCGCACGCTGACCAGCGAGCACGGCATGCTGCTGATCGTCGACGAGATCCAGACCGGCATGGGTCGTACCGGGAAGCTCTTCCATTACGAGCATGCCGGGATTGCGCCTGACATCATGACGCTCGGCAAGGGCATCGGCGGCGGCGTGCCGCTGGCCGCGTTGCTGGCGACCGAGCATGCGGCCTGCTTCGAGCACGGCGACCAGGGCGGCACCTTCAACGGCAATCCGTTGATGTGCGCCGCGGGGCTTGCCGTGCTCGAACAGGTCGGCAAGCCCGAATTCCTGAAGTCCGTCGCTGACGCCGGCCTGTTCCTGGAAAGCGAGCTGCAGCGGCTCTCGGCCCGGCACGGGCTCGGCGAAGTGCGCGGCCGCGGACTGTTGCTGGCGCTCGACCTGAAACTGCCGATCGGCGCCGCGATCGTGGCGCAGGCGTTCTCGAAAGGCCTGCTGATCAACTCGCCGCAACCCGACGCGCTGCGCTTCATGCCGGCGCTCAACGTGTCGCGGACCGAGGTCGCCGAGATGATCGAGGGCCTGGACGCAATCCTGACGCAAGTGGGAGCCGCACGCCGGGTGGCGTAGTCCTCTCCGTCATTGCGAGCGCGGCGAAGCAATCCCGCACGTGGCGCTATGGATTGCTTCGCTGCGCTCGCAATGGCGATGTGGAGGCAATGGGTGCGACAAATCAACCCGACGGGCAAATCAGCCAAAAGTCTGTCCAGCCCTTCGCGCAGAAATAAATCGCTTAACCCGTCGGGCAAATCAGTGATTTAACCCCGCGCGTCTCGCGCAGATGAGGGGCGGCTCGCGATCGTCACGAACGTTGCGGTGAGATGCGGTGGACGGGAGTGTCGCGACTGACGAGCGTGATACTCACGGACGGCGAAGT
>NZ_PSRR01000456.1 GCF_004296405.1 Bradyrhizobium sp. Leo170
GCAAAGCGCAGCGTGCCCACCATTTCACGGGCGGTGCAAGGGACGGTGGGCACGCTGCGCTTTGCCCACCCTACGGGCGGCTACGGCGGCTGATGCAGTCCTGCAAAATCCTCGCGCTCGATCTTGCGGATGCTGTTGAGATCGAGCAGATGCGCACCGAAGCCGCCGCGGGCGACCGTCCTTGCCAGTTTCGGCGAGACCAAAGTGAGGCCGGCCGTCATCGCCAGCGGCACGGCACTGAGCCAATCGAGCTGCACCGGCGTCAACTCCTCGGTGCTGGCGTTGTAGGGCCCTGAGGTCTTCAGGAGATCGCCGCACTCAACCAGAATGTCGCGCCTGGTGCCGCCGCGGGAGGCCTGGCCGAGCAGCGCCTGCATCGCCAGATGCGTCCGCACGCCGGTGCGGCTCTCAGGCAAAGGCTGCGGCGTCTCGCCGAGCGAAACGCGCAGCAGGAGATCGACCAGATCGGTGCCGGCGCGGAAGGCGTTGAGCGGCTCGACCAGGCGCGGATTGCAATCGATCAGGAGCGGCACGGAGCTGTCGATCGGCATCACGTAATCGACCGACAGCGCGCCGTGCCAGGCCAGCGTTTCTCCAATCGCTTCCAGATAGGCGTGCACCTGCGGACGGCTGACGCTTTCCTTGATCGCCTCGCCGCCGCCGACGCCGGGTGCGACCTGCCGGTAGGCGTGGAAGCCGACCAGCCTGCCCTCGCAAAATACCGACTGCGCCTTTTCGGTCGTGCCGGTGACGAGATCCTGGACTAGAAGCTCGTCGGCAAAGGTGTCGGTCGCGCCGAGTTCGTACAGCGCGATGTTGAAATCGGCTTCGTCGCGCACGAACCAGATGCCGCGGCTCGCGGTGCCGACCGAGGTCTTGATCACGGAGGGGAAGCGGATGGCCTCGCGCAGCTCGCTCTCCGAGGTCACGATCCGCGTCGGCGGCTGCGGCAGACCCAACCGGTCGAGCAGGCGGCTGAAGCCGGCCTTGCTGTGCACCATCCGGTAATTGTCGAACCGCGGCAGCGCCAGGCCGACGCGGCCCTTCAATCGCGCCTCGGCGCGCGCGAACAGAAAACCCTGCTCATGGGTCGGCAGCAGCACGTCGAACGGCGCCTCCAGGAGCCGCTCGATATAGCCAAGGAAGCCCTCGGGGTCGTGGCGCAACCCCGGGCAGCGGTGGAATTTCCGCACAAAGCGCGAATAGCGCGACAGGCACCAGGGCGAGGGATCGCAGACTTCGACATGGTGGCCGGCAAGACCGAGGATCGTGATCGCCTCGCGCGCCGAGGTGCTCGCCCCCTCGGGGATCAGGACGCGCAGCTTTGTTGCCGGATCGGTCATGCCAGATCATTGCTGCAATGCGAGTGGCTTGTCTTGCCGCTTTAATGCCGCATGTCGCTCGGTCGCGGTTCGCCGGGTCAGCCATGCAGCGGCCTTCATGGACAAATAACGCCCAGCCGATATTTTCGCGCCAGATCATGATCCGAGCGGATCATGATCTGGCTCTCTGTTTGAGCATGATCTTTTCGGAAAACCGGTTCCCACTTTTCCGGATCATGCTTTAAGCCCTGCCGGGCATCACATTTGATGGGCTTCTCACTGATATGGCTGATGTTCTTGCCGCACCGCAGCAATTGAAGACCGACAGCGCGGCGCGCACGCTGACGGGGATTTCGATCGCGCACTGGGTCAGCCATTTCCATATCTTCGTGCTGCCGATGCTGTTCCCGTTCCTGAAGGAGCGGCTCGGCGTCGGCTATATCGAGCTCGGCTTCGCGCTCACCGTGTTCGCGCTGGTCTCCGGCCTGACGCAGGCGCCGATCGGCTATCTCGCCGACCATATCGGCGCGCGAAAAATCCTCCTGATCGGTCTCTGCCTGGGCGGCTTCGCCCTGATCGGGCTCGGTTCGCATTTGAGCTATCCCGCGCTGATCGCAAGCGCGATTGGGCTCGGGCTTGCCAACAGCGTCTATCACCCCGCCAACTACGCGATCCTATCGGCACATATGGACGAGGCGCGGATGGGCCGCGCGTTCTCAGTCCACACCTTTGCCGGCTTCCTCGGCGGCGCGGTGGCACCTGCGATCATGGCGGCGCTGGTCGCGGCAATCGGCGGGCTCGGCGCATTGATGGTCGCGGGCGCGATCGGCCCGCTGGTGGCGCTATTGCTCGTCGTCATGGGCATCCCCGATGCCGGCACCGCGAAGGACGGGCCCGAGGGCAGTGAAAAGGTGAAAACCAGCGTGATGACGCCGGCGATCATGGTGCTGACCGTGTTCTTCACGCTGCTCAGCCTGTCGAGCGCGGGGATCAATAATTTCGGCGTGGTGGCGCTGATTGGCGGCTATGGCGTGTCGTTCTCGTCGGCCAATATCGCGCTGACCGCGTTCCTCGGCGCCAGCGCGGCGGGCGTGCTCGCCGGCGGCTATCTCGCCGACCGCACCCATCGCCACGGCCAGGTCGCGGCGGCGTGCTTTGCCGTCAATGCGGCGATCGTGGTCGTGATCGCGATGGTCAACCTGCCATCGGCGGTGCTGACCGCGGCGCTGGGCCTGGCCGGCTTCCTCGGCGGCGTGATCACGCCCTCGCGGGACATGCTGGTGCGCAACGCAGCACCTCCCGGTGCGGCCGGCCGCGCCTTCGGCATCGTCTCCACCGGTTTCAACTTCGGCGGCATCGCAAGCCCGCTGCTGTTCGGCTGGATCATGGACCACAACCTGCCGCATTGGGTGTTCGGCGCCTCCGCCGCCTTCATGGTGCTGACGGTGCTGCTCGCGCTCGTCACCGACCGCAAGCCGCAGGGATCGGAAGCGCACGCAGCGGCTTGATAACCACTTGCTTAGACCTCCTCGCGAGCGATCGCTTCCAAACGATCCGCGCAATCGCTCAGGCCGACATAACAGGCGACACCGAGATAGATGGTCTGAAGCGCGCAAACGCCGCGGTCTCGACGTGTCGGCACGCACGCGGCGCCGGTAACGTGTTCGCCGGCCTCGGCAGGCCGCATGGAACGTGCGCACTCGTTGCCTTTGGTGGTCGCGGTCACGAGAGGTCTCCGCCGTGATTCCAGAGGACACTGCGGTGTGCCTGTTACGGTCCGATCACTGCCTCGAATGCTTACGGCTGTAACCGATCGCGATAATCTGACCGGGAGGCGAGCCAACGCGGCTTGATGCGATCCTGAGCTGGCAACAGGAGAGGAGACATCTCAATGCAGGAGTACGATCTCTACATTAATCCGCAAAAGCCGACGTTAGGCCTCTATGTGCGCAAAGGGGCCGGTCTTCTCGATCTGGCCAATCCTGAGGAATGGGCATTTGACGGCACAGCAGCACAAGCCGAATTGCCGCCAGACCTTGTGAAAAGGATCGAAACCAACGGTCACGCCTTCCGCGACATGGACTAGGCTTTGACAGCACCGCCATATTTCCAGGTTGCGGCGCCATAGCGCATTGCTGAACCTCATCGGCGCCGGTTGACAGCACCGAGGGACGACCGATGATGCGGGGCAACAACAACAAATCGGGATGAAGCGCCATGACCTCAGCGCCTGACATCGTGATCCGCGGCGGCACCATTGCGGACGGCAGCGGCGGCGACCTCTATGAAGCCGATGTGGCGATCGCGGACGGCAAGATTACCGAGGTCGGCAAGGTCGCGAGCAAAGGCAAGGAAGAGATCGACGCGCGCGGCAAGCTGGTGGCGCCAGGCTTCGTCGATGTTCACACCCACTATGACGGCCAGGTGACCTGGAGCCAGGACATCACGCCCTCCTCGCAGAACGGCGTCACATCAGCGATCATGGGCAATTGCGGCGTCGGCTTTGCGCCCTGCCGGCCCAGCGACCACACCAGGCTGATCCAGCTCATGGAAGGCGTCGAGGATATTCCCGAGCCGGTCTTGAGCGCCGGCATTCCCTGGGAATGGGAGAGTTTTCCCGACTACATGAACTGGCTGTCGAAGCGCAGCTTCGACGTCGACATCGGCGCGCAACTGCCGCATGCCGCGCTGCGGGTCTATGTGATGGGCGAACGCGGCGCGCGCCGCGATCCTTCCACGGTGGAGGACAACAGGCAGATGGCGCAGCTTGCGAGCGATGCGGTTCGCGCCGGCGCGCTCGGCTTCTCCACCTCGCGCACCCTCAACCACCGCACCTCGACCGGCGACTTCACGCCGACCTTGAAGGCGGGCGAGGACGAATTGACCGCGATCGCCGGCGCGATGCATGGGGTCGGCCGCAGCGTGCTGCAATTCGTGCTCGATCTCTCCACCGTCCACGAAGACCTGCCGATGATGCTGCGGGTGGCGGAGAACACGAAATGTCCGATCTCGTTCTCGATCACCCAGAACGACAAGTCGCCACGGCGCTGGCGCCAGACGCTCGAGACCATCAGCGAGGCGACAAGCCGCGGGCTGTCGGTCACCGCGCAGATCGCCGCGCGCCCGGTCGGGCTGATGCTCGGGCTGGAATTGTCGCGCAATCCGTTCCAGACCCATGCGAGCTACAAGGCGATCGCACACCTGCCGCTCAAGGAGCGAGTGGCGCGTCTCCGCCAGGCCGAGACGCGCGCCGCGATCCTCGCCGAGAACGCCAGCGACACCGACGATCCGCTGTTCTTCCGGCCGAACTACGACAAGATGTATCTGCTCGGAAATCCGCCGGATTACGAGCAGCCACCGGAGAACACGCTGGGCGCGCAGGCGCGCCGGCTCGGCAAGCGCCCGGAAGAACTCGCCTATGATGCGATGCTGACCGACGGGGGCCGCGGCATGCTCTACGTGCCGTTCCTCAATTATTCCGACGGCAATCTCGACGCGACGCGCGAGATGCTGCTGGACCCGAATTCGGTGCCCGGCCTCTCCGACGGCGGCGCGCATTGCGGCATCATCTGCGATGCCTCTTTCCCGACCTATCTCCTGACCCACTGGACCCGCGACCGCACCCGCGGCGAAAAACTCTCGATCCCCTTCGTGATCGCGGTGCAATCGCGCAAGACCGCGCTCTCGGTCGGCCTCGCCGACCGCGGCCTGATCGCGCCCGGCTACAAGGCCGACGTCAACGTGATCGACTACGACCACCTGCATCTGCACCCGCCGAAGGTGCATTACGATCTCCCCGTCGGCGGCCGCCGCCTCCTGCAGCAGGTCGACGGCTATGAGGCGACCATCGTCTCGGGCGTGGTAACGCAACGTGGTGGTGCGGCCACGGGCGCAAGACCCGGCCGGTTGATCCGCGGCACGCAGGCGACGCATTCGGCGGCGTAGGGTGTGGGCAAAGGCGCGTCAGCGCCGTGCCCACCATTTTGGCGCGACGCTCGCGATGGTGGGCACGCTACGCTTTCCCCACCCCTACGGACGACGAAGACGTCGTGAAGACGGCGCCGCACGCTCT
>NZ_PSRR01000457.1 GCF_004296405.1 Bradyrhizobium sp. Leo170
GTCTCCACTGGCAACGGTGTCCGCGGAGAGAACCCCTCACCCCGCTTCGCTTCGCGAAGCGACCCTCTCCCACAAGGGGAAAGGGTGAACCGCGCATTTACATCGGCGGCGTAAGCCCGTCGCGGCCGACGCTGATGCGGTTGGTCTCGAGCGAGCCATCGGGCGACTTTTTCGTGAATGCGATGATCTTGGCGCCTGCCTTGAGCTCGGACTTGTCGCCGGGGACGTAGGTCACGACAGGTGTGTCAGGCGAGACCATCACCTTCTTCTCGCCGCCCTTGTATTTGACGAGCAGCGTGTGGCCGTCATTGCTGACCACGGATTCGGCGACCGTCGCATTGGTCATGCTGCTGTTGGGACGTGTGTCCCAGGGCCGCGAGCCCTCGCCGGTGCCGCGCATCTCCTCCGGGAAGACGTGGACTTCCACCGCTTTCGGCGTGCCGTCGGAACCCGGCACGGTCGTAGCGCCGATGAAGGAACCGACCTTGATGTCGGATAGCGCGATCGTGACGATGCCGGCAACGCGCGCATCGCCCGTCATATGCAGCTTGACGTCCTCACCGCTGCGCGACTTGACCTCGATCGTGTCGCCGACGACGCTTTCGATGGTCCCGCGCACCCGCGAGGACACAGGCGGCTGTTGCGCGATCGCATAGAGGGTTGATGCCGCAACCATGGCGACGGCAAATAGCGGGCGGGCGAGCGTGGAACGGTAGGGAGGCATAGCGAGAGCTCCGGGTGGATCACCTCTCCAGAGACCCCGCTGTCGCGGCGATATTTCGCGCACTCAAGCCTTTGTGAGATCGTCCTCGACCAGCGCGCGCAGTTCCGGCGTCACTTGCGGGCGCTGGCCGAACCACAATTCGAAGCCGCGCACCGCCTGGTGCAGGAGCATGCCGAGCCCGTCGGCCGTCTTCAATCCGCGCGCCTCGGCGGCTGCAAGCAGCGGCGTCTTCAGTGGAACATAGACAAGGTCGGCGACGACGGCATTTGGCGGCAACAAGCCGACGTCGAGGTCGAGCGCCGGCTGGCCGTGCATGCCGAGCGAGGTGGTGTTCACCAACAGCCTCACGCGCGGCAACAGATCGGCAAGCGCGTCCCAGCCAGCCGGCTCGACGCGAGAACCGAACTGATCGGCAAGCGCGCGGGCACGTTCGATGCTGCGGTTGACGAGGTGAATGCGCTGCATGCCGCGATCGAGCAATCCGAACACCACGGCGCGCGCCGAGCCGCCGGCGCCCAGCACCAGCGCCTCGGTCGCCTGGCCCCAGCCGGGCGCGGAGGCGTCGAGATTGTTGATGAAACCTTCGACGTCGGTGTTGGTCGAGCGCAGCTCGCCGCCTTCGTACCACAGCGTATTGGCGGCGCCGACCGCGCGGGCGCGCTCGTCAGGCACCGACAGCGCCAGCGCGCGCTCCTTGTGCGGGATCGTGACATTGGCGCCGACGAAGCCATGCGTCGACAGATGCAACACGAACTCGGCAAAGCCCTCCGGCGGGATC
The DNA here is from genome assembly GCF_004296405.1 of Bradyrhizobium sp. Leo170. Taxonomy (GTDB): domain Bacteria; phylum Pseudomonadota; class Alphaproteobacteria; order Rhizobiales; family Xanthobacteraceae; genus Bradyrhizobium. The sequence continues at coordinate 1,503 of NZ_PSRR01000457.1, forward strand.
GCCTCGATGTTGTAGCCGCCCTCGATGCCGAGCTTCCTCAGCCAATAGTGATGAATCAGCGGCGAGCGCGAATGCGCGGCCGGCCATCCGATCAGGCATGCGGCGCGGGCTTTGGTCGGTGCGGTCATTTCAGTCCAATCGGACAAGCGATGCGGACTGTCAACATTCACTTATCCCGCACTGCGACGATCGCGGTGAGTACGACGGCGGCGCCTGCGGCGAACCAGACCGCGGAAAGATTGAGGTGGAGATAAGCGAGCGCGCCGACGGTCGACCCCAGCACCAGCGCCGTCCATAACAGGAGGTTCGGCAGCCAGGCCCAGCGCGGGCCGCCGGTCAGCGCCGCCCCAAGAAGCTGGCCGGCCTTGACGAGCGCGCCGGTGACATAGGTGAGGCCGAGGCCGGCGCCGCCGCGAATCTGGAACATCGCATTCTCCAGTCCCATCGCGAACACGATGCCGCCGACCGCGACCGTCGGCGAGCCGAACGTATAGGCGAGCGCGGAGCCGACGAGCAGCAGCGTTTCCGTCAGCAACAGCCAGGTCTGGCGACGGCCGCCGCGCGCCAGAACGATCAGGCTGCCCGCCGCCGCGCCGAACACGAAGGTCACGATGATGCCAATGGTTTGCGCCGCCGCGAACCAGTTCGCCTCGGTCAGGTTGACGCCGAGACGCGTCGAATTGCCGCTCATGAAGGAGACGAACAGGCCGCCGAGATGCAGATAGCCGATGCCGTCGAGATAACCGGCGAGCGCGCTCAGCGCGCAGGCCAGCGTCATGTTACGGCGCGAGTCAAGCATGCGTCACGCCGTCCACTCGTAGACCTCTTTCTCGTAGGCTTCCGTGAAACCGGCGCGCCGCAGATTGCGGTACGAATGTTCCAGCATGTACATGGTCTCGGAGACCTGCACTGTGCAGCCCATCTGCTCGGCGCGTTCGACCCGCTTTGCGATGAGCGCCTGCTGCGCGCCGCGCTTGCGATGGCTTTCGGCGGTGGTCGCGGCCAGGAGATAGCCGATGTCCTCGAACAGGCAGAGCGCGGCGATCGCCACCGGCTGATCGCCGTCGAACGCCATGTAGTGCACGAAGCCCCTGCGGCCGGCCGAGCGCGCATATTCCGGCCATAGCGTGTCGCCGAGCTGATCGCGCGCCGCATCGATCTCGTCAGTGGTCACCTCGCGGATGCCAAGATCGGTTGTGAAATGAAGCGGCGAATAGGCCGTGCGCCACAAGGTTGGATATCCGGTGCGGCGTGCGCGCGACAGGCCACCCGCCTCGAGCCGCGCCCGCATCAGGTCCATGTCGGGACCAGGGCTCAGCCAGACAAAGAAGCGCTTCACACCCTCAGCCGTGAACAGATCGATGAAGCGCGCGACCGCATCATCCGTCATGGCGGGATCAGCGCCGCAGAGATAGACGCGATTGAGATTGGCGGATGGAAACGGCGCCTGACGTTCGGGATCGATGGTCACGTAGCAGTGACCGAACGGCGGACCGTCGAACTGCCGGCGCACAAGCCGGTAAGGCTGACAACGGCCGTCCAGCCATTGCGTCAGCCGCCGCATTTTCAAGGAGAGATCGACAACTTCCATGGCGATGCGGGGATCATGACCCTCGATCCGGGGCCATGATCCTAGCAACACTTATGCCGCCACGCGATGCGCCGCAATAATTTGATCGGCTGTCCGGCCGGTCACTTCAGCCATGTGATCGAACTGCCGGGTGAAGCTGCCGGCGCCGGCGGTGGCCGAGCGGAGTTCCACGATCAGGTCGCCGATTTCGGCTTCCGGCATGGTGGCGCGGACGCAGTCCCAGCCGGCCCAGCCCTCGCGGGTGTCGAAACCGAGGATCTGGCCCCGCCGCGCCGACAGGATGGCGTTGATCTTGGCGGTGGCGTCGGTCGGGCAGACGATTTCGACCATGTGGATCGGTTCCAACAGCACCGGATGACAGTTCGGCAGCGCCTCGCTGACGCCAATCCGCGCTGCAGTGCGGAACGCGAGATCGGAGGAGTCGACGCTGTGGTAGGAACCGTCGGTCAGGCGCACATGGACGTCGACCACGGGAAAGCCGAGCGGACCCTTCAGCAGGCCGTCGACCACACCCTCCTCCACCGCGCCGATATAGTTCCGCGGCACCGCGCCGCCGACCACGGTCTCGTCGAAGGTGAAGCCGGAGCCGCGTGGCAAGGGCTTTAGTTCCAGCACCACGTCGCCGAACTGGCCGTGGCCGCCGGACTGCTTCTTGTGCCGCCCGCGTTGGGTGATCGGTTTCCGGATGGTCTCCTGATACCCGATCGCAGGTGGGTGCGATTTGACGTTGACGCCGAAGCGATCACGCAGCCGTTCCACCGCGACGCGCAGGTGCATCTCGCCCTGCCCCCACAGCACGGTATCGTGCGTGCGCTGGTTCTGGATCTGGGTCAGCGACGGATCCTCCTCGTTCAGCCGCAACAGCGCCTGCCCGAGCTTGACGTCGTCCTTGCGGTCGGTGGCCGCGACCGACATCGCCAGCACCGGCGACGTCGGCTCGACCTTCACCAGCGACGGCGGCGCGGTCTTGCCGCTCGCCATTGTGTCGCCGGTCTTGATCGCATCGAGCTTGCCGAGCGCAACCGTATCACCGGCTTCCGCGGCGGCACGCTTGGTGTCGAACGCGCCGCCTGCGGCGAGGATACCGGAAACGCGGCCGGTCTCGCCGGACGAGGAGATCAGCGTCGCGCCATCGTCCAGACGGCCGGCGAGCAGTCGAGCCAGCGACAGTTTGCCGCCGTGCTGCAAATGCACGGTCTTGAACACATAGGCGAGCGCATCCTTCGTTTCGGGGGCGCCAAGGCGCTTGGCGGTTTCGGCGATGCCGGGCGATTCATGGCGCAGCGCCTTCATCAGGCGCAGCACGCCGTTCTCGCGCAGGGCCGAGCCGAGCAGCACCGGACAGATCACGCCTTCGCGCAGTTCGCGGGCGAGATCGTCGAACACGGCGTCGCGCGGCGGCTGAATGTCCTCGAGCAACTGCTCCATCAGCGCGTCGTCATGGTCGGCAAGCTTCTCCAGCATCGAGAAGCGCGCTTCCTTCTCGCGATCGAGATCGCCGCCTTCGAGCGCGACCACCTCCGACGGCTTGTGCTCGCGATAGACGAAGGCGCGTTCCAGCGCCAGATCGACGAAACCCTCGATCAGATCGCCGTTCCAGATCGGAATTTGCCTGAGCACCAGCGGCACGCGCGAGGCCGGCTGCAGCGTGGCGAGCGTCTCGCGGACGCGCTTGTTGGCGCGATCGATCTTGTTCAGGAACAGGAAACGGGGAATGGCCAGCTCTTCCAATTCGCGCAGGATGAGCTGCAATTGCGGCAGCTTCTTCTCGTCGGCCTCGCAGACCACGACCGCGGCATCGACCGCGGGAAGCGCCATGCGCATATCGTGCGCGAATTCGACCGAGCCGGGACAATCGAGGAAGGTGTAGCTGTCGCCCATGAAGGTCGTGGTGGCGGCGGTAAGCCCGACGCTCATCTTGTGACTGCGCGCTTCGGCACTGGCGTCGCCAACGGAACTTCCGGCATCGACACTGCCGGCTGTCCGGATCGCACCGGTTCGCGCCAAGATCGCTTCGAGAAGTGTGGTCTTACCGCTCTGAAAAGGGCCCACCAGTGCAATGCACCGTGGACCTCGGGGACTTCTGACGTCTTGTCCCATTGCCGTCTCCTCGTCTGGAGCTCGGCCCTTGATTGGGTCGGCAATCGTCGATGCTCCGCCCGTCGCGGGCGTTTGGCAAGCGGGAACACGCGCGAAAACGTCGCTGCGTTGCGATGTAATGGTCTAATGCAATGAAGCGTGCACGACTTCTTGCC
>NZ_PSRR01000458.1 GCF_004296405.1 Bradyrhizobium sp. Leo170
TAATAGCCGCCTGCGGGGAGAGGTCGAAATTCAAGCTTCGCTTGAATTTCGGGTGAGGGGGAGCCTCCGCGAGTCCGTTTGCTATTTTGCTCGCGGAGAGAGCCCCTCACCCCAACCCTCTCCCCGCGAAGGGCGGGGAGAGGGAGAAGTGCTGGCGACTGCTCCGGCCTAAATCACGACCATCCAGCGCGCGCTGGTTGCATCGCAGCCATTATCTAATCGCGCTGGTCGCAGCGGAGCGTGCGTCGTAAGCACGGCTTATTGCCGCTTCGCGAGTCCCGCCAGGAATCTCCGTTGAACAAGCCCGTTGCCGTCTCAGAAGAAGCACTGGCTGAACCGGTGCTGGTATCAGACGTGACGCCGCGCATGGCTGCCCGCGCGACCGCGGTGGGGCCGGCTTACGTCGTGCTCGCGGGCATCAGCTTCTCGCACTTTCTCAACGACACCATGCAGTCGTTGATCGCCTCCGTCTATCCGATCCTGAAGGACGCCTACGCTGGACTACACGCAGATCGGCATGATCACGCTGGCGTTCCAGTTCACAGCATCGCTGCTGCAGCCGCTGGTCGGGCATTTCACCGACAAGAAGGCGCAGCCGTTCTCGCTTGCGATCGGCATGGGCTTCACCTTCTTCGGCCTGCTGTTGCTCGCTGGCGCGCATCACTACGGCATCATCCTGATCGCGGCCTCGCTGGTCGGCCTCGGCTCGGCGGTGTTCCATCCGGAATCGGCGCGGATCGCGCGGCTCGCCTCTGGCGGCCGTTACGGCTTTGCGCAATCGGTGTTCCAGCTTGGCGGCAGCTTCGGCACCTCGATGGGCCCGGTGCTCGCGGCGCTGATCGTGGTGCCGTTCGGGCAGTCCTCGATTGCGTGGTTCTCCTCGATCGCGGGTCTTGCGATCCTGATCCTGTGGCGCATCGGCGCCTGGTACAGGCCGCAGATCGTGACCAGGAAGGCAGCGGTCGTCGAGCGGCACCCGGACGCGCCGGCCGGGCGGCGGGTGATGATCGCGCTCGCCGTGCTGGTCGCGCTGTTGTTCTCGAAGCAGCTCTATATCGCGAGCCTGTCGAGCTACTACATCTTCTATCTGATCGAGAGGTTCGACGTCTCGACGCAGGCGGCGCAGCTCTATCTCTTCATGTTCCTCGCGGCGAACGCGGTCGGTGCCTTCCTGGGCGGACCGCTCGGCGATCGCTTCGGCCGCAAATACGTGATCTGGTTCTCGATCCTCGGCGCGCTGCCGTTCACGCTGGCGCTGCCCTATGCCGGCCTCATCACCAGCGCCGTACTCAGCGTGTTCATCGGCCTGATCATCTCGTCGGCGACCGCATCGATCATCGTGTTCGCGCAGGAACTGATGCCGCATCGCTTCGGCATGATCTCCGGCCTGTTCTTCGGCTTCGCTTTCGGCATCGGCGGCTTGGGCGCGGCGGTGCTCGGCAAGCTCGCCGATCACACCGACATCGCCTTCGTCTACCAGCTCTGCTCATTCCTGCCGGCGATCGGACTGCTCGCGGTGTTCCTGCCGAAAATGCCGAACCACGCGCATTAAAGCGTTTTCGAGCGAAGTGGACTCCGGTGCGCGTAAAGAAAACGCGTTAAGACAAGAGCTGAGATTTCATCAACGCATCGTTTGCATTTGTGGCGCAGCCGCTTTCTGTTCGACAGCGGGAATAGCGCGATACCGCGAGCTTTCGGGAAAATCGTCAGAGGTTGTCAACCTTAATAATTAGGGTTAAGCGCCGCTTAAGCATTTAGTGCCATCGTCCGGCCGTGGATTTTCAGACGTGAGGCTTCCCCGCTCGCCTCACTGGCCAGAAGGACGAAGCCAATGCGTTGCGTTAAATCTCTCGTTGCCGCTGGTGCGGTCTCCCTGATTTCCTCGGTGGCATTCGCCGCCGATATGCCGATCGCGCCGCCACCGGCCTACGGACCGCCGCCGGTGGAAGATTTCGGCGGCTGGTATTTGCGCGGCGATATCGGCTTCAGCAATCAGAGCGTGAAGGAAGTGCGCAACGGCAACAATGCCTTGTACACGCCGCTGCTCTCCCTGAACCAGCAGACCGGCTTTGATACCGGCGGCATCTTTGGTCTCGGTGTCGGTTACCAGTTCAACAGTTGGTTCCGCGCCGACGTCACCGGTCAATATCGTGGAAGAACGAACTTTCACGGCCAGGATCTCGCGACTTTTCCGCTCGGCGGCGGAGTTATCGGCGCGGGGTCTGACAACTACACCGCAAGCAAGTCGGAATGGCTTGTTCTCGCCAACGCCTATGTCGATCTTGGAACCTGGTGGTGCGTAACGCCGTTCATCGGTGCTGGTGTCGGTGCCGCGCGCGTGACCGTCTCCAATTTCACCGATCAAGGGCTTGCTGATTTCTCTCCCGGCGTGATTGCGCCAGGTTTTGCGCTTGCCAATTCGGCGTCCAAGTGGAATTTCGCCTGGGCGGCGCATGCAGGTCTTTCCTACAAGGTTAGTCCAAACCTGACGCTCGAAGTCGCCTATAGCTACGTCGATCTCGGTTCGGGATTGACGGGACCCGTGACGACGTTCCAGGGCTTCACGACCAACAATCCAATGAACTTCAAGGATATCACTTCGCACGATCTCAAGCTCGGCGTGCGCTGGAATCTGGACAGCCCGCAGCCGGTCTACGCGCCGCCGCCGCTGGTGCGCAAAGGTTAATACGAACCTTCATTGGTTAACGATTGCAGACGGCGCGGGATGTCCCCGCGCCGTTTTGCTTTGCGGAGAGGAGAGTGCTCATCACGCAGAAGATTGTGGCGAAACCGGCGCGCGACAACCATTGGTTAAGGTTAACGAGCGATGATCGTCGCCGAGTTTGATTAAGTCGATTTGGGGGCGTGGGCGATGCGCAGGTTTCTGCTGGCGGTAGTGATGTGTGGCGCGATGACGAGCGCGCGGGCCGCCGATCTTCCCGATCTCCCGGTGCTTCGCGGCAGCTTCACCGATGGGCTGACAACCTCCAGAGCTTACTGGGAAGGTCTCTATATTGGTGGCCAAGCCGGCTACGGTTCGTCCGATGCGAATTTCGACAGCAAGCCGTCATCTTTGATCTCCTCGCTGATTTCCGACAACGTCGTGCAGCAGATGGGCGTTGCGCAATGGAATCTCGGTCTCGGAAAGCAGACGGCGCGTTCGTCCGCATACGGAGCCTTTGTCGGATACAACTGGCAATGGAGCGACGTCGTGCTCGGCCTGGAGGCGAGCTACGTGCACGGCAGCTTTGGTGGTTCGGCCAGCGCCAGCAAGGAGCTTGTGAGCGGCTCTCCTCTCACCGACACCTTCTACCACGACGTCGGAGTCACCTCGGCATCCTCGATCTCGATCTCGGACATCGCGACGTTTCGGGGGCGCGCAGCCTATGCCTTCGGATGCTTCCTGCCTTATGCGTTCGGCGGCTTCGCGCTCGGCAAGGCCGACATTTCGCATAGTGCAATCGTTACGGACGCGGTGAGCCCCACTCCGCTTGGACGTTTCACGCCGTTGATGCCATTGAGCGCGACGGATGCCGTGCACAATCACCTCATCTACGGCTACACGGCCGGCCTTGGCATTGACATCAACCTGGTCGGCGGCCTCTTCATGCGCGCGGAATGGGAATACATCCGCTTCACCACAACGGTCGATACCAGCATCAACACGGTGCGCGCCGGCCTCGGCTATAAATTCTAGGCGCGCATGCGTCAGACGTGTTGACAGCTTCTGCTTCCGCTGGTGCTCTGTCATTCGGGAGCAGGACAACAGCCAGCCATGAAAATCTACGGTGACGACAAGTCGGGCAATTGCCTGAAGGTAAAATGGGTGTGCGATTACCTTGCGCTGCCCTACACCTGGACCAACGTCGACATCCTCAAGCAGGAGACGCGCACCGCGGATTTCCTGAGGATGAACAGCGCGGGCCAGGTGCCGACGATCGTGCTCGATGATGGCCGCGCCTTGGCGCAGTCGAACGCCATCATCCGCTATCTCGCCCGCGGCAGCGACCTCATTCCATCGGATGATTTTGCTGCCGCGAAGATGGACGAGTGGCTGTTCTGGGAGCAGTACAGCCACGAGCCCTATATCGCCGTGTGCCGGTTCCAGATGCGCTATCTCGGCAAATCCGCTTCCGAGCTCGATCCGGAGAAGGTCAAGCGCGGCCATGCGGCGCTGGCGCGGATGGAGCAGCAGCTCGCGCTGACGCCGTTTCTGGCCGGCGAGTCGCTCTCGCTCGCCGATGTGGCGCTGCTCGCCTACACGCGGCTCGCGCATGAGGGCGGCTTCGATCTCGGCGGCTATCCCGCGCTTCGCCGCTGGATCAATGAGGCCGAGCGCTCACTTGGCCTGGCGCCGGCGCGTTAGCCGTTTCGGAATATATTATGGCACCTGCGTCTTCGATCACGATCCGTCGCGCCCGTCGCGACGATGTTCCCATCATCGTCGCCATGCTCGCGGACGATCGGCTCGGCAGCGCGCGCGAGCGGATCGAGGATCCCTTGCCTCAATCCTATTTCGCGGCATTCGAGAAGGTCGACCGCGATCCGAATTTCAAGCTCGTGGTCGCCGAAGACGCTGACGGCACGGTGGTCGGTTGCCTGCAGCTATGCATCCTGCCGGGCATAAGTTCGCAAGGTGCCTCACGCGGCCTGATCGAGGACGTGCGCGTCGCAAGCCATTGCCGCAGCCGCGGCATCGGCGAACAGATGGTGCAATGGGCGATCGTTGAAGCGCGCGCCAACGGTTGCATTCTCGTCGAACTGCTCACGCATCACACCCGCGCCGACGCGCAGCGCTTCTATGAACGGCTTGGATTTCAACGCAGTCATGTCGGCATGACGATGCGCTTCTGACTTGCGCCAAGTTGCGTGGCTATCATCGCTGATCGCAGTGGTAGTCCTCGCTCTGCGTTCCGGTTAACAAGCGATAAACTACGCCGGCCTCCGTAATTTTACTGGCGGGAACGCTGCTGCTAGTTACGCGTCTCCCAGCGGCAGAACATGGTCCGCTAGAGCATGATCCGGAAAAGTGGAAACCGGTTTTCCGAAAAGATCATGCTCAAAGAAGTGAGATCATGATCAAGCAAAAAAATAGAACGCGATGACGGTCCAAAGTCATCGCGTTCTGGGACGGCTTGGGGTTATTTCAGATGAAGCGATATTCGATCGTCAGGGCGGGCAATGAATACATCGTGCAGGCCGGTGAAAAGAGCATCATGAGAGTCTCCAGCCGGCGAAAGGCCGTGAAGCTGGTGAACGATGCGGCCGGACTGCTTGATCAGGCGCCGGCTCCGTCGCCGG
>NZ_PSRR01000459.1 GCF_004296405.1 Bradyrhizobium sp. Leo170
GTTCAATGCGACCGTCCTGCAGGAAGCGCGTCAATCCCTCCCAACGCGAGAGGGCATACCGGATCGCCTCAGCAAGTGTGCTTGTTGCGGGCAGGCGTGGAAGGTGCGCTTCGAGCCAGGAATGAAGTGCCTCTACGATCGGTTTCGAGAAGGAGCGCCGCTCAGCGAGTCGATAGGCAGGAGATTTTCCGCGGACCCGCGCATCAATTGCATAGAGTTCTCCGATCCGACGCAAGGCCTCCGCCGCAACAGGCGATCCGGTAGCTTCGACGATCTCGTAAAACTTGCGTCTCGTGTGCGCCCAGCACGCAGCAAGTACGACGTCACCATTGCTGGTCAAATGTTCGAAGCCAGCATAGCCGTCAACGTGCAGGACCCCTTTGAACTGCGTAAGATGGGATACAGGACGCTGCGCCCTGCGATCCGGCTCGAACAGATACACTGCCGCCGGCGGCTCTGGTCCGCTCCAGGGTCTTTGCTCCCGGACGTACACCCACAGTCGTCCGGTTTTTGTTCGCCCGCGGCCAGGATCGAGCACCGGAACCGGTGTGTCGTCGGCGAACAGATGACCGGAGGCAAACACGTTTTTGCACAGTCGCTCGTGCAGAGCTTCCAGCCACCAGCACGCGCCGCCAACCCATCCGGCCAGCGTCGAACGACAGAGATCAACACCGTGTCGAGCGAAGATCTGCGACTGTCTGTAGAGCGGGGTGTGATCGCAGTACTTGCTGACCAGCACGTGGGCGAGCAGGGCTGTTGTTGCCAATCCGCCAGCGATCGGTCTCTCCGGCGCCGCAGCTTGCACGACCTTGTTGCAGGTACGGCAGGCATATTTCGGGCGTGTGATCCGCACTACGCGAAGCTGAGCCGGCACCCAGTCCAGCATCTCGCTGACACTCTCGCCAATCGCATGCAGAGGGCCGCCGCAGCACCCGCAGCTTTCACAATCGACATGGAGCACCACGTCTTCGCGCGGCAGATGCTCGGGCAGTGGTTTGCGCTTCGGACGCGGATTCGGAGGTCGCGGGACGGCAGTCGCCGAACCCTGATCGGCCTCGACGGCGGCAACATCGACGCCAAGATCTTCAAGCCCAAGGGCGAGTTGACCAGCATCGAGGCGCTCGGAACGACGCCCATATTGTGCTCGTTGAAGCTGTTTGATGATCGACTGGAGACGCTCGATCTCGCTGTCTCGATGCTGGACAGTCTCTGCAATATCCCGCACCAAACGATGAAGAAGCGTTGTGTCCGATGGCAAGTTATTGAGATCGAGCTGCATGTCCGAATCTACTCGAACATGCCGATTCGAGGAAGCAACTTCGCTATATTCTATGCGGGTTTCTGTGATTTCTTAGCCTGCGATTGCAGGTCGCCATCGACGCTCCGGCGTGCGCCAATCGATGCCTTCGATCAACATCGCAAGCTGCGCTGGAGACAACGTCACGGTGCCGCCAGGATCGGTCATTCTCGGCCAGATGAAGCCACCTTGATCGATGCGCTTGGTGAACAGGCAGAGCCCATTGCCATCCCAAAACAGGATCTTCAGTCTGCTCGCATTCCGGCCACGGAAGGCGAACAGGTGGCCAGAGAACGGGTCCTTCTTGAGGTGTTCCTGGATCAGGGTAGCGAGCCCATCAAGGCCCTTGCGCATGTCGGTATAGCCCAAAGCCAGGTGCACTTTCACGCCGGCCGGCACGATCATCATCATGCCGTCTCCTGTTCGGCAACATGTCGCCGCACCGCATCCGGATCGCAGCCGATCGGTGCGAACACGCGGCGCCCATCGTCCAATTCGATAACCTTCATGCCGTCGGGCGGCTGCAACAGATCGTTCAGGACGAGCGTTGCGGATTGCGCTCCTGCGACCGTCACAGCCGCCAAGTTCGCCCGCCCTCGCTTGCTGAACCCGAACTGTACCCGCCACCGGAACAACATGCTGGTGACGATGTCGTGGCGCCGGCAAACCTCTGCGGCGGTGGCGCCGGGGAGCTCGGACTCGGTCACGATCGCGACCTTTTCCTCGTCACTGAAGCGACGTCGGATGGCGCGTCCGTCGTTCGGCGGATCGACAGTTGGTGCATCTGTCAAGCGGCTCCCGACGCGAGACCCCTTAGCAGCGCTGCTAGCACCAATGCTTATTAGTGGGCGGGCGCTCGGATGAAGTTGCGCACGCCAGTCGATTTCGACCTCGTTGGCGTCGATCAAATCGCGCCATCGCCTCAGGCTGTGCTGCGATATGCCATGTGCCTTGGCATACGCTTGCATGCTCAGACCGCACCATCTCATTGCTTCAACGTGCATCGCCCAGAACGCTTGCACGGCTCTGCAGCGGAGGTCCTTCGATACTGGAGCCCGCGTCTTCCGGAGTCGCTCCCGACGTTCTTCCCGATGCAATTCCGTTCGTATTTTCAGAGCTTCGGCGTCAATCAGATGCCGCAGCCACCGATCAAATGTACCGCCACTGAGACGATGCTGACGACAATATTTGCGCTTGCTGAGACCGCTTCGTCGCCAGGCTTCAACGTGTACCGACCAAAAAGAGCGACGCGCTTCGTTCTTGAAATATTCCGTACCCACCGGAGATCCTCCCTTGCAGCAAGGAACCCGATATGGAACGCCAACGCACTCTCGGGAACACGTCATGTGCTTTGCACCGACCCGGTCGGGCAAGGGAGTGGGGCTGGTGTTGCCCACATTGCTGTCGTGGACCTCGTCTGCGGTGGTGCACGACATCAAGGGCGAGAACTGGGAACTGACCTCCGGTTGGCGTTCGACGTTTTCGCACTGCCTCTTGTTCAATCCGACCGATTCCAGAAGCGCCCGCTACAATCCGCTGCTTGAGGTGCGCAAAGGAGCGGCCGAAGTCCGCGACGTCCAGAATATCGCCGACATCCTGGTCGACCCCGAAGGGGCGCTTGAACGCCGAACCCATTGGGAAAAGACCAGTCATTCGCTGCTGGTCGGCGTCATTCTTCACGTCCTTTACGCGGAAGAGAAGAAGACGCTCACCCGCGTCACCGAGATCCTGGCCGATCCTGCGCAGTCCTTTGAGAAGACGCTCAGGATCATGCTGGCGACCAATCATCTCGGCACTGAGGCCGAGCCTAAGGTGCACCCCGTGGTCGCCGCGACCGCACGAGAGCTGCTCAACAAGTCCGAAAACGAGCGCTCAGGCGTTCTCTCGACCGCTGTGAGCTTTCTCGGGCTCTACCGTGATCCCGTCGTCAGCCGAAACACCGAATACTGTGATTGGCGCATCGCCGACCTCGTGAGTGCCGACAAGCCGGTCACGCTCTATCTCGTTGTTCCGCCGTCGGACATCAGCCGTACCAAGCCGCTGATCAGACTGATCCTCAACCAGATCGGTCGGCGGCTAACCGAGACGCTGCACACCAAGGCAGGTGACCGCACGCACCGCCAGCTCCTGATGATGCTGGACGAATTTCCCGCACTTGGCCGGCTCGACTTCTTCGAAAGCGCGCTCGCGTTCATGGCCGGTTATGGCATCCGCGCCTATCTGATCGCGCAGTCGCTCAACCAGATCGCAAAGGCGTACGGCGAGAACAACGCGATCCTGGACAATTGTCACGTCCGCATCGCATTCGCCGCCAACGACGAGCGCACCGCCAAGCGGATTTCAGACGCCCTCGGCACCGCAACGGAACTACGCGCACAGCGCAACTATGCCGGTCATCGGCTGGCGCCCTGGCTTGGCCATGTCATGGTCAGTCGTCAGGAGACCGCGCGTCCTTTGCTGACGCCAGGCGAAGTGATGCAGTTGCCGCCCGACCAGGCCATCGTGCTGGTGTCCGGCCTTGCACCAGTCCGGGCGATCAAGCTGCGGCACTATGAGGACGCAAACTTCGTCAACCGTCTGCGCAAGCCACCATTCTTGGCGGACGACGAGTATGCCGACCGGCCGCCGGTCCGCACTGACGATTGGCGCGGCGAAGTGCGCACCACCGACCTTCGCCTCGCAACCCTGCCATATCGCGAGCTCATGCAGACGGGCGGCGAGGAAGGCGGCCTCAAGCAGCAATTGCTGTTGTTCGACGAGACTGCACCGGCAGTGAGCGAACCTCGCGCCTTCGAGAAGCGATTGCTCGACGACGAGTCCGACGTCGCCGCCGACCGCAGCCAGATGCAGCAGGCTGCAAGCGCGTCAAGCACCGTACGCCGCGCCCATGCCGTCACCCGCGACGACGACGATCTTCTCCCTTCGTTCTGAAGAGTATCCCGATGAAACCGAAACTGTCGGCCTATGTCAGCGATAGCGTGGCGCAACGGCTCGAACTCGCAGCCAAGCGTCCCGGAGCCAACAAGTCAGCCATTGTCGAGGCTGCGCTGGATCGCTTTCTCAACCCCGAGCGTGACACCAGCGGCGATGCGGCGCTGATCCGAAGGCTAGACCGGATGAGCCGGCAACTGGAAGGCGCCGACCGTGACGTGAGCGTCCTGGCGGAGACCATCGCGCTCTTCATCCGCTACTACCTGACCATAACGCCGCCGCTGCCTTCCCAAGATCAGGATGCAGCGCGAGCGCTCGGCCGCGAGCGGTTCGAGATGTTTGTCGCCCAGGTCGGCAAACGCGTCGCCTCCGGCGGCCGGCTTGTCGCCGACGTCATGGACCGCGTCAGCGCCTCGAAGCCGGATCTCTTCATGCGGAACCTCGAGGAGGGCGCCCCTCTGGGCGCAGCCCAACCCGGCGACACAGGATCCCGCGCGCAGAACGCGGCGGGGGAGCCGCCGGAGCATTCTCCGGCAGGGCGAGAGGAGGTCGGCAATGTCTGATCTCCTCTCGCCAGAGACCCGCGAACGGCGTCGCGGCATGCTGCGGACCGCCATGGGACCGGCGATCGCGCTCGCCTTGGAGGAAGCCGATGTCGTCGAGGTCATGGTCAATCCCGATGGGAAGCTTTGGCTTGACCGGCATGGCACGGGCCGCGCGGACACCGGCGTCGTTCTGACGCCGCAGGAGTCCGAGCGGATCATCCGGCTGGTTGCGAGCCACGTGCGGGCGGAAGCCAGCGGTTCCTCGCCAATCATCTCGGCGGAACTCCCCGAAACGGGGGAACGCTTTGAAGGCGTCTTGCCGCCGGTCTCGCTCGCGCCTTGCTTTGCCATTCGCAAGCCCGCAACGACCACGTTCCGTCTGTCCGACTACGTCAAGGCGCAGATTGCCTCACCGCTAATGGCAAAGGTGCTGACGGCCGCGGTCAGTGAGGCGCGCAGCATCCTGATTGCCGGCGGCACCGGGTCGGGCAAGACGACGCTTGCCAATGCGC
>NZ_PSRR01000460.1 GCF_004296405.1 Bradyrhizobium sp. Leo170
GAGCCAAAACAAAAAACGGCCGGGTCTTTCGACCCGGCCGTTCAAACTCTCAAACCGCTACTCTGATACAGCGAACGCTCAGCTCGCCTTCTTCTCCGCAGCCGCTGCCTGCTTCTTCTCGATCTGCCGCTTCAGCTCCAGCGCGCGCGGCGAGAGGTGCGCGGCATTCGCCTTCCGCAGGAACGCATCGAGGCCGCCGTTGTGGTCGACGCTCTTAATCGCATTCGAGGAGACGCGCAGGCGGATGTTGCGGCCGAGCGATTCCGACTGGAAGGTGATGTTGCAGAGGTTCGGCAGGAAACGCCGCTTGGTCTTGATGTTCGAGTGGCTCACCTTGTGGCCCACTTGCGGGCCCTTGGCCGTCAGTTCACAGCGCCGCGACATTATTCAAATCCTCTTCCATCCCCGCTAAACCAACAGCGCGCGCCGCGCGCGGCGGGGGTCCAATTCCACGTCCATTTTCCAGGAACCGCGGACGTATAGGGGGTGAGCCGCGAAGCGTCAAGGTTTATAGCTTTCAGGGCCTCGTTCCGGGGCCCTGAAACTCCTAATTTGACGCGTTTTCTTTGCGCCAGCCGGTAAAACGCTATGGAGCCCAAAACCTGCACGTTCACAAGGCCGTTCAGCGGTTTAACCTACCATATAAAGGGCGTATTCAGGCTCGTAAGGTGGTTCCGTTTTCGCCCGCGTTGCTTGCCGGTCATTTCTTCCCAAATGATCTCTGGCACCGACGACAGGATCGTTAAGTTTGTGAGCATTTTCAGCAGTTTTCTGCCCTCCGTGAGGGAATCCTGGCTGTTGTGCGCCGGCGCGCTGTTCATGCTGTTGCCGGAGGGCGCACTCGCGCAGGGCCGGCTGGATGCGCAGTACGAGGCCTCGCTGGCCGGTATCGCTGTCGGCAAGGGAAGCTGGACCATCGAGATCGGCGACGACACCTTTTCCGCGATAGCGCAGGGCGGCACCGCCGGGCTCTTGAAGGCATTTGCCGGAGCCGGCGGGATGGGCGGGTCCCAGGGGCGCGTGGTCAATGGCGCGCTGGTGGCATCGGGCTATACCGTCAACTATAACAGCTACAAGAAATCCGAGATCATCCGGATGGCGCTCGGCGGCGGCAGCATCAGGGAAACCGTGATCGAGCCGGAGCCGCCGGTCGATCCGAACCGGATCCCGGTCACCGAGGCCCACAAGAAGAACGTGTACGATCCGATGACCGGCTCGCTCCTGCGGGTGCCGGGCACGGGCGAACTGATGAGCCCGGATAGCTGCCGCACCAGCGCGGGCATTTTCGACGGCCGGTTGCGCTACGATTTGAAGCTCGATTTCAAGCGCGTGGAAATGGTCAAGGCGGAGAAGGGCTATCAGGGCCCGGCGCTGGTCTGTGCGATCTATTTCACGCCGATCGCGGGCTATATCCCCGACCGTCCCGTGATCAAGTATCTCGCCGAAGCGCGCAACATGGAGATCGCCTTCGTGCCGATCGCGGGCACGCGCATCCTGATCCCGTACCGCGTCAAGATCCCGACGCCGTTCGGGCTGGCCATGCTGGAGGCGACGTCGTTCGTGACGTCGGCCACGCCGCCGCGGGTGGCGAAGACGCAGTGAGGCTGCGCACCGTCATTCCGGGGCATCGCGAAGCGATGAGCCCGGAATCCATTTCTCCGCTGGTGCATGCGGCCCAATGGATTCTCTGATGTGCAAGAGCACATCATAGCTCGTCCTGCGGACGCCCCGGAATGACGGAGAAACAGGAATCCTGTTGACTCTTTGCCGCTTCTGATTCGACTCCGCATCTCAACGATTTTAAGGAATTTGCCCGCGCCGTGACTATCCTCAAACCCCATCTAGTGCTGGAACTTAAGCGCCGCCGCGACATGTTGCGGTGAACGGAGGAGAACGGCAGTGGAGTCAGCGATTCGGCCGCGATTCGTTCTAGACTCGTTCCGAAGCTTAAGCCGCGGCGGAGGGGCCGTCGCATTGTGAGACAATTTTTTGCGGAAGTGCCGGCACATGAACAGCTTTATCCCCCTCACCCTGAGGAGGTCGCCCGAGCGACTGTCTCGAGGGGCGGGGGCCCCCGATGCCTATGGCAAGCGGGAATGCATGGATATATCCGGACCTCATCCTTCGGGACGCGCGTTCCGCGCTCCTCAGGATGAGGAACTGAGATAGCGTTCGCGGCCGACAAGCACCAAGAAAAGTATCAAGAACATCATGGCTCTTTCCTCTCCTCCCTTCGCCCATGAGCGCGCGCCCGGCGCCGGCGTCACCGCCGTGCTCGGGCCGACCAATACCGGCAAGACGCATCTCGCCATCGAGCGCATGCTTGGGCATTCGTCCGGACTGATCGGGCTGCCGCTGCGGCTCTTGGCGCGCGAGGTCTACAACAAGATCGCCG
Source organism: Bradyrhizobium sp. Leo170 (assembly GCF_004296405.1). Lineage (GTDB taxonomy): Bacteria > Pseudomonadota > Alphaproteobacteria > Rhizobiales > Xanthobacteraceae > Bradyrhizobium. Next base: position 2,396 of record NZ_PSRR01000460.1, read on the forward strand.
ATCGCGCTGGGCCCGAGAGCGTCGCGCTGATCACCGGCGAGGAGAAGATCAAGCCGAAGTCGCCGCGCTTCTGGGTCTCGACGGTCGAGGCGATGCCGCGCGATCTCGACGTCTCGTTCCTTGCGGTCGACGAGATCCAGATCGCGGCCGATCTCGAGCGCGGGCATGTCTTCACCGACCGCATCCTCAATCGGCGCGGCCGCGATGAGACGCTGCTGCTGGGGGCTGCGACGATGCGTCCCATCATCGAGCGGCTGCTGCCCGGCGCCTCCATCATCACAAGGCCAAGGCTCTCGACGCTCGAATTCGCCGGCGACCGCAAGATCACGCGGCAGCCGCGGCGCACCGCGATCGTCGCGTTCTCGGCGGACGAGGTCTATGCGATTGCGGAATTGATCCGCCGCCAGCATGGCGGCGCGGCGGTCGTGCTCGGCTCGCTCTCGCCGCGCACGCGCAATGCGCAGGTCGCAATGTTCCAGAACGGCGACGTCGATTACCTCGTCGCCACCGACGCCGTCGGCATGGGGCTGAATCTCGACGTCGATCACGTCGCCTTTGCCTCCGACCGCAAATACGACGGCTATCAGTTCCGCCGCCTGACGCCGGCCGAGTTCGCGCAGATCGCCGGACGCGCGGGGCGCGCGACGCGCAATGGTACCTTCGGCACTACGGGCCGCTGCGCGCCGTTCGAGCCGGAACTGGTGAACGCGCTGCAGAACCACACCTTCGACAGCGTGAAAATGCTGCAATGGCGCAATTCGAAGCTGGATTTCTCCTCGCTCGGCAGCCTGCAGGTCTCACTGTCGCTGCCGCCTTCGCATGAGGTGCTGACGAGGGCGCCGATCGCGGAAGACATGCGCGTGCTCGACCATGCCGCGCGCGATGCCGAGGTGCGCGACATGGCGCATGGCGCTACCGCCGTCGAGCGGCTATGGGAGACTTGTCAGATACCCGATTACCGAAAGCTCTCGCCGGCCGCCCATGCCGAGCTTGTGACCACCGTTTACGGCTTCCTGATGCAAAAGGGGCGTATTCCCGATGCATGGTTTGCCGCCCAGGTCGATCAGGCCGACCGCGTCGACGGCGACATCGACACGCTGTCGGGCCGGATCGCTCAGGTGCGCACCTGGACCTTCGTCGCGAACCGGCCGGACTGGCTGTCCGATCCCGAACATTGGCAGGGGATCACGCGCGAGCTCGAAAATAAATTATCCGATGCGCTGCATGAACGGCTCACGGAGCGTTTCGTTGATCGGCGTACCAGTGTATTGATGCGCCGCCTGCGGGAGAACTCTGTTTTGAATACTGAAATCGGCAAGACCGGCGAAGTCATCGTCGAGGGGCATGTGATCGGCCGGCTCGACGGATTCACTTTTGCGCCTGACGCGGCGGAAGCGGGCTCAGATGCCAAGGCGCTGCAGGCCGCAGCGCAGCAGGTGCTGGCGCGCGAGATCGACACGCGGGCCGAGAAACTGAGCGCCGCACCGGACGAAACCTTCGTGCTGACCTCCGACGGCACCATCCGCTGGACCGGCGATGCGGTGGCCAAACTCGTCGCGGCCGACGACGCGCTGCATCCGCGCTTGCGCATCATCTCCGACGAGCGGCTGACCGGCGCGCCGCGCGAGGCCGTGCAGAACCGGCTCGATCTCTGGCTCAAGACGCATATTACGAAATTGCTCGGGCCGCTGTTCGACCTGTCGAAGGCGGAGGATCTGCAAGGCATTGCACGCGGCATCGCGTTCCAGCTCGTGGAAGCGCTCGGCGTGCTGGAGCGGACCAAGATCTCGTCCGAGATGAAGGATCTCGACCAGCCCTCGCGGGCGACGCTGCGCAAATACGGCGTGCGGTTCGGGGCCTACCACATCTATTTCCCGCAGCTCCTGAAGCCGGCCGCACGCGCGTTGGCCTCGCTGCTCTGGGCCGAGAAGCAGGACAATGTCGATCTCTCGGCGCTCTCCAATGTGCAGCATCTGGCGTCGAGCGGGCGCACCTCGTTCCCGATCGACAAGGCATTGCCGCGCGATGCCTATCGCGTGCTCGGCTACAAGCAGTGCGGCGAGCGCGCGGTGCGCGTCGACATCCTGGAGCGGCTGGCGGACCTGATCCGTCCCGCACTGGCCTGGCGCGAGGGCTCGGCCGGCGAGAAGCCCGCGGGCGCATTCGACGGCCGCGGCTTCGTGGTGACGCAGGCGATGACCTCGCTCACCGGCTCGGCCGGCGAGGATTTCGCCTCGGTCCTGCGCGCGCTCGGCTATCGCATGGAACGCCGCCCGGCCCCGCCGCCGAAGCCGGTGGAAGTGGTCGAGACAGTGTCCGCCGAGACCCCGCCGGTGGAAGCGCCTGCCGAGGCTGCGGCGGAGGCACCGGTGGAAGAAGTAGCCGCCGAGCTGCCCGCGTCCGATGAGGTTAGCCCATCCGCGGCGCTGTTGCCCGAAGTTACCGTGGCGCCTGCGCCGAGCGAGGAACCAGCGACAGCCGCCGCAGAGCCGGTGGCTGAAGCGCGGCCCGAGCCTGAGGTGACCGAGGCGCAGGCAGAGCCGGTGGCTGAAGCGCAGCCGGAGCCTGAGGCGATCGAGGCGCAGGCAGATCCAGTTGCCGAAGTACAGGCGGAGTCAGCCATTCCCGCAGAGGTCCCCGCCGACGCGCCGGCAGAACCGATGCCGACGGAGGCTACAGCCGAGGCTTCAGTCAGCACTGAGGAGGCCGCACCCGCCGAAGCGATTGCTGCGCCCGCCGCAGCCGAGACCCCGGCCGAACCGCAACTGGTCGAAGTCTGGCGCCCCGGCGGCCGCTCCGAGGAGCGTCGCCCGCGCCATGACCGCAACCGCCACCGCCATCAGCCGCGCG
>NZ_PSRR01000461.1 GCF_004296405.1 Bradyrhizobium sp. Leo170
CCTAGAGCGTGATGATTTTTCTTCGAATCATCATCCCGCTCTATCTTTTTGTTTGAGCATGATCTTTTCGGAAAACCGGTATCCACTTTTCCGGATCATGCTCTAGCTGGCCCCGACCTGTCACGTACCAGCCTCACAGGGCCCCGGACGCATCCATCTGCTTGGTCAGCTTGCTTCGCTCCTCCGTGGTCAGCTCATCTGCCTGCTCGGCCGCACCCGGGCCGTTCCCAAGGACCCGAAGCATACCGTTCGGATCATACTGTCCGCTCTGACGCGCAGGACGTCGTCGTTCGTCACGCGGCTGATCGCCTTCATCCTGCGGGCCGCCGAAGCCGAGGAACTCGACGATGATGACCGACGGCTGGGCGTCAGCCGGACCTTGCCGCGGGACCGCAGCCTGTTGCGCCGCGGCTCCGGCGGTGCTGTTCGCCGCGAGCGCATTGCTCACATTCGGCGCCTCGATGATGGGAACGCCGGTGACGGTCCCTTGCGCCTGGATGTTGCCGGCATTGATGATCTGCAGCGCAGCCAGATTGACATTGTTGGCGCGGATGCCGGCTTCGCCCGCATCGATGGTGCCGAGCGGAGCAACCAGATTGACGTCGCTTGGCGGTACGTCCGGGAGAGACCTGATGGCGGCAATGCCCGCGCCGCTCGACGGCATCGGCGGAGAGATGGTCACGTTGCCGTAGCGGTCATAGCTGCGGAGCGGCGGCGTGAAGATCTGCGTCGTCTTGGAGCCGCGGCCGGCATTGATATCGCCTTCCGCCGACCAGATCAGGATATCGCCGCCGTATGTGGTCATGACGCGGGAGAGGCCCAACAGGACGCTGCCCTTTGAATACATCTGGATAGCGCTGTCGGCGCCCATCGTGATCAGACCGGCATTGGGGCCGGGAGCGATGCCTTCGACGCCGACCAGTGTCTGTCCGCCGGGCGTCAAGGTCTGGATCGCGCCGCCGAGTTCAGTGCGGATACCCGCATCCCGCAGGATCTGTGGCCCGGTCGGATTGTCCGGATTGGGCGTGAGCGAGCTGAACATCGTGATGTCGCCGTGATAGGCGATCGGCCGGCCTGCGGCGTCGTTGCCCGGAAACAGCGTGGCGATGGCCTCGCGGCCACGCACGTAGCTGCCGGCACGGCGACTGTCCTGATCGTTGTACTCCTTCCCGCTGATATCGAGCTCGGCGTAATAGACCTGCCGGACGAACACGCCTTGCTGTTCGGCAGGCAGCGCCACGAAGAACGCGAGCGCCTCCTCCTTGGTGCCGGTGAAGACATATTGCTTGCCATTGGCGATATAGGGGTGCTCCGGCGAGAACCGCTTCGTGAGCCAGGTGAACAGGTCGTCTTCATAGGTCTTGGCCACCTTGCCGGGCTGGTCGGCGAGCGGCCGCGCACGATCAGCGAGATTTGCTGAGTCAAAATAGCGCTCGGCGAACCCGGAATAGTTCGGCCCGCTTGTGCCGACGCCCGCAGTGACCGTGATTCCGGCGCCGCCGCTGCGATTCTCCGCGGCCAGCGGATCGACGTCCGGAAGCATGCCGATGCTCACCAGCAGACCCTTGTCGGCCTGGTACACGTTGCGGCCGGCGGTGATGTCGAACTGTCCGGGTCCGGCGATGCTGTACTTGGCGTAATAGATGTCGCGGCCGGCCGAAATTACCGAAATATCGGTTTCATGGTTGTGCAGGATCAGACTGCCGGACGAGCGATCATTGGCTGCGTCGATGATGTCGCGGCCCGCCATGATGCGCACCGGCTTTGCCGCGACGTAGTATTTCGCGGACGAGACGTCATACGGATTAACCGTCGAAATTCCTCCGGTGGTGAGGCCAATAATGTCGCCATTTGCCGCATAGAAGCGCACGGGCTCGGGATCGGCGGCGTGCAATGTCGCGGTCGGCGTGTCCGCGATCGGCGTATCGAGAAAGAACGTGAATGGGCTGAGACTCCCAAAGGCGCCAGCGGTCAGTAGCGCCGGGGTGACGTTTGTGATCGGCTGGCCGGTGATGGGATCCGGTATCGGCTGACCAGGTGCGCCGGCGTAGAACGCCGGCTTGAATGGATTCGCAATCGAATTGGCATCGGCCCTGGCGCCGGAGATGCTGACGGAGAAGCCATTCGCGTAGATCGAGCCGCGTGCCAGCAATTCGAGCTGGCCAACCGGCGACGGCGCTAGTTCGAAACCCCGCAATGCGCCGTAGGCCGAAACTTCACCGGGAAGAAGGATATCGCCGCTCGCGGCAACAGCGCGGAAGGTCGGCGGGGCGTAGGTCGGATCCCAATTATATGCATTGCCAGTAAGGGGCGGTTGATAGTCGAACATCGGCATCAGATTGCCACCTGCCGCGAACAGGTCGATCGAGGTGGTCGGACGCCAGAGCGAGAACCACGAATTGCCGCCATGATCGTAGGGAATCTGCGTGCCATCCGCGGCGGTGTAGAGGAAAGGCGTGGTGTTTTGGACAGGTAGACGGCCGGGATCGGCGGTGCCGGCCAGAGCCAGATCGCCGCGGGTGGTCAGCGTCGCCGCCGCATCGCCAAGGACGACGAACAATCCGTCACTGTATCGCGTCTGGTAGGCGACTAGCGGATCGGGGGCGCGCGGATCCACGGTACTGGCCTCATACACAGGTGCGAGCGTGCCGATCGCGCCAGCCGCCAGATCAAGCCGCCCGCGCAGATTCGTCAGCGTGGCACCCGGTCCGTTGAAGGACATGCCGCCGTGCAGTGTGCCGCCGATCTTGATGGTCAGGTCGCCTCCGCCGGTGAGATCCAGCGTTCCGCCGGTGACCCGATCACCATCCATGGTGACGGATGTCACGCGTCCGGTTCCCCCGATCGCCACGTCGAGCGCCGTATTCGGCGGATAAAGACTCGTCAGGGCACCGATATCGCCAGCGGCTGAAACGGTCACGTTGCCGCCGCCAAGTGCGCCGAGGCCGCTGAAGCCGGTCAGCGTCCCCAACGTCTGGCTGCCATCGTTCGGGTTGACGCCGTTGGAGTAGAGTCCGAAGTTGATCCACCAGGCCGTCGCCTGGCCGGCGATGTCCCCGCCCTGCCGCCACAGCCAGTTGCCAACCGCATTGCTGGTGCCGAAGCTCAGGCCGGAAATATTGCCGCCGGCCGAGAGCAGCACGTTGCCGCCGTGATCTGGATAATAGGCCTGATAGAGCGTCCCGTCGGGCAGCGTTTTGCCATCGGCGCCGCGCGGAAGCTGGTATTTCGGATCGACCGCAGCAGCCTGAGTGCCGGCGGTGTAGACGCCATAGAGTGAGTATTGCGTGTAGTTGCCCCCCGCCAGCAATTCGAGATCACCCGTGCCGGTGCGCAGCACGCTGAAAATCGGCGACCCGACCCTGAAACCTGGACCGCAGATTTCAGGAGCATAGCTGCACCAGAAGACAGGATCGTCGCTGGGATCGACTCCCTGCGAGTTGCCCGGGAGAATGACGAGCCCGACAGCTCCCGAGTAATGGGTGTCGGCCAGGTTGATGTCTCCGCTGCGGCCCGGCTTCAACGTGCGGGTGTCAGCCGACCTGAGATCGGCACCGGCTGCGAGCCGCATTGACCACGACAGTGATCCTGCGGAAAGCATGGGAGCGCTCCCCCAGACTTTACCCTGGCTTCCATCCGCTCCAGGCGCGCGCAGCGGGACAAATGGGTTGATGACGCGCTCGCCGCTTGGGTCGATCGTGATAAAACCGCCTTCGGAAATCTGAAGCAGTCCTGGAAGGATTGAGCCGGCGGGAATGGTTGTATCCTGCGTGACTTCGACAGGAGCGCCATCAGTTAAGAACACCGACAAAGGAGCGCCTGCTGGCCACAGCATCGCCTGAATTGGCACGTTGACCGGCAGGAGAGTGCCGGCACTCAGTATTGTCCCGGCCGGAAGCTCGGTGCCGCCAGGGATGACCTGTCCTTTGGTAAAAGTCTGGCCGTCCGGGAGCCGAATCGTGGCTCTTGCAACAACGCCGCCAGCAGGAACGGTGACTGAATCGGCGAGCGTGACCTCCGTCGGGATCACCGCGCCCGCGACCACGGTCATGTTACCGAGCGGAATGGCGAAGTTCAGGGAATCGACGCCGCCGAGCATCGTCCCCGCCGCGATGGTCACGCTGACAGGGAGCTTGAGGTCGACACTGTTCGCATCCGTTCCCTGATAGCCCGGCCTCGTGAGATACCAGCCATTGTCGCCGTCGGGCGTTGCCACCGGCTTGCCGAAGCCGTCGGTGACGCTGCCGTAGATGTTGAGATCGCCGCCGGCGCGGATGACAATCGAGCCCGGCTCGCCTGCCCCATAGGTCGGCGACATCGGATTGCGATCCGCATTGGAGCCGTAGCGGTATCCGGCAAGGTCGATATCGCCCTGCACAGTCAGGTCGCCATCGTCGGTCGCGCTTCTGATCTCGACGCCGGGTCGCAGATGGAAGGCGTTTCCATACGCCTTGAGACCGGCGATCTTCGACTGCAGCGCGCCATTCAGCCAGGCCGCATCAATGAATGCGGTGCTGTCGGCATCGATGCCGTCAAGATAGTCCTGGGTGATGATCTGGTTCGGACGACCGCTGGCAGTGGGGTTGGGATCGAGAGGCGCATCGTTGTAGCTGCGGAATCCGTTCAGCGCGATGCTTTGCGCGCCGCGAATATCAAGCGGCCCTGCCGCGGAGACGGCAATGTCGTTGGCGCCGTCGCCCGTACCGTTCACGCCGCCGCGACGCGGCGCGTTCAAGATGATGCCGCCGCGCGCGACGGTGTCCGCCGACCGCACATCGATCGAGGCGCCGGCCGCAAGATCAAGAGTGCCCTGTCTTGTCGTCAACTCGACAACGGCGCGGTTGGCCGCTTCGATCGGCTGGCCGTAGCTGTCGATGCGCAGCACCGTGCCATGCGCGTCGAGCATCGATCCCGGTGCCAGGGTCAGGTTGTCGCGTGCGGAAAGCCTGATGGAGCCGACCTCAGCGCCACTGGCATCGATGCGGCCCACCACGGTAAGGCTGCCGCCGTCGACCGAGACGGTGACCTCGCGCGCCTTCACCTCGTTGCCGATGGTGAGATCGCCCTGCTTGAGCACGAAGCTGCGCGCGCCGATGACACCGCTCTCGGTCAGGCGCCGGTTGAGACCGACGAAGTCAGCCAACGTCTGGGCGCGAATGCCGATGCCGCCCCGATCGTACGGAACGATCGCACCCCCGCCCGCGTCATGGCCGCCGCTGCTGTCGCCCTTGATCAGGCCGGC
>NZ_PSRR01000462.1 GCF_004296405.1 Bradyrhizobium sp. Leo170
CGCCGGCGGCTGCGGTGTCTGGGCAATCGCGGCCAGCGGCAGGCCGGCGAGCACCGTCGCCATGAGCGACACGCGCAGGGAGCGGATCGGGAGTGCGCCGCGGAGAGGAGAACGTGTCATGGTACTGCCTTCTGGTCGAGGATCTTGTCGCCGCTATCCTGGATGTTGTTCTGGATTTCCACCCGACGCAGCCCCAGCATCGGCTCATGCGCGACGATCGTGTCCCCGATCGTGACGCTCTTGTACTGCTTCAGCAGCTCGCGGCCGGCCTTCAGCATCTGGTCGTTCTTGGCGACGCAGCCTTTGGTCGAGGCCTTGTAGGCGTTGGCCTCGCCCTCGAACTTGGCCCGCGCGGCGTCCTTGTCGCGCGCGACATTGGCCGCCTCTTCATAGGCCGACTTCCATTTCTCCAGCGTCTCGTCGCGCTCGGCAAGGCGCTTGTTGAACTCGTCGACGGCCTCGCGGTGCTGCTTCTCGGTCTGGCGGACCTGCTTCTTGGCGGCGTCGACCTGGGCTTTGGCCGCGGCCTTGTCCCGCTCGGCGTCCGCCAGCTTGGCCTGCAGCGCCGTGCGCTGGTCCTCCAATTGCCGGGTCTGCAAGGTGGCGCTGCGCAGGGCTTCGCGCAGCCGATCGGTCTCGGCATCGGCGTGGGCGAACTCGACGTGCGAACACACCGCGACGGCCGCCGTGAGGAAGGTGAGGATGCGTATCTTCATGATCAGAACTTTGCGTTGAGATCGACCAGCAGGACGTCGACGGCATAGGGCGAGCCGGCGATGTTGTTGGCGCTCAGCCAGCGCATCGACGCCCACACGTTCTCGCTGAGGCCGAAATTGGCGCCGAGGAAGTAGCCCTTGAGGTTGGTGCCGCCGAGCCCGAAATCAGAATCGGCGAAGGCATCGAGCGTCGCGTCCGACTCCAGGTATTTGTAGCCGACATGCACGTTCCAGTCGGCGAAGTGCTTGATCTCCCTGTTGCCGACCGTGACGCGCGCCATCCAGCCGATGTCGCCGCCGTTGAACGGGCCGAACGAGCCGTCCGCGGTGCCGGCGCGGTTGTTGAGGGCGATGCCGGGAATGGTGGGCAGATCCTTAAGTCCGGTGCCGGGACCCGTCAGCGCGCGATTGAAGGCCGAGTTCCAGACGAACTCGCCATCGAGCACGATGTGGAACGGATGGAAGTCACCGAGGTCGAGCGATGCGCTCGCAACCAACGGCCGGTATTTCTGCACCAACCCGAAATACTGATATTGCGCCGTCTGGCCGAAGTTATTCCAGGTGCCGGATGCGATGTTGCGCAGCGCCCAGTAGGTGTTGCCCTTCTGGGCAAATAGCGGCCGCGACAGGTCTGAGCTGCAGCCATCGGAACTTGCGACGATAATGCAAGGCTCGGACGCCTGTCCCTGCACGTTCTCGAAATCGTAATAGGCGACGCCGAAGCGGAACTCGCTGACCGGATCGAACCGCATGGCGAAGCCGCCCTGGGCGCCGAACATCCACTTGTCGTGACTGGGGAATTTCGCAGTCTCGCTCGACGCGTTGGTGATACCGGCATTGAAATCGGTGTTGAAGATCGGGAACGCACCGATCACGCCGAACGCCGTGATATCAGGCACCACTTCCTGCTTGGCCTGCACGGCGAAGCCGTCGAAGCCCAGTTCGCGGTACCAGACCAGATCGGTCGGCGACCAGAACGGATTGTCGAAACGCCCGACCTGCGCCACCACATCCTGGTTCGGCAGCTGGTACTTCAGGAACGCCCGATCGAGCCAGATCGAATATTTGGAGAAGTTCGAGCCGCCGCCGCCCAGGGTCTGGTTGGTCGAGACCGGCGAGTTGCTTTCGCCGGTGGCGATCCGCAAGCCCGCCGCGAAGCCGTTGGTGAGGTCGGCATCCATGCCGAGCCGGGCGCGCAGCCGCACCTGGTTGCGGTTCTGATAGGTGTTGTACGTCGGGTAATTGGCGAGGTTGGCGTTGGAGACGTCGTAGGGTGAGCCGGTGTTGATGGCGTTGAAATTGGTCAGGCCCGGATCGTTGCCGTTCGGGAAGAAGCTGCCGTGATAGCGGGCGCGCACGTCGCCGTAGAAGCGGATGCGCTGCGCCCATTCCGGATACATGCCGGGCGAGGCCCAGTTCTCCTTCTCGGCCTTCGCCATCACCTCTTTCTTGATGTCCTCGCGCAATTGCCGCTTCACGATCTCCGGCACGTAGGTCACGTGCTTGGTGCCGGGCGGATTGGCCGCCGCGGCGGCCGCGGTCGCCGCCTTCGCGGCTTCATCCGCCTTGCTGGTCGCGTCCTTGGAGGCCTGCCGCGACACATAGGCCTCGTCTTCGGCCTGCTTGATCAGCGACTGCGCCTCATCCTCGCTGAGCAGCTTGCGCTTCACCATGAGGTTGAGCAGATTGACCGTTGTATTCGGCGAGGTCGGCTTGGCATCCGACACTTTCGGCCGCTTCGACTCCACCTTCTTCTCAGGCGCGCCTGCCTCGTCCGCGGGCTGGCCAAGTGCTGGCGCCGCGCAGGAAAGCGCAGCCAGCGAGACAGCGAGCAGCAGCGTGCGCCGGCGTGCACCTGGATTAATCTCAAACATTTTGTCCCCAGTCCTCTTAAGTCCGTTGTGTTTGTCAGAGTCGCGTTAGCTCGGCCGACGCGCCGTTAGGCGCGTCACCATCGGCATCGGCATGTCCTTCGGCGGTGGCTGGCGCAGCGTCAGACGGCCCAGCACGTCGTTGGTGATCACTGCATCGAGTTCAGCATCTCCGGTCGATGGCACCAGCAGAACCCGGTTGATGCGGCCGGTGCTGTCGGCCCAGAGCTTCACCTGAAGCTGCCCGGTCATCTTGCGTGTCCTCGGATTGGACCCGAGCGCCTCTTGCATCTGCGCAATGACGATGGTCGTGTACCAGCCCCAACGGCTGCCACCACCGCCGCCACCACCATAAGGATTGCCACCCGGCTTGCCGCCAAGATTGAAGAGATCGCCTGGTCCGGTCGCCTGGGCGTCAAGCGACAGCGGCCCCGGTGGCTCGTCGTTCTTCGCGTCCTTGACCGGCTCGTCCTGCGGCTTCTCGATCGGCTTGTCTTCCTTGAACTCGGGCTCCGCCATCTTCGGCTGCTCGATCATCCTCTGCTCGGGCGGCGGAGGTGGCGGAGGCGGCGGAGGTGGCGGCGTGATGTTGACGATCGTGATCTCGCGGACCTGTCGCGGCGGCGGCAGATCGTCCCCGCCGAACAGCCAGTAGCCTGCCCCGCCGAACAGCAAGGCGATCACCGCAAGCGCCGCGCCGTAACGCATCCCGGGGCTGCGGAATATGGAGCGCTGACGATCTGACGGCTCGTCCGGCAGATTCCAATCGTCTCGAAGCTTGCTCACGACACGACCTCGACCTGCCGCAGACCGCGATCACGCTCGGCGAAATACTGAAAGACGAATTCAACGAGCCTTGTGAACTCCTTCGTCTCCAGCGTCAGCGTTAGTACGGGCGTGGCATCTATCTTCAGATGGAAGCTTTCGTCTTCGGCGTCGAACTCGACATAGGCATCGCGGTCGATCGACAGGCGCGCCCGGCGGCCGCGCGAGATCGTCGCCAGGAACGGATCATCCTCCAGCTCTCCGGCCGTGACGCGGCCGCGGAGCTCGTTCGCCAGCTTGACCAGAAGCGCTTCGCCCCGAATGGGAAACGGCAGAACGACAGAACTCACGCAATCCCCTCCCTTCGCAGCATCGGAGGCAAGGTTATCGAGAGCCGGCCCGACCAGCCGCAGCCGGACGAGCGCTCGCTGCAGCGCATCGAGCGCACGCTCATAGGCGCGTTTGCGCCGAATAGGCGTGTGAGGAAGAGGCGTTGGCACCGGGATCGACGATCGCATCACTTCACGAGCGGTTTGGTGGCGAGTCCAACCTGGTTGAGGCCGATGCGGCCGAGCAGGTCGAGCACGTCCATCACGCTTTGGTACTGGGCCTGCGCGTCGCCGCGCAGCACCACGGGAAACTCCGGCGTCAGCGCCTTCTGCTGCACCAGCCGCTGCTCGAGCTCGGGCAGCGTCACCGGAATGGTGTCGAGGAAGATCTTGCCGTCATTGGAGACCGTGATCGCCTTGGTGGTCTGGGTCGCCAGCGACGGCGCGGCCGAGGCCTTCGGCAGGTTGACCTTCTGGCCCTGCACCGTCGCCGTCGTCATGATGATGAAGATCACCAGCAGCACGTAGGCGAGGTCCAACATCGGCGTGATGTTGATGTCGTCATACGGCTTGGAGTCGCTCTGGAGCTGCATCGCCGTTTACTCCGCGGCCATGCGGTGGTCGATCGGATCCGGCCGGTCGGCGGTGTAGAACTCCGCCATCTTGGTCACGAACTCGTCGACGAAGACCTGGATGTCGCTCGTCAGATCCTTGATCTTGGAGATCAGGTAGTTGTAGCCGAACAGCGCCGGGATCGCGACGCCGAGGCCGGCCACGGTCGCCACCAGCGCCGCCGCGATGCCGGGCGCGATCGCGTTGACGTTGACGTCGCCGGAGGCCGCGATCGCCGCGAAGGTGATCATGACGCCGACCACGGTGCCGAGCAGGCCGAGGAACGGACCGCCGGAGATCGCGATGGTCAGGACCACCATCAGCCGGTTCAATCGCTGGATCTCCTTGACCACGCCGCTGTCGAGCGCGGCGCGGATCGCCGCGATCGAGGCGCCGGACAGCACCGGCGCGGTGCCGCCGCGGAAGCGGTGGCGGATCTCCTGCGCCCCGATGTGGTAGATGCGGTAGAGCGAGGAGGCCTTCATCGCCTTGGCATCGGCCGCCGTCAGCCGGCCGCCGAGGGTGGCGACATCGGCATCCTCGCCGCGGTCGAGCATGGTGAGATCGTCGGCGACCGCGCGGAAGTGCTTCATGAACACCGCATTGGCCTTGGCCTGGCGGTTCAGGTAGCCGGTGCGGTCGACCATCACCACCCAGCTCAAGGCCGCCATGATCACCAAAAGGCCGATCACCACCCAGCCGTCGAGCGTGACCGACTTCAGGATCACCGCGAAGTAGCCCGACAGCCAGCTTCCGGTTTCCTCATCGACGCTGAAGGCGATCAGCTTGGCCTGGTCGGGGCCCTGCCCGATCGCGGCGAATTTGATGAAGCCGGCCGACCGCGCGATCTTCGCAATCTGCAGCTCGTCGACGTCGCCGGCAAAGCCCGCCATCGCCGGGACCGCAACGGGCGCGGGCGCAGCGGCGGCATCGTCCGCGG
>NZ_PSRR01000463.1 GCF_004296405.1 Bradyrhizobium sp. Leo170
CGCGCCGGCGGCAGGCGGACTGGCGGGCTGCTGGGCATGGGCGGCAAGCGTGAATGCGCCGAAGAAAGCGCCGGCCAGGACAAGGCCGCGCGGCGTGGTCAGGTTGTTCATCGTTGTGGTTCTCCCCGGATGCGAAAGCCTGTTGGTCCTCGCATGTGCAGCGCCCTGCACACGCCGGCGTGGCTTCGTGAACGGCAGTTTCCGACATTCGTCCACGGATGCAATCCGGAACATGGTCGGAATCGAGGCGGGGAAGCGATCCAGCGCAGAACGACCGCGCGGACCTTCAATGTTTCGTGACCGAGCCCGTATCCGGCGGACCGATGATCGCCTCGGAGAACGGAAATTCGAGCACGATATCGCCCTCGTCGTCGGTCACTTCGATGACGGCATTCAACAGCGTGGCGTCGGCACCTTCTGTCCGCAGCAGTTCCCGAATCATGGCGCGCGCCATCTCCCAGGCGCGATCGGGATCCCGCAGGATTTCGCCCTCGGGGTCGGAGATCAGCTCATCGCCGATACGGGTGTTGAAGAAATAGCGCGGCATCGGCGGCAGACACTCCGGTTGAGACCCTTGCGATGGAAGCCTCCGTCAAACCCAGAATTGCTATTGATTGCAATGCGAACAACAGCGAAACGTATGATTTGACTTGCGGCCCTCGCACAACTGCGTGAATTCCCTAGTGCGGCGCAGCATGACTTATGCAGCGCAACACGTCAAAATTTAACTGGCGAACTTTTTCGCCCGCATTACTTTATTGGCAGGGCGGAATACGTCCCGGTTTCAATTTAGGAGAGCTCAATGGCCTGGAAAGCACCGAAGATCGCCGAAGTCGCCGTCGGCATGGAAATCAACATGTATATGTGCGCGACCCGCAAGTAAGCGGACGCGACAGCCAAATCTCTCACGTGATTTTCGCCAGGAGACGGATCATGCTTCGCGTCGTCGTCCTGGGCGCGGCGGCCGGTGGTGGTGTTCCGCAGTGGAACTGCGGCTGCCCGGTTTGCACCAAGGCAAGAGGCGAAGCGCCGGACCTGCAGAGCACCCAGGCTTCGATCGCGGTCAGCGCTGACGGCGCGCACTGGTTCCTGGTCAACGCCTCGCCCGACCTGCGTCAGCAGGTGACCGCGACGCCGCAATTGCACCCAAAGCGCGGCGAGCTTCGCCATAGTCCGATCGCGGGCGTCATCCTCACCAATGGCGAGATCGACGCGATCGCGGGACTATTGTCGATGCGCGAGGGTTCGCCGTTTACGATCTACGCGCACCAGCGGGTGCTGGCGATCCTGAAGTCCAATAGCGTCTTCGACGTGCTGAGCGAGAAGAATGTCAAGCGCCGGCCGATCGCCGTGGACCACGCGTTCGAGCCGACCTTGCCCGACGGCTCACCCTCCGGCATCGAAGTGCTGCCGTTCGAGGTTCCCGGCAAGGGCGCGTGGTATCTCGAGGGCAAAGCGCATCCGGCCGGCAAGGACGGCGTGGGCGATACGCTGGGCTTGCGCATTGCGGAAAAGGCCAGCGGCAAATATCTCTACTTCCTCGCCGCCTGCGCGCGCGTGACCGATGATCTGAAATCCCGGCTTGCAGGAGCGCCGCTGGTGTTCTTCGATGGCACGGTGTGGCGCGACGACGAGTTGATCGCGGCGGGACTCGGCAACAAGACCGGTCAGGGGATGGGACATATTTCGATGTCAGGCGGCCACGGCGCGATCGAGAGCCTCGCGGAGCTTGATATCGGCCGAAAACTGTTCCTGCATATCAACAACTCCAACCCGGCGCTGTTGAAGGACTCTCCCGAGCGGAAGGCCGCCGAGCGGGCCGGCTGGCAAATCCCTGCCGACGGAACGGAGATCGAGCTTTGAACGCACCTTTACCCCAAGAAACTTCGCCCAAAGGGATGACCGCCTATTCGATCGGCAAGGGCGTGTCGCTTGATAGCGCCGAGGAGCTGGAAGCCGTGCTGCGCCATATCGGCGCGACGCGCTATCACAACCTGCATCCGTTCCATAAGCTCTTGCATGGCGGCAAATTGAACAAGGGCCAGGTGCAGGCCTGGGCGCTGAACCGCTACTATTACCAGAGCACGATCCCGATCAAGGACGCGGTCGTGATCTCGCGCTTCCGCGACCGCCTGACCCGCATCGAGTGGCGCCACCGCATCGAGGACCATGACGGCGATGTCGGCAGCGAAGGCGGGATCGAGCGCTGGCTGAAGCTGACCGAAGGCCTTGGCCTCGACAGCGCCTATGTCGAATCGACCGAAGGCATCCTGCCGGCGACGCGCTTTGCGGTGGAAGCCTATGTGCATTTCTGCCGCGACCGGACGCCGCTGGAGGCGATCGCCTCCTCGCTGACGGAATTGTTCGCGCCGAACCTGCACGAGGAGCGCATCTCCGGCATGCTGCAGCATTATGACTTCGTCAATCCTGATATCATGAGCTATTTCAAGCGCCGCCTGCAGCAGGCGCCGCGCGATGCCGGATTTGCGCTCGACTACGTCAAGAAGCACGCCACGACGCAGGCGGAGCGCGAGGCGGTCTGCAATGCGCTGATCTTCAAGACCAACGTGCTGTGGGTGCAGCTCGACGCGCTCTATCATGCCTATGTCGACGGCCACATCCCGCCCGGCGCCTTCGTGCCGACGGCGAGCTAGAGGATTTTTCGATGGCGGGCCGCAACATCAGCGTCAGCGAGGCAAGCCGGCCGAAATTGCCGCGGCATGCCAAGCTGAAGTTCGACGAGACACGGCAGGTCTGGGTGATCCTGGCGCCGGAACGCGTGCTGGCGCCGGATGAGATCGCGGTCGAAGTGCTGCAGCTCTGCGACGGCGAGCGCAGCGTCGCCGAGATGGTCGATCAGCTCGCCGCGAAATACGCCGCACCGCGCGAGGCGATCTCGACCGACGTGATAGCGATGCTGCAGGACCTGGCGGATAAGGGTTTTCTCAACGAGGCACGGGAGAAGACGCCATGAGCGACATTCTCGCCGAGGGCAAGACGACGGCCGCGCCGGATGACGGGCTGGCGGTGCTGGAGCAGCGCCGCTCGACTGCGACGAGCTACGGCATTCCGCTGGCGGTGCTCGCGGAGCTGACGCACCGCTGCCCGCTGCAATGCCCCTATTGCTCCAACCCGGTCGAGCTCGACCGCTCCGGCAGCGAGCTCACCACCGAGGAATGGAAGAAGGTGATGACCGAGCTCGTCGAGCTCGGCGTGCTGCAGATCCATTTCTCCGGCGGCGAGCCGACCGCGCGGAAAGATCTCGTCGAGCTGGTGCAGCATGCTGATGACGTCGGGCTCTACACCAACCTGATCACGTCTGCCGTGCTGCTGACGAAGGAAAAACTGGCGGCGCTCGCCGATGCCGGCCTTTGCCACGTGCAGATCAGCTTCCAGGGCAACGAGCCTGTCGTGGCCGACCGCGTCGCGGGCCTGAAGAATTCGCACGAGAAGAAGATCCAGGCCGCCAGATGGACGCGCGAGCTCGACCTGCCGCTCACCGTCAATGCGGTGATGCACCGGCAGAACCTGCACCAGCTTTCCGACATCATCCAGATGGCGGTCGATCTCGACGCCGACCGGCTCGAGGTCGCCAATGTGCAGTATTACGGCTGGGCGCTGAAGAACCGTGCGGCCTTGATGCCGACGATCGCGCAGATCGAGGAGACCAGCCGCATCGTCGAGGAGGCGCAGGCGCGCTTGAAGGGCGTGCTCGCGATCGACTACGTGGTGCCGGACTATTACGCGCTGCGGCCGAAGAAGTGCATGGGCGGCTGGGGCCGGCAATTCTTCAACATCTCGCCGGCCGGCAAGGTGCTGCCGTGCCATGCCGCCGAAAGCATCACCGGACTTCAGTTCGAATCCGTGCGCTCGAACCATTCGATCGCCTGGATCTGGCAGAACTCGGACGCCTTCAACCGCTATCGCGGCACAGGATGGATGCCCGAGCCGTGCAAATCCTGCGAATTCCGCGAGGTCGATTACGGCGGCTGCCGCTGCCAGGCCTTTGCGCTGACCGGCGATGCGGGGAATACCGATCCGGCCTGCACGCTGTCGCCGATGCACGAGAAGATCTTCAAGCTCGCGGAGACCGAGGCGGCCGCCAACAACAACCGCTTCCTCTATCGCAATTTCGCCGGCGGCACGCTGGAGACGGAAGGCGACCATGGCGCCTGACGCCGAGGCGGGCAAATCATCGCGCCGCACGGATCCTTTCGCGCCACTGACGTCCGAATTCCTTGATGTCGGCGACGATCACGAGATCTATGTCGAGAGTGTCGGCCGCGAGGGCGGCGTGCCCGCCGTCTATCTGCATGGCGGCCCTGGCAGCGGCTGCCAGCCGGATCACCGCCGCCTGTTCGATCCCGAGCGTTTTCATGCCGTGCTGTTCGACCAGCGCGGCGCCGGACGCAGCCGGCCGAAGGGAAAGCGCGAGGCCAACACGCTGCCGCTCCTGATCGCGGACATGGAAGCGATCCGGCAGAAATTCGGTTTCGAGCGCTGGCTGGTGGTCGGCGGCTCCTGGGGCGCGACGCTCGCGCTGGCCTATGCGCAGGCGCATCCCGATCGCGTCACCGCCCTCGCGCTGCGCGCGACCTTCCTCGGCACGCGCAGGGAATTGGAAGGCGCCTTTCTCGACACGCTGCCGCGCTTCTACCCGGCGCTGTCGGCGGACTTCCTGAGCATTCTGCCGATGGAGGAGCGCGAGCAGCCGCTCGAGGCCTATTGGCGGCGCATCCTCGATGCCGAGGCGGCGGTACACGGCCCGGCCGCGCGCGCCTGGCATGACACCGAGCACATTCTCTCCGTCCACGCGCCCAGCCGGATACGGCTCGATCTCGCCTCGCTGAACTCTTCGCGCGCCGTGCCCGCGACGCCGTTCATGGAGGCGCATTACTTCGCCAATGACTGCTTCATGGCGCCCGACCAGTTGATGAACGACGCCGGCAAGCTTGCAGACATTCCCGGAATCCTGGTGCAGGGCCGCTACGATTTGCTGTGTCCGCCGACCACCTCGTTTGCGCTGGCCGCACGCTGGCCCAAGGGCGAAGTCCGGATCGTCGAAGGCGCCGGACACATCCTGTACGACCCTGGTGTCCGCGACGCCGTGATGAGGGCAATCGCGGATCTCGCCTCACGCAAGCCGGGCTAGAGCTTCCCACCAGTCAATGCTGAGGGCACCCGCCAGGCGGACAGGCGGGTCTTCCGCGGGCAGCAGCCGGCGCAGCGGGC
>NZ_PSRR01000464.1 GCF_004296405.1 Bradyrhizobium sp. Leo170
GTGGGCAAAAGCGAAGCGTGCCCACCTTTCTTGCACCGAACGTGGATGGTGGGCACGCTTCGCTTTGCCCACCCTACCGCCGCCGTCGGTCGTTCAACGCAGGTGGCCGCTACTTCTTCCTTACCGCCTTCGGCTTTGGCTCGGGCTTCAGAGCCTGCGGGTCGAAGCCGATGTAGAAGACGTAGTTTTCAGCAACGTCGGCCGACGGCGCCGGAAAGGTCAGATCCTCAGCCACCAGCGTAAAGGGTTCGCTGCCGGATTCGCCCATCGTCACCGTGGTCTGATAGGCCTTGGTCGCGATCGTCTTTTCCGAGACGCCGCCCTGCACCACGGCGACGCGCAGCGGCACCTGAACGGTCGGCGGGGCGCCGGCAGGACCGACAATGATCCGGCCCTGGATGCCGATTCGCGCCGTGATCTCGCCGCCATTGATCGCGCATTCGCGGGCGGTGCGGGTGATCGTCGCCTGGAACCGCAGGTCGCTGCCGACCGGTTCCTTGCCGGGCGCCCCCACCGCGTAAGTCGAGGCACCGGAGCGGATCGCCACCGGCGGACAGAGGACGTCCGATTCGTTGCTCTGGCCCTCGGCGGGCGCTGAGGGCTTCTCAGCCGGTGCCTCCTCGGACTTGCCGCCGCCGAACAGGCTCTTGAAGCGGTCGGTCAATGACTGTGCCGCCGCCGGCGCGGCCAGGGCGCCGCAACCAAGCGCGGTCGCCACCACTGCGGCGATCGCGGCCCTGATCACACGATGTCTTGCCATGCGAAATCCCTGCCATCCCATTTCCCGAGTGGCGTTATAGCAGCGCAATGGCGGCGAACCCAAGGCACCAACAAAGGCGCTAACCAGCGCTAAGAACCCGGTATTAACCCCGGAAATCCTCGTGCAACAGGCCAAACAGCAGGTGATCCTGCCAGATGCCATTGATGCAGAGATAGCGCCGCGCCAGGCCCTCGCGGGTGAATCCGCATTTCTCCAGGACGCGGATCGAGGGCGCGTTGGAGGGGATGCAAGCGGCCTCGATGCGGTGCAGATTGAGCTCTCCGAACAGCGAGGGCAACAGCACCCGCAGCGCCGTGGTCATGTAGCCGCGCTGCGCATAGGGCTCGCCGACCCAATAGCCGATGGTGCCGGCCTGCACGATGCCGCGGCGGACGTTGGCGAGCGTGATGCCGCCGACCATCACGCCGTCCACTTCGCGGAAGATGATGAAGGGATAGGAGCGGTCAGCAGCGATGTCCTCGGCATAGCGGCGCAGGCGGCGGCGGAAGCCCGAACGGGTCAAATCATCGGACGGCCAGATCGGCTCCCATGGCGTGAGATAAGCGCGGCTCAATTCGCGCAATTGCGCCCACTGCGGAAAGTCGGCCATTTGCGGCGCACGTAGCAGCAGTCCATGACCGCGCGGCATCAGGGCGGCCGGTCCGCTGGATGGCAAACGAAACAGGGCCATGCCCTTGAACTCCCTGCCCGCTATCGGGGCTGCCGGTCTAGTGCAGGAGCGTCTTCGCCTTCGACCGGGTCAATCCTTCCGCAAAAGACACCGCCGTGTCCAGACCTCTGCCGCTGCCGAGCGCCACCACCGCGGGCCGGCTGCGCGCGAGCAGCGCACGGGCGGCATTGCGGGTCGATTCGACACTCACCGAATCGATCCGGCTGACCAGTTCGTCCACCGTCAGCGGCCTGCCATAGGCTAGCACATGCCGTGCCAACTGCTCGGCGCGCGAGGAACAGCTCTCCAGCGCCATCAACAGCCCCGCCTTCATCTGCGCCTTGGCGCGGGCGACCTCGGCCTCGGTCAGGGTCTCCACGGCCTCATTCATCACGTCCACGATCACTTCCATCATTTCCGGCGCATCCGACGGATCAGTGCCGGTGTAGAGGCCGAAAAAGCCGGTGTCGCTATAGGGGGCGTGGAAGGTGTAGATCGAGTAGCACAGCCCCCGCTTCTCCCGCACCTCCTGGAACAGCCGCGACGACATCCCGCCGCCGAGCGTGTTGGTGAACACCTGCAGCGAGAACAGCGACAGGTCGGTCTGCGGCACGCCTTCCAGCGCCAGCGTCAGATGCGCCTGTTCGAGGTCGCGGTGCACGACGCGGGAACCGCCCTTGCCGAACATGGCCGCCAGCGGCTTCGGCGCGGGCGCTGCGTCGAAGCTTGCGAACTTCTGCGTTGCCTCTTCGACGATCCGCTTGTGGTCCACCGCGCCGGCAGCGGAGATCACCATATCGGGCCCGCGGTAATGAGTTGCGAGGTAGCCGCGCAGCATGTCGCGGTCGAACCCCTTGAGCGTCTTGGCGGTGCCGAGCAGGGAGCGGCCCATCGGCTGGTCGGGATAGCAGAGCTCGTTCAGGTGCTCGAACACGACGTCGTCGGGCGTATCCTGTGCCGCGCCGATCTCCTGCACGATGACGCTCTTCTCGCGCTCGAGCTCATCAGGCACGAAGGAGGGATTGGCGAGGATGTCGGCGAGCACGTCGAGCGCCAGCGGCACATCCGCCTTCATCACGCGCGCGTAATAGGCCGTGGTCTCGGTCGAGGTGCCGGCGTTGAGATCGCCGCCCACGGCCTCGATCTCCTCGACGATCTCACGCGAGGAGCGGCGCGTCGTGCCCTTGAACGCCATGTGCTCGAGCAGGTGGGATATCCCGTGCTCGTTCGGCTTTTCGTCGCGTCCGCCGACGCCGGCCCACACGCCGAGCGCGGCCGTCTCCAGATGCGGCATGGTGTCGGTGACGACAGTCAATCCGGACGGCAACTTGGTGATCTCAACGCTCATCCGGCTACTCCCTGCTTGGCGGCGCGACTCACCGACAATACGAACTTTTCGACTTCCGCCTGATCGCTTTTCATCACCTTGAGGTGTTCGGGTTTGGTCATCAATCCGTCGAGCCAGGCCGGCAAATGCGGTCGCACCCCGCAGGCGGCCTCGACCGCATCGGGGAACTTGGCCGCATGCGCGGTCGACAGCACGATATTGGGAATCCTCGAATCGGCGCTGTCGCGGTCGGCGACCGCCAGCGCCACCGCGGTGTGGGGATCGACGAGATCCCCCGCCTCGCGCCAGGCGGCGCGGATCGCGGCCGCAGTCTCGGTCTCGTCCGCCTTGCCTGCGTCGAACTCCTCGCGGATCGCAGCCAACATCGCAGCCGGCAACACGAAGCGGCCGGACTGCTTCAGCGAATCCATCAGCCGCCGCACGCTGTCAGCGTCGCGCCGGCTTGCCTCGAACAACAGCCGCTCGAAATTCGAGGACACCTGGATGTCCATCGACGGCGAGGTCGTGGCGTGAACCTCGCGGACCTCGTAGATACCCGTCTTCAGCGTGCGCGGCAGGATGTCGTTGATGTTGGCCGCGATCCGCAAGGACCGGATCGGCAAGCCCATGCGCTTGGCGACGTAGCCTGCAAAGATGTCGCCGAAATTGCCGGTCGGCACCGTGAAATCCACCGTCCGCTCCGGCGCGCCGAGCGCAACCGCCGAGCTGAAATAGTAGACCACCTGCGCCACGACCCGCGCCCAGTTGATCGAGTTCACGCCCGACAGCGACACGGCATCGCGGAAATCGTGATGGTTGAAGAGCCCCTTCACGATCGCCTGGCAATCGTCGAAGGTGCCTTCGATCGCCAGCGCATGGATGTTGGCGGCGCCGGTCGTCGTCATCATCCGCCGCTGCACCTCGGAGATGCGGCCTTGCGGGAACAGCACGACCAGATCGACATTTTCGAGATTGGCAAAGGCCTCGACCGCGGCGCCGCCGGTATCGCCCGAGGTCGCGACCACGATCGTGGTGCGCTGTGAACGCTTCGCCAGCACATGATCCATCAGCCGCGAGATCAACTGCATCGCGACGTCCTTGAACGCCAGCGTCGGGCCGTGGAACAGCTCCAGCAGGAATTGATTCGGGCCGATCTGGTCGAGCGGCACGACCGCGGGATGGCGGAACGTTGCATAGGCTTCGTTCGCCATGCGACCGAGATCGGGATCGGAAATCTCGCCGCCCGCGAACGGGCGGATGACGTCGACCGCGACTTCCCAATAGGGCCGTCCGAAGAAACCGGCGATGGTCTCGCGCGACAGGACCGGCCAGCTTTCGGGCACGTACAGGCCGCCGTCGCGGGCGAGCCCGGTCAGCATCACATCACAGAAACCGAGAGCCGGGGCCTCTCCCCGGGTCGAAACATACCGCGTCAAACCGCCCTCCAAAGGCTCAAGCCTTTACCTTAAGCCCTTGATATCATGGAATTTATCGAGTTCTCGCTGCGCGGACTCGAAGCGCCACCATAAAGGGTTTTCGCGCCAAGGGGAAACCGCTTCTTGTGCGGCGCTGCCGCAAAGCACGGCCGACTGGCCGGCTAGACGGAGGTGTATCGTCAAGCGCGCTGGGATGCACCAATCCATCGCTGGCTTCACGATGGCAGCCGCATGACGTCGGAACCATTGCCGCTTTTTCCCGTTTATGTCCGCCATCGAGGCAAGGGAAGCAGCGACCAGCGGCGTGGCCGATGCTTCGGCACATTGCATCAGAATCGAAACAAGCTCTAGGAATCGCCTGCACCGCCCTGCTGTTCCCGAATTGCCCCGGCAGAAGCGAATGCAAGCGATGGGAACGGTCGCGCCTTCGGGCGCGACCAGTTCCGCAGGCGATTAAGGGTCAGCTCAACCCCATCTCAACGGCGATGCGGATCAGATCGGAATGGCTCTTGGCGCCGAGCTTCTGCTTCAGAAGCGAGGTGGTGTTGGCGACGGTCTTGTAGGAGATGTTGAGCGCCGCGGCGACCTCGCCGATCTTGTCGCCCCGGCCGAGCAGTCGCAGGATTTCCAGTTCGCGTGGCGACATCAGCGAGGCCGGATTGGCCTTGATGGCGGCGCCCGAAAAGGTCACGGCCTCGGCAAGGTGCGGCGATATGAAATTGTCCCCGGCCGCGACCTTGCGAACGGCTTTCACGAACACCCTGGGGTCGTCGGTCTTCGAGACATAGCCCTGGGCGCCTGCTTCCACCGCGCGGACCACGAAGGCCGGATCGTCGTTCATGCTGAACATGATGATCCTGGCCTCGGGATCTTCCTTGCGAATCCGGCGCATCAGCTCGAACCCGGAAACATCCGGGAGGTTGATGTCGATTACGGTAACATCGGGCTTCTTGCTGACATAGGCGCGGTGCCCCGACTTGGCGTCGGTGGCTTCCTCGATCTTCACCGAGCTGTCGGAAGCGAACA
>NZ_PSRR01000465.1 GCF_004296405.1 Bradyrhizobium sp. Leo170
CCGATAGTGTTGCAAAAGTCTTTTTGCGGCATGGGACTCAAGCTCTGCGAGCCGTAGGCGCGACGAGTGAATAATTGTGTGGGGGACCACACCGCCGTGCGCCGAACTCACAGGTGATTCTGGCAACGCGTCTGAAGCTGCAGTGATCGGCGATTGTCGCTTGTGTCGTCTTTCCGCGGAAAATTGGTCGCCTGGCATTTTGGGAGTTTTGCAACACTATCGGCCCATCTCTGACAAACCGCTCGACGTAGCCAATGTCCGGAATCGGCCCGGAAGCAGAAGCAGACGAGCACGCTTTATTGGGATTTGAACCTAGCCCCGCCGTTTCTATTTCCGATACTCGCTGGTGCTCTCGACCGTCCTGGTCTGCTCCCACTCGTCGAGGACGTCTTCCCTGTAGAGAATGCGCCCGCCGAGACGGGTGAACTTCGGGCCCGTGCCGAGATATCTCCAGTTGGCGAGGGTGCGAACGGCGATTCTGCCTCCGAACCGTTCGGACACCTGTGCTGGCGTGAGATAGCGCGCGGTCATTGCGATGGTTCTCCTCGATAGGCCGGTTCGTTCACGGCGATGCACGCGCTTTGCCAGAACACGCGGCGCATTTGCAAGACGGGCGAGCGGCCAACAGATCGGGAATCAGTTGTCCTAGTGCTGAGATCGCTACAGCGACTGGCGCTCAGGGCGGCGGATTTTTTTTAGGGCGCTCATAGGGCGCAGTGAACGGCAGCGGCGCCGTGCCGGCACTTCCGAAACGCTTCCGGAATTTCGGTCGTGACAAAACAATAACTATCAGACGGTCGATCAGCGGCCATTCCGGAGCAAAATCCATGAGCAATGAATTCCAGGTCGAACGGGCCAAACTGCAATCCGAACTCACCACCCTGGCGATGGTGGGCGCCGACACCAACCGGGTGCGCGACAAGCTGGCGAAGCTCGACGAGCGCGAGCAGGCGACACGTGACGCGGAGGCGGCCGCTATCGATACCGCACGACAAGACCGTTTGCTGGACGCAGCCGCTGCCGCCGAGCGCCGATGCGGCGAAATCGTCGAGCGCCTGACGGCAGCCGGCCATGAGCTGACCGATGGCGACAGGCAGAAACTTGCCGGAGCTTGCGGGAAGTCGGCCGAATTGTTCGTCGAGGTTGGCATGGTGCGCGACGCACGCAGCGTTGCCGCGCAGAAAATCAGTCAGATTGCGGAACGCATCGGCCTGCTCGAGGACCGGCGCGCCGCTATCGCCGATTTGCGCTCGGCGGACCAATCGACCGACCGCGACTTGCTCGAGCTTCGCGGCATTGAGCTGGATCTGGAAACGCTTCGTGCCGCGAAGGCCGACGCCTTGGCTCGGCTCGACGCCATCGTGGAGCCGGCCAGCGCGGTCGAGCTTCGCCAGCGCGTTGAGGGCGAGATCGCGGCGCTGGAGCGCGACGTCGTAGTGCGGTCCATCTCCGCCAGCATCGCGACGCAGGAAGCCGAGCTGCTCGAAAGTATCAAGCGGCTCGTGGAAATCACCGGTGCCAAGACACCGGGCAGCGTGTACCGCCGGACGCCGGAGTGGGATTGGTTCTGCCGCACGGGAGCACTGAAATGAAATTCTCTACCGAATCCAACCCCGGCCGCTGCTTCGCACCGGCCCGTTCCGGCAACCCGGTCGGCCGCCCTCGCACGGCGGACCGACTGCGCAAGGACGTGGCGCGCGAGCTCATCCGACATGGGGGCACGATCACCAAACTCGCCGTGCAGCGAGCTATCGCCGGCGATGCCGCCTGTCTGGCGGCATGCATGAGCTTGCTCGGCATGCTTGGCACTGCCGACAAATCCGCAGAGCCGTCCAAAGGCAACGGCAAATGAACAAACCAGTAGCGCTCCACCCGCGCTTTCCCCGTGGCCGGACTCCGGCCGTGGGGCTTTTTATTTGAAGGAGGCGGGCATGGCTCGACTCACATATGAAACGACCCGCGACGGGTTCGATGTTTGGCTGGCGACCGACGCGCGGCACATGACCGTTGAGGTGCGCCGCGCGGGTACGCTGCTCGCAAAAAGCGATGCGCCGCACTATGGAATCTTGGGTCCAGACTCGCGGAGTCCGGAAAAGTCGCCATTCGCAGAGCACCTTATCGATGGTGCGCTCTCCAAGGCTCTCGGGCGCCCCCAGCGCAGTAGCTTCGATCTGCTATGCGATGTAATCGCGCGTGGCCGGCGTGAGAAAAAAGTGCTGCTCTTTAAGGCCAAGCCGGCACGTAGGAGTGGTCTGTTCAGCGTCCCCGTATCGCGGCGTTCTGCCAAAGGGGGACGTAAATGAGCGGCATCAAGATTCCAGTCGAGGCGCAGTTCGATCCTGCCGACGTAGAGCGGGCTGTCCAAAAGTTCACCCAGGAGTTCAACAAGCTGGGCGCGGTCATCGCGCAGGTGAACCGGCTGAAATATCAGCCTATCGACAAGGCGACGCTCGACAACATGCGCCAGCTCCAGGCGCAGTTCGAGAGCCTGAAGAAAATTTCTGGCGGGTTCAACCAGCGTCTCAAGGCGACCGGGCAGGGCGGCGCCGGGTTCTTCGACATCGACTGGGCCCGGATGTACGACAATCCGGCCGAGCGCGCGCGCCGCATGCAGCGGGCATTCCAGTACGTGTCGGCTGGCATCGGTGGCGGGTTCTCTGGTGGAGCGGCGCCATCGCCCGCACCGAGGCCCGCTCCTGGTGGCGCCGGTCAGAACCCGCCTCCTGGTCCTGGTGCTGCCTGGGGCGGGGCTGGGCGCAACGTCGTCTCCGCTGGCCTTCGCGCTGCTGGGCCTGTCGGAGGTGTCGCCGATAACGCGCTGTCCGCTGGGATGGCCGGTGGGGCAATGGCCGGTCTCGCCGGTCTGCTCGGTGGAATCGTCGCGCTCGGCGTTGGAAAGGCCATGGGCGCCGTCATGGGCAAGGTCGGCGACGCTCAGCGGGAGTTCGTTGGTTACGACACGCTCAAGCGAACGTTGGGCGACGTAAACGTCGGCTTCCACGTCTTGCGCGACACCCTGCGCGCGGCGTCGAAGTCCATCGACGTGACGTTCGAGGAAGGGCAGAAGCTCGGCGCCGAGTTTGCGAAGATTTCCGGCATGGCGCCGGGCCAGTACAAGACACTGGCTGACGAGGTGCAAATCGGCGGAGGGTTCAGCCGGTCATTCGGCCTCGACCCTGGCGCGGGCAATTCCTTCTTCGCGCAGATGCGCCAATTCCAGGTTACCGGCAACGAGCAGGAGAGCCGCCGGTTAGCCCTCATGATCGGCGAGAGCATCGGCAAGTCCGGCGCCTTCTCCAAGGCCGACGAGGTGCTGCAGGCCATTGCGTCCTACACGGCGCAGCAAACCCGCCTGGGGTTGGTCACTGGTAACGTCGGCGGATATGCCGGCATGCTGTCCGGGCTGGTCGGATCGCGCACGCCGGGCCTGGATGTGGCCGGCTCGGCTAACCTGTTGTCCCGCGTCAACTCGGCTATCGCGGGCGGCGGCGGCGCCGGCGAGGCCGGCCAGAACTTCATGTATTCGGCACTTGGCCGCCGTCTGGGGCTGGACCCGATCCAAACGCAGGTACTGCAGGAGCAGGGCGCCTTCGGAACCGGTTCCGCCACGTTCGGCTCAGGTTCGCTCTATGCGCGCTTCGCCGAGCGGTACCGCATGGCGACTCCGGGCACCGCTGCCGCCTCGTCGTCGACGAACCTGCAAATGCTGATGGAGCAGTTCCGCAAGGTCTACGCCGGCCGGGCGGACCTGATGGCGAACGCGATGTCGAGCTTCTTCGGCATCGGCACGAATCAGGCAATGGCGCTGGCCTTGACGTCGCCGAACGACCTGGGCGGCATCGAAAAAACGCTTGAGGGCTCCGGGGTTGGCGTGCGCAATCTGTCAGCGACTGGAATCGAAGCGCTGGCGCGCATTCAGAGCGGCGGGCGCGACGTGCTCGACGCGCAGGCGCAAAGTCTGCGCTCGCGGACTGGGATCGATGCGCTCAATGTGGAGGAGGAGAAGCGCCTGCGCATCGCCCAGGCGAGCGGCAACGACGACGACCTGCGCGCCGAACTCATCAAGCTCACGGCCTCGCGCGAGCAGGAGAAAACCGACGGCAGCGAAACTCGCCGCGCGACGGTGGGCATACTCAACCTGCAGCAGGAGATGGCCGGAAAGCTGGTGCCGCTGTTCACTGATATGCGCGCCGGCATCCTTTATCTCGCCGGGGACAAGGGCAAGGTCGGGCCGATGGGCATCCAGAAAGCGATGCTCGAGGCCGAGTCGCGCGAGCGCAAGGAATCCATCGGTGTCCAGTACGAGGACCGCATCAAGGCGGCCGGGGAAGAGGTGCAGGCCGCCCGCGAGCGCCATCAGACCGCCTGGGAGAAGTTCCGCCAGGATGGCGCTGGCATGACGCCGGGGCAGCAAGAGGCTGGGCGTGCTGAGCTCAAGAGGCTGCTCGACGAGCGGGTCGCGGCCGAGCAGAAGGTGCGAGACTTGGCAGTCGAGCGCTCGAAGGCCCTGGACGACGAGGACGTGCGGCTCAAGCGAGACCTGCGCGAGATGACGAGCAAAGCCTACGCGAGCAATACGCCTGGGACCAAGCCTGCCGCCTCCATCCCCGCCGGTGTCACGCCGGACGACATCAGGGGCGGGCCGGGCTCGACCGCAAACCTTAAAGGCGACTCCTGGCTGATGGCCCAGCTCGCCGAGACGGACCGGCGACTCGGCCTGCCGTCGGGCACCTCCGCCGCGCAGTTCGACCAGGAAAGCGGATGGAACCCAAACGCGATCAGCAAGGCTGGCGCAATGGGGCTCGCGCAGGTCATGCCCGAGACGTTGCGCTCGCTCGAGAAGCGGTTCGGCCGCAAGCTGGACCCGTATGACCCTCGCGATGCCGTGCTGATCCACCGCGAGCTGATGGATGAAAACAAGCGGCAGTTCGGCACGGTCGAGGACGCCTTGCGCGCGTACAATGGTGGGTGGGACATTGGCAAATGGGGCAACCCGGAGACTTCTGCCTATGTCCCGAGCATCATGGCAAAGCGCGGCATGTACAGCACGGCGCTGCCGGATGGCGCCAAGGCGACGGCGCCGGCGGATTCGACGCAGCGCATCGCAGTCGAAGGCACCTTCACCCTGAACAAACCCGACGGGACGCCGGCGGCCGCGCCGGTGCAGATCAACAAGCAGGTCGGCG
>NZ_PSRR01000466.1 GCF_004296405.1 Bradyrhizobium sp. Leo170
CTCGCGCCTGTTGGCGCAGCGGCTCGCGGCGCCGCTCACTGACAGCGCTGCGATCACGCGGCGGCTCGATGCGAGCTCGGCCTTCGTCGCGGATAGTGCCGCGCGCGAGGATATCCGCAGCGTGCTGCGCGCGGCGCCCGACATGTCCCGCGCGTTGGCGCGGCTATCGGTCGGCCGCGGCGGCCCGCGCGATCTCGCAGGGCTCCGCGACGGCATCCTGGCCGCCGATCAGGCCTTGGTGCGGCTGGCGCAGCTCGATCAGCGCCGGCGGAAATCGTGGCCGTGATGGAGGCGCTGCGCCGTCCCTCGCGGGACCTGGCGCATGAATTCGAGCGCGCGCTCGCCGAGCAATTGCCGCTGATCAAGCGCGACGGCGGTTTCGTCCGCGAAGGTTATGAGGCTGCGCTGGACGAAAGCCGAAACCTGCGCGATGCCTCACGCCTTGTCGTTGCTTCGATGCAGGCGCGCTACGCCGAGGTGACCTCCGTCAAGGCGCTCAAGATCCGGCACAACAATGTGCTCGGCTATTTCGTCGAGGTGACCGCGCAGCACGGCGACAAACTGATGACGCCGCCCTTGAACGCGACCTTCATCCATCGCCAGACGCTCGCCGGCCAGGTCCGTTTCACCACGTCAGAACTCGGCGAGATCGAAGCCAAGATCGCCAATGCCGGCGACCGCTCGCTCAATCTCGAGCTCGAGATCTTCGACCGGCTCAGCGCCATGGCGCTTGCCGCAAGCGACGATCTGCGCGCCGCCGCGCACGCCTTCGCGCTGCTCGATGTCGCAACCGCGCTGGCGAAGCTTGCGGTCGACGAGAACTACGTGCGGCCCGAGGTCGAGCATTCCCTAGGCTTTGCGATCGAAGGCGGCCGCCATCCGGTGGTCGAGCAGGCCTTGAAGCGCGATGGCCAGCCGTTCATCGCCAACGCTTGCGACCTCTCACCGGGGCCGGCGCAGAAATCCGGACAGCTCTGGCTCCTCACCGGTCCGAACATGGCCGGCAAATCGACCTTCCTGCGCCAGAATGCGCTGATCGCGCTGCTGGCGCAGATCGGAAGCTATGTGCCGGCGTCGCGGGCGCGGATTGGCATTATAGACCGCCTGTTCTCCCGCGTCGGCGCGGCTGATGACCTCGCGCGGGGACGCTCGACCTTCATGGTCGAGATGGTCGAGACGGCGGCGATCCTCAACCAGGCGAGCGAACGCTCGCTGGTGATCCTCGACGAGATCGGCCGTGGCACGGCGACCTTCGACGGCCTCTCGATCGCCTGGGCCGCGATCGAGCATCTGCATGAGAACAACCGCTGCCGCACGTTGTTCGCGACGCATTATCACGAGCTCACCGCGCTGTCGGCGAGACTGCCGCGACTGTTCAACGCCACGGTGCGGGTGAAGGAATGGCAGGGCAATGTCGTGTTCCTGCACGAGGTGCTGCCAGGCTCGGCGGATCGTTCCTACGGCATCCAGGTGGCAAAGCTCGCAGGATTGCCGCCAGCGGTGATCACCCGGGCGAAATCCGTGCTGGCGAAACTGGAGGCGCAGGACCGCGGCCAGACCGCGCGCGCTTTGGTCGATGACCTCCCGCTGTTCGCCGTCCCCTCCCGCGCCGCCGCGGAAGCAGCACCGCCGAGCGAGGCAGAGCTTCTGGTGGAGGCGGTGAAAGCGCTGCACCCCGACGAGATGTCGCCACGCGAGGCGCTGGAAGCGCTCTACGCGCTGAGGGCAAAACTGCCGAAGCAGTAGACCCTGCCGTAGGGTGGGTAAAGCGCAGCGTGCCCACCATCGCGGGCAGAACGTGGATGGTGGGCACGGCGCAAGAGCGCCTTTGCCCACCCTACGCGTCTCCTCATCCCGAGGAGCCGCGAGGCGGCGTCTCGAGGGATGGGCCAGGGGCGCGATCGGGGCCTCATGGTTCGAGACGCGCTACGCGCTCCTCACCATGAGGATCTAAGTTCGACGCATTCGTCGCCGCCCATGCCACCACAGGCCGAGATTCCAGGTCACGCAGGTGGCGAGCGCCAGACTCAAGCCGATCGCCGAACCGAACTGCAGCGCGGCGACATGCAGCACCGCGATCGCAATTCCAAATCCCATCAGGCCCCAGGCGCCGTTGGCAATCACGGCTGCCGTCGGCGGGCCGCCGATGCGCGGATGCAGGATCAGCATCATCGAGGTGAAGACCACCGGAAACAACGCGATGATGCCGCTGACCCGCGGGCCGACCCAGCCCGAGGACGTCACCACGACCGCCACCAACGTCGCGACCAGCGAGGCGCGCAGGGGTATGTCGTACCAGCGGCGGGTGATCAGCGGCATCTTCTTCACATGGCGATAGCGCTGCAACAGCGGCACGCAGATCGCAAAGGTGATGACGTTCATGATCAGCCCGGCGGCGAGCGTCCAGTGGAACTGGCAGAAGATGGACGCGAGTATAATCCATACCGCGACGGCTGCGGCCGTGCTGAGCAACGCACTGTGGCGCTGTGCCAGCACGACATAGGTCAATCCGAGATAGATCGTCGCCGCATTGATCGGCAGGCTCGCGAGCGCACCCTCGGCGATGAAGGCCGCATCATGGTCAAGCGCGAGGAAGACATAGGACGGTCCCGCCGAGATCGGCAAGGTTGCCACCAGCGCGCCGATCACCGGCCCTGAACGCTCGGTGATGACGGAGGCGGTCACGACAACGGCGGCCGTGATCGCCATGCGCAATAGCAGCATCAGCAGGAAGATGAATTCGGGGGCATCGGGCCGTCGCCCCGGCCTTGAGCCGGGCCCATAACCACAGACCTTCGTGTGGCGCGAAGGCGTTCGAACAGCGGTAAGCAAAATAGAAGCAGAGGGGGTATGGGTCCCGGCTCAAGGCCGGGACGACGAGACATCACACCCGCTTCATCGAGACGGCGACCTGCGGGCCGTGCCTGATGGTCTGGTAGACCACGCAATAGCGCTCGGTCAGCTTCAGCAGGAGGTCGAGCTTGTCCTGCGGTGCGTCGGTGTCGACCTCGAAGCGCAGGCGGATCTCGGCGAAGAGAACCGGGGCCTCCTTGTCGACGCCAAGCGTGCCGCGGAAATCGAGATCGCCTTCAGCGAACACGTTGCCGCTGCGGAGCGGCACCTCGATCGCAGTCGCGACCGATTTCAGCGTCACGCCCGCGCAAGCGACCAGCGCTTCGAGCAGCATGTCGCCGGAGCAGAGTTCCAGCCCGGAGCCGCCGGCTGCCGGATGAAGGCCGGCGACCGCGAGCGCACGGCCGGTTTCGACCTTGCAGGCGATGCCTTCGTTCTCGATCGAGCCCTTGGCTTTCAGCGTGATAACGGCGGTGGCGGGGTCGGTCTTGTAGCGTTCCTTGATCGGGGCTTGCAGCGCGCGGAGCTCGGTGGCGTCCATTGTTGTTCTCCCGGATTTTCTGTCTTTCCGTGTACTCCCTGGGGGCGCCGGTGTCACCACCACATCGCTTCGCCGGCGGTCGAGCTCGTCTCATTGTCCGGCACGTTGCGATCGAGCGAGCGGTCGAGCGCGGTGAGCACGCGACGCTTGAAATTGTCTGTAGGCGACGAGTTGCGGTCGCGCGGCCGCGCCAGGTTGATCGCGATCTCCTCGAACAGCCGGCCCGGCCGCGGCCGCATCACCAGCACGCGGTCCGCCAGCACCACGGCCTCGTCGACGTCATGTGTCACCAGGATCAGCGTCGGCCTTGTGTCGGCCCAGAGGTCGAGCAGATGATCCTGCAGGTCGCGCCGGGTGAAGGCGTCGAGCGCGGAGAACGGCTCGTCCAAGAGCAGCACCTCCGGCTGCGGCACCAAGGCACGCGCGATCGCGACCCGCTGCGCCTGCCCGCCGGAAAGCTCGCGCGGCCAGGCATTGGCCTTGTCGGCGAGGCCGACACGGGCCAGCGCGCGCGCCACCTTTTCACGTCGTGCATCGGCCGGCAGGTCCGAGAGGCCGAAGCCGATATTGTCGGCGACGCTGAGCCAGGGCAGCAGCCGCGGCTCCTGGAAGATGATGCCGATCTTGGCGTGCGGCGCGGTGATGGTGGCGCCATCGAGCGTCACCGTGCCTGACGTGGCGCGATCGAGCCCGGCGATGGCACGGAGCAGCGTCGACTTGCCGCAACCGGACCCGCCGATGATGGCGATGATCTCGCCCGGCTTGATCTCGGAGGAGAAGCGCGAAAGCGCATGGACCCCGTTGGGATAGGTCTTGCCGACGTTACGAAGGGCGAGCATCAGGCCGCTCCGCGCCCGCGGCCGAAAGCGTCCTGCCAGCGCAAGAGCGGCGCGGTGGCGAGTTCGATCAGCCAGTCGGTGGTCTTGCCGAGGATCGCGAAGATCACGATCGCGGCGACGATCTGCGCCGGCTTGCCGAGTTGCTGGCCGTCGATCAGGAGATAGCCGAGCCCCTCGGAGGCGCCCATGAACTCGGCGGCAACCACGAACATCCAGCCCAGACCAAGGCCGACGCGGAGCGCCACCACATAGGCCGGCAGGACCGCCGGCAGAAGGATGCGGCGGATCATCGCCGGGCCCGAAAGGCGGAAGATGCGGCCGACCTCGACGATCTTGCGGTCGACCGAGTGGATCGCGCCCATCACGCCGAGATAGACCGGGAAGAACACGCCGACCGCGATCAGCGCCACCTTCGAGGTTTCAAAAATGCCGAGCCAGAGGATGAACAGCGGCACCCAGGCAATCGAGGGAATCGCGCGCAGCGCCTGCACGGTCGGATCGAGCAGCCGCCGCGCCAAGCCCCAATAGCCGGAGACGGCGCCGAGCAGCGTGCCGGCGACGACGCCGAGCGCAAAGCCCGCGGCAACGCGGGACAGCGTCGTGATGATGTGCCGCGACAGCTCGCCGCTTTTCGCGAGTTCCATGATCGTGGCGAAGACTTTCGTCGGCGGCGGCACCAATCGGCCGTTGGAATAGCCGAACCAGACCGCAAGCTCCCAGCCGAGGGCGAGGCCTAACGGCAGCAGCAGCCCGAGCGCGGGCCGCACAAAACGCGACAGCCGCGCCGCCGCAGGCGGCATGGCGGCGTCGGGTTGTTCCAGCACTGGCGCTTCAATGGTCATCGCCACGGCAAGAACCCTTTCCCGCGCCGAATTGCAAGGTGGTGATTTTCGTCGTCCCGGCCTTGAT
>NZ_PSRR01000467.1 GCF_004296405.1 Bradyrhizobium sp. Leo170
GCCGGCGTCCAGGTTTCGGCCACCGATCCTGCCGGCCTTTCTGCCAGCGAGACCTTCAATATCGCCGTGACCACGACGTCCGCGACGGTGAGCCTG
The DNA here is from genome assembly GCF_004296405.1 of Bradyrhizobium sp. Leo170. GTDB lineage: Bacteria > Pseudomonadota > Alphaproteobacteria > Rhizobiales > Xanthobacteraceae > Bradyrhizobium. The sequence continues at coordinate 97 of NZ_PSRR01000467.1, forward strand.
TTCACCGCGTCAAACACCCCGACGCAGACCAGTTTGAATGATGGCTCCGCGCTCGAGGTCGGGGTGAAGTTCACCTCGTCCACTGCCGGCCAGATCACCGCGCTCAAGTTCTACCGCAGTCCCGGCGATACTGGCTCCGATCTCCTCGACCTGTGGACCTCGACCGGCACCAAGCTTGCCAGCGCAACCTTCACCAACACCACCGCAAGCGGCTGGCAGACCGTGCCCTTGGCGACGCCGGTCTCGATCGCTGCCAACACCACCTATGTCGCGTCCTATCACACAAACGGCGCGTATGCAGCCACCAGCAACTTCTTCACCAACGCGCTCACGAGCGGAGCCCTGACGGCGCCATCCAGCGCTACGTCAGGCGGCAATGGCGTCTATGCTTATGGAGGAACGAACTCGGCCGGACTCTTCCCAACCAACACCTTCAGCTCCTCCAACTACTACGCCGATGTGGTGTTTCAACCTCAGCTCGCAGCGTGAGCTCGCCGATTGAGCCAATCAGCTTCTACGCGCGCGGCGCAGATGTTGGTGAGCCCCGGTCGCACCACTCAGGAGAGGCGCGTGACATCAACGATGATTCGGTTGTGGTTGTCCGGGTCGACCAGGACGGGTAATTCGCACCCGGCGGTGGTGCGCTTTTCGCGGCGTTGGGAGCTGCTGAAGGACATGCGGGTCACCGCTTGCCAACCCTGCCCACCGTTCGGGTGGTTCACCCAGAGGACGATGTCCCACGTCCCGCCTGGTGCACTGCTCGGTCCCACCTCGTGCGCGGACAACACTTTCGCCGTGGCCGGCACGAGCCCGAGGGCAGCGGCGCCGCCGGAAAGCGCGATCTCTGTCTGCTGCGGAGTGAGGCCGTTGACCAGCGTCAGCAACGACGCGGCATGCGCCACCTCCCGCCAGACGCGGGGAAACGCGTGATGGCCGGGCGCGTCGGCCAGCCGCTCGCTGAGTTGCCGGGCGCGTAAAGTCTCTGCGAGCCTTTCGGCGGCCTCTGGCCCGGTCGGCACCTGATCCCATTCGATCCTGAACCGGTTCGGATCGGCCAAGTCCACGGTGACGGGGAGCACCGCCCCAGGGCGGGGCCACTTCGGCTTAGGTACCTCGTAGCTGCTGTACTGCACCGCAGTCGCCGCGAGGCGCTCCGCGGTGATCACCCCGTCAATGTCGCACTTGGGACAGAGAATCGCCTCGCCAGCCGCGTCGGGGAACGGCGAACAAGCCACGACCTGCAACTGTCCGCCCACCGGGTTCGGGATCCGCACCCGCTTGCCCTCACTGAACCAACCCATCAACGTTCCCTCCAACAAACGGGCATGTCACGTCCGCTACATCGGATCGAAAGCGCGGATCGGCGGCAGATTGCCGTTGAACCGCTCCACCTCGACAGTCGTGAGATGGCCGGTGCAGCCTTTGCGCGAAGGATGAGGTGCCGATGTCGCGGGTGAGCACATTCGCATTGCCGTGAACGCAGAGCGGTGTCTCTTCCTCCGGATCCATCGGGTCGTACCACGCGCCGGTCGGTAGCTGGACAACACCGGGAGCGATGCCGTCGGTGATGTGCACCGCGGCAAGGCAGGCCCCGCATAAGGCCTGACTTCGAGTCCAGCCTCGCTGTGACGCGCCGAGAACACGCCCCAGTGCAAGGTGTGCGGCTTGAAGCCGTCCGACAGATCGAGGCCGGGATCGGGGTAGCCAATCGTATCGTTCATCGCGTCTTCCTTATGCCCCGGTCGGGCCGTTCCCGTCGCAATTTGCCGGCCAGTATACTGATCCACGCCCCAATGTCGTCGAGATCAGGGCCGACGGAAGCGCTACGATATCTCATCCAATCCTTCGCATGAGGCAGTTCATGAACCCATAGCAGGTTCAGCTCTTACGCGCTTATGCTAAGGCCATGACCGCCATCGGCATGAGCACCTTCATCTGTTCCAGCGGTCATCTAGCTGGGGCCGTCCGACCCAGGCCCTGTTGAGACATCGCGTTGCCCAGTCGAGTTGCGGCTTTCCTTGTAGTCGCGCTTGCGCTTCCTGGTAGGGACCGACGTACCGAAGGCGAGTCGGTATTTTGGGATAGATGCGTCGTATGCGTGCAAACGCACGTTCGGCGGCTTTCCGGTCACGCTCGTGAGAGGTAAATCCGAAGCCCACGCGCAATCGGTCTGGCAGCAGATGGGCAGTCAGGGCCTGGTACCACTGCGGCGGCCGCAACCATGGCCGTGCGCCGGCAAAGATCTGTCCCGCCAGCTCGCGTGCGGTGGCGCTGACGGACAATGTATCCGATTGCATCATGCTTGTGCTGTAGGCAGCGAATGAAGCCCAATCCGCCGGTAGGTTGGTAGACGTCAGCCCGAACAACGCCCCAAACAGCCGGCTTTCGGCCCAATACCGCTCACGCTCTTCGACCGTGAGGGGAGGCAAGATCAGGTCGTGTACGATGAGAGCGCTCTCGACGAGCGTCGCGTGAACCCAGCGCAACGCTGCGACCTCGTTGGCGCAGTAGATTGAGCCACTCTCGAAGGGACCGATTGCTTCGGGCAAGCGGCCGACGATCGTGGCATGGCGGCGGTGGAGGTACCTTGCAGCAGCAAGGGCGCTGTCGAGTGAGCCGAACACCATTGTAAACATAACGTCAAAGGTCCGATGAAAGCGACCGATCGGATCCGCAAAGGTCCGCGAGTGCTCGGCCACGGCCGCGGCAACCCAGGGATGCGCCAGTTGAAGGAGCAACGCACGACCGGCGCCCAGGAAGATGACGGCCTCCCTGTCGATCCTCCATGTCATCGAGGCCGGACCAAAAATGCCCTCGACCGATCCGGCGGCCCGCGCCCGGAGGAATTCAAGAGCAGCCTCCAGGTCGTTCTCGGAGACCAAATGCGCACCTTTCAAAGCGAGCGTGGATAGGCTTATTCCACCCGCTCTGTGTAGTCTACCGCAATTCAGTAAGCCGAGGCCGCGTAGGCGCTGTCGCATTGCGGGATTTCCTTCCGCTCGAAACACGGCGGCTCGGAATTTCGTCATGCCACACGAAGCAAGGCTGCGATTTGCTGAACCGAGCGGTCGCCCGTTCGCTGAAGAAACAGCCGACGTAAAACGCGCGATCTTTCATCGTTCCCCTCGAGGGCGTATTGTTTCGATCGGCCGAGCTCAATCTGCGGCGCGCGCGTTCAGAAGATCTGTTTCGTCGATCCGAGCAACTATCGAAACCAACACGAGGAACGCTCATGACCGACACAAGGCTGAAACATTACGGTTGGGGGCGCGAAGGCGAAGGCATGAGCGAAGAGGAACGGAAGTTTGTCCTCGGCCGCTATCATGTCAAATTTGGAACTGACGAATTCGACACGGTCGCTGTTCCGGGCCTTGAAGAGCTCTCCTTGCGGGAGCCGCGCATAGTGCCACCGGCCTCCCTCGCGCCCTTCTGCACGAGCGAACGTTACGATCGTGCCGCGCACACCTATGGCAAGTCCTATCCGGATTACGTTAGAGCAATGCTTGGCAATTACGATAGTGCGCCCGACGTCGTGGCCTATCCGCGTAACGAGTCGGAGATTTCCGCTGTGATGGACTGGGCGGGATCTGTTGGCGCTTCGCTGACACCTTTTGGAGGCGGATCGAGCGTGTGCGGCGGCGTCGAGCCGCGGGTTGACGGCATCAAGCACAAGGCTGCCGTCAGCCTCGATCTGCGCAATCTTTCCAAAGTCATCGAAGTGGATTCGTTATCGCGCGTCGCTTCGATCGAAGCTGGCGCCTATGGTCCGTTCCTGGAAAACCAGCTCAAGCCCCACAACTTCACCTTACGGCATTTTCCGCAGAGCTTCGAATACTCAACTCTGGGCGGCTGGATTGCGACACGATCGGGCGGCCATTTCGCCAGTCTTCATACCCATATCGACGATTTCGTCGAAAGCCTGCGCGTTGTGACGCCCGCTGGCGTGCTGGAGACGCGCCGACTTCCCGGCTCGGGTGCCGGACCGAGTCCCGACCGCATGTTCATTGGCTCGGAAGGGATTCTGGGGGTGATTTCGCGTGCCTGGATGCGATTGCAGCCCCGTCCAAAGTTCCGCGCTGGCGCATCGGTTCGCTTTCCCTCCTTCTTCGATGCCGCGTGCGCTGTGCGTGCGGTCGCGCAAGCCGGCCTCTATCCATCCAATTGCCGGATCCTGGACCCGCAGGAGGCCTTTAACACGGGGGCGGCTGACGGCAGCGCTGCAATCATGGTGCTCGCATTCGAATCGGGCGATCATCCTTGGACGCCTGGTTCGCGCGTGCACTTGAGTGCTGCGCCGACCACCGCGGGACGCCGGAGCCCGCGACAGCCAGGGACGCGCATCTCCAAGGCGCGGCAGGCATCTGGCGCAACGCGTTTATTCGGATGCCCTATGCGCGCGAATTTCTGACGCCCGCGGGCCTCATCATCGATACGTTCGAGAGCGCCATCACCTGGGATCGGTTCGAAAGCTTTCACGACAAGGTCAAAACAGCAACCGAATGCGCGATTCTGGAAGCAACTGGGATCAAGGGTGAAGTCACCTGCCGCTTCACCCACGTCTACCCGGACGGTCCCGCGCCCTATTTCTCCTTCCACGCGCGCGGTCGACACGGCGCGCTTCTCGAACAGTGGCAGGCCATCAAGAACGCGGCGAGCGACGCGCTGATCACGGCGGGCGGCACCATCACCCATCATCATGCCGTTGGTCGCGATCATAGACCCTGGTACGACCGACAGCGGCCAGCGCTCTTCGCCGCCGCATTGCGGGCAGCCAAGCGCGAATTGGATCCCCAAGGCATGCTCAATCCGGGCGTCCTGATTGATGCCTAAAGCGTGATGACTTTTCTTCGAATCGTCATCCTCTCTCATCGGCTCCCCACCTTGCCGGATCAAGCGCTCAAGCGTTTCGCGCGCAGTGGAACCGAACCGCACGCGAAAAGGTCCAAATGTCATGGGGCCAAACTACTTGCCCATCCGTTCGACCTTGCCTTTCTCCTTCACGTTCATTTCCTTCACCGTCGGATCGCGGCTGCCTTCGCCGGTGGTT